>CAZHXV010000008.1:18163-31712 GCA_964536455.1 uncultured Aquimonas sp.
CACCTTCACCAACAAGGCCGCGCGCGAAATGCGGCACCGCTGCGAGGCGCTGATGCGCGAGGGCGGTACGCGCGGGATGTGGATGGGCACTTTCCACGGGCTGGCGCACCGGCTGCTGCGCCTGCACTTCGCCGATGCCGGGCTGCCGGAAACCTTCCAGGTGCTCGATTCGGACGACCAGTTGCGCCTGATCAAGCGCGTCATCGCCGATCTGGGCCTGGACGATGCGCGCCATCCGCCGAAGCAGGCGCAGTGGTTCATCAACGCCAACAAGGACGAAGGCCGCCGGCCGGCGTCGATCCAGGGCGGGCACGCGCCGAGCGATCCCTTCGTGCGCATCTACGCCGCCTATGAAGACGTGTGCCGCCGCGCCGGGCTGGTGGATTTCGCCGAGCTGCTGCTGCGCGCCCACGAAACTTTGCTGAATACGCCGCCTTTGCTGGCGCATTACCGGCAGCGCTTCACGCACCTCTTGGTGGACGAGTTCCAGGACACCAACACCGTGCAGTACGCCTTCGTGCGCGTGCTGGCGGGCGAGACCGGGCAGGTGATGGTGGTCGGCGACGACGACCAATCCATCTACGGCTGGCGCGGGGCGCGGGTGGAGAACGTGCAGCACTTCCTGCGCGATTTCGCCGGCGCGAAACCCATCCGGCTGGAACAGAACTACCGTTCCACCTCGAACATCCTCGCCGCCGCGAACGCGGTGATCGCGAACAATCCGGATCGGATCGGCAAGAAGCTCTGGACGGAAGGCCCGGACGGCGAGGCCATCGAGGTGTACGCCGCGCACGACGAGAACGACGAAGCGCGCTTCGCGGTTTCGCGCATCCGGGTGCAGATCGAGCAGGGCGGGCGCGCCAGCGATTGCGCCGTCCTGTACCGCAGCAACGCGCAATCGCGCGCCTTCGAGCAGGCGCTGATCGAGGCCGGGTTGCCGTACCGCGTCTATGGCGGGCAGCGCTTCTTCGAGCGCGCCGAGATCAAGGATGCGCTGGCCTACTTGCGCCTTGCCGCCAACCGCGCGGACGATGCCGCGTTCGAGCGCGTGGTGAACGTGCCGGCGCGCGGCATCGGCGAACGCACGCTGGATCAGGTGCGCCAGCGGGCCCGCGACGAAGCCGCGCCGTTGTGGGAAGCGGCGCTGCTGGAAATCTCGCAAGGTTCGCTTGCGGCGCGCGCGAAGAATGCGCTGCGCGGCTTCGTGGAACTGGTCGAGGCGCTGGCGAAATCGTTGCCGGGCGTGTCGCTGGCCGAGCAGATCGAACAGATGCTGGCCACCTCCGGCCTGCGTGCGCATTATTCCGCCGAGCAGCGCGGGATGCTGGACTCGCGCACCGAGAACCTGGACGAACTGGTCACCGTCGCCAGCCGCTTCTCGCGCAGCGAGGACGACGAAAACCTGCCGGAGCTGGTGGCCTTCCTGTCCTACGCGGCGCTGGAAGCCGGCGAAGGCCAGGCGCAGCAGTGGGAGGACGGCGTGCAGTTGATGACGCTGCACTCGGCCAAGGGGCTGGAGTTTCCCTGGGTGTTCCTGGCCGGGCTGGAGGAAGGCCTGTTCCCGGCGCAGCGCTCGCTGGACGAGCCGGGCCGGTTGGAGGAAGAACGCCGGCTTGCCTATGTGGGCATCACCCGGGCGCAGCAGCGGCTGGTGCTTTCCTACGCCGAAAGCCGCCGCATCCACGGCGTGGATACCTATGGCGTGCCTTCGCGCTTCCTGCGGGAAATTCCCGCGGATGTGCTGCACGAGATTCGCCCGCGCCTGGCGGTGAGCCGGCCATCGCGTTTCGGCGCGATGCCGCCGCGATTGCGCGAGGAGCCGGACAGCGGCTTCCGTCTGGGCCAGCGCGTGCGCCACGCGCAGTTCGGCGAGGGCGTCATCGTGGATGCCGAAGGCGGCGGCACGCATGCCCGCGTGCAGGTGAATTTCGAGGACGCCGGGCAGAAATGGCTGGTGCTGGCGTTCGCGCGGCTGGAAGCGGCGTAAGGGCCGCTTCCAGCACCGTGGCGGATCAGTTCTGCGCGGTGGCCGGCGCGCCGAATTCGCGACGCAGCCAGTTGTCCAGCATGCGCTTCTCGTAGCGCAAGGCATCGTGGTCGATGGGGCTGACGCCAAGCTGGAAGCCCGGATCGTGCAGCGTGGTATCGCCCTCGCGCAGTACCTGGCCTTGGGCATCGCGCAGGGCGTAGGTCAGCTTGATTTCCGGCGGGTAGATGCTGCGGATGATGCGCACATGGTCGTAGCGGAAGCCGTTCCAGGGTTCGTACTCGCCCGCCAGATCCAGATCGTTGATCCGCACGGCAAGGCTCTGGCCTTCGGGCAGCATCTGGTCGGCGCGGTTGCGCAGGTGCTTGGACAGCGCTTTCAACGACGTTTCGACTTCGCGCCTGGAACTGCCGTCGCGGGCGCGGCGGTATTCGGTGAGCTGCGCGGGATCGCCCCACTCCACTGCGATGCGGGAGTGTTCTTCCGCAGCTTGGGGTGCCGGCGATTCCGCGTGCGCTGCAGCGGAGGCGAACAGGGCGGCGAACGCAACGGCGATCGGGGTATGGATCACTTTCATGGCCTGACTCCTTGGCGTGAATGGGCGTCCCGAAGCCTACTCCGGAGCCTTCGCCAGCCGTAAGTGCAGCCATTTCCCGCGTTCAGTGCCGGGTTGGATTGCCGCAACCCTTCACGGCACGCGCGCCATCGCCAGTACATGGACGCGCGCCGCGCCGGCACGCTGCAAGGTGGCGGCCGCTTCCCGCAGGGTCGCGCCGGTGGTGAACACATCGTCGATCAGCAGCACGCCCGCGCCCTGCGGCACGCCGTTGGCCGCGAAAGCACCGCGCAGGTTGCGGCGGCGCGCATCGCCGGACAACGCGGTCTGCGGGGCGGTGTCGCGGATGCGCAGCAACCCTTGCGGGGCCAGCGGCAACCTGCGCCCCCGCGCCAGGGGGCGGGCCAGCTCCAGCGCCTGGTTGTAACCGCGCCGGCGCAGCCGCTGGGCGTGCAGGGGAACGGGAATCGTCAGTTCCACGCCGCGCCAGCCATCCCAGTGCCGCAGCGCTTCCAGCGCCAGGGTGGCGAGCAGGCGGCCGCACGCCAGTTCGGCGTGGAACTTGAAGCGCGGCAGCAGGCCGGCAAGGGCACCGGCATAGAGCCACGGTGCGGCGGCCAATTCGAACGGCGGCGGCGATTTCAGGCATTCCCCGCAGGTCTCGTGCGCGCCCGCCAGCGGCATCGCGCAGCGGATGCAGGCCGGCGCATTGCGCGGCAATTCCGCAAGGCAGGCCGCGCACATATCCAGCGGGTCGGCGTGAATCTCGCCGCACATCAAGCAACGCGGCGGCAATACCGCGCGCTCCAGTGCGCCGCGCCATATCCCGATTGTCCGATTGACAGCCATTCGCGCCCTTTCCAGACTGGGGCCTTAATGTGCCACCGGCGCACGCTGTACGCCCACCCGCATCCACGAGCCACCTTACGCCATGAGCGAACACGAACCGCACCGTCCGCCCCGCGCATCGCTGGCCGCACGCGTGGCTGCCGCCCGGCGCGAACGCGCAGCCCCCGTACACACGCGACGCGAACTGTCTGCGCGCGAGGGCGTGCGCGTATTGGTCGATGGCCGCGAACTGCGCAATTTCTGCGGCAGCGATTACCTGGGCCTGGCGCAGCATCCGGAAGTGGTGGCCAGCCTCCAGGAAAGCGCGGCCTGGCGCGGCGTCGGCAGCAGCGCCTCGCCCGCCGGTTTCGGGCGCTTTCGCGAACACCGCGAACTGGAAGACGCCGTCGCCGCCTGGCAACAGTATCCGGCGGCGCTGCTGTTCGGTTCCGGCCATGCCGCCAACCTCGGCGTGCAGCAGGCGCTGTTGCGCGAGGGCGACCTGTGCGTGCAGGACAAACTCAACCATCCCAGCCTGCTCGATGGCGCAAGGCTGGCGGGCGCGGAACTCAAGCATTACCCGCACCTGCTCGTGGATGCCGCATTGCGGCAGTTGCGCAGCCGTCCGGAAGCCGCCGCGCTGTTGGCCACCGATGGCGTATTCAGCCTGGATGGCGACCTGGCCCCGCTGAAACTGCTGGCGGTGCTGGCGCGCACCGAAGACGCAACCTTCTACGTGGACGATGCGCACGGCGCGGGCGTGATCGGCCCGGACGGGGCGGGCTCGGTGGCGCACGCCGGGCTGACCGTGCGTGAAGTGCCGTTGCAGCTGGTTGCGCTGGGCAAGGCGCTGGGCGGCCACGGCGCCGTGCTGCTCGGCCCGCAAGACCTGATCGCGCAGGTCGCCGACACCGCGCGTTCCAGCCAGCACAGCACGATGCTGCCGCCCGCGCTGGCCGCAGCGAGCCTGGCGGCGCTGAACCTGGCGCGCAAGGAAAGCTGGCGACGCTTCAAGCTCGCCGCGCTGGTCGCGCGTTTCAGGCGCGGCGCGCAGCAACTTGGCATCCCGCTGCTGGATTCGTCCACCGCGATCCAGCCGGTGATGGTGGGGGAGGCCGATGCGGCGCTGGCTGCGGCGAAGGCACTGGAAGCGGCCGGCTTCCTGGTCGCTGCGATCCATCCGCCCACCGTGCCGGAAAACCGTGCCCGGCTGCGCATTGCGCTTTCCGCCGGACATGGCGAATCCGACATCGATGCCCTGCTCGACGCCTTGGCCATGGTGCTGAAGAAGGTGCGCGCGCCGGCGTGATACGGTCTATAAATTCAGCTATACAACTATCGTCATTGAAGTCATTGCTTTGAGTGGTAAGTGGCAGGCGCCGCATGCTCATAAGCGACGGTGAACACGTATTTGGCTACATCGAAATCGAACCCGGCTCCACTCGGCATTGGGCTATCTCAGCTCGGATGAGTTCGAGGTAGGCGGCTCCGGCCAGATAGCGACGGGCGTATTTGGCTTGGCGGAAGGCGTGGCGCCCGCTGATGGCGTAGCCTTCCCCTGAGAAGACGTCATTGTTAAGGGGAGCATCTGGCAGGCTAGTCCTGAAGGAGGTTCTCAATGCGCAAGAGTCGATTCACCGAGTCGCAGATCGTGGCGATCTTGAAGGAGGCCGACAGCAGGCTTCCGATCAAGGATGTGGTTCGCAAGCACGGGATCAGCGTGCCGACGTACTACAAGTGGAAATCGAAGTACGGCGGTATGGACGTGACCGAGCTGGTGCGGGTTCGCGAGCTTGAGCAGGAGAACAGCAAGCTCAAGCGGATGTACGCGGACCTGGCGCTGGAGAACACGGCGATCAAGGATCTGATCGCAAAAAAGCAGAGGGACCGCTGAGGTGCCGCGAAGTCGCTGAGGCCTTGGTGGTCGAGCATGGGATATCGATCCGTCGTGCATGCCGTGTGGCTCGGCTGTCGCAGCGGTCCTGGTATCGGGTGCCGGCCGATGCCCTGGCCGGCGACGCCGAGGTGATCGAGGCGCTGCAGGCCATCGTCGCCCGGCACGGGCGCTGGGGGTTCTGGAAGTGCTTCCGGCGGATGCGGCTGGACGGTCGCCGCTGGAACCACAAGCGGGTGTGGCGGGTGTACTGCCGGCTCGGGCTGAACCTGCCGCGGCGGACGAAGAAGCGGTTGCCCAAGCGGGAACGGCAAACACTGGAGGTGCCGATGCAGGCCAATGCCTTGTGGTCGATGGATTTCATGGCCGACACGCTCTACGGCGGACGGCGGTTCCGGACCCTCAATGTCCTGGACGAAGGCGCTTGGGAAGCGCTGGCCATCGAGATCGATACCAGTCTGCGGGCCGAACGGGTGATCCGGGTGCTGGGGCAGCTCAGGGACTGGCGCGGCCTGCCCCGTGCGATCCGGTGCGACAACGGCCCAGAGTACACCGCCCAGCCAGTGGTGGACTGGTGTCGGGATCACGGCATTGAACTGCGCTACATCCAGCCGGGTAAGCCCAACCAGAACGCCTACATCGAACGCTTCAACAAGACCTACCGCACCGAGGTGCTCGACGCCCACCTGTTCGAGGACCTGGATCAGGTCCGGGAGATCACCGACACCTGGCTGCAACGCTACAACGACGAACGCCCGCACGAGTCGCTCGGAAACCTGCCACCGAGCCTCTATCGCCAGAAATGCGAGCGGGAAACCTCTCCTTATGAATGCACTACTTGACGGGGAAGGCTACGGGGGCTAATCAGGTTGGGTATTGTTTAGGGTCTTGACACGCTCGGTGATGGTCAGGTATTCCTTAAACCATGTCTTCACCGCCATCGACCATGCGCCATCGACACTTGATGTTTGCCGGCGAATTAAATTCACTATAATATTTGATACACTCGGAAAGATTGGGAGAGTTCTGATGTGTAATAACAAAATAAACTCAATAATATTAATGATTTTTATTATTATCCCAAGCTTCGCTCAATCTGCAACTGGCACCTTATCATCTAATAGCCCATGCACTTTGAACCAAGGCGCTTCCACATGTACTGTAACCATGGCAGTACAGAAGCAAAATACGCCCATATCCTGTATTTGGTACACTCAACCAACTCTAGGTTTGGTATCTTGCTCCGCAGCAAACAGTTGGACGAAAGATTGGACTTGGACTAACACTTCCGGCCATACCATGCAGTTGAAAGCTCATGATAGTTATCCAGGAAATGACAGCAATTGGCCAAGCAGCGCCCAAGCAATTTTCAACGCTGCTCCTTTACTGGATGAAAAAATCGTTATCGCCAACCCTGCCTTAATTCCAAGCGGCACCCTATCATCCAATAGCCCATGCACTTTGAACCAAGGCGCTTCCACATGTACTGTAACCATGGCAGTACAGAAGCAAAATACGCCCATATCCTGTATTTGGTACACTCAACCAACTCTAGGTTTGGTATCTTGCTCCGCAGCAAACAGTTGGACGAAAGATTGGACTTGGACTAACACTTCCGGCCATACCATGCAGTTGAAAGCTCATGATAGTTATCCAGGAAATGACAGCAATTGGCCAAGCAGTGCCCAAGCAATTTTCAACGCTGCTCCTTTACTGGATGAAGATATTGTTATTGCCAATAGTGCCCCTCAGAGTGAAATAGCGGAAGGAGGCTCTGTGATGGCTTGGTATGATCACCAATGGACTTCGGCTCAAGACCCAGGCGACACCAATATAATCATGCCATTCGGCATTATTAAAAATTATCACCAGCCTGGTGTTAGAAATTTAGTCAAGCTTCAACTGGAGGCTATGTATTTAGAAGGGCAGCGCAGAATAGGGGTAAATTTTTTTCACGGAAGGGGGTCTCAATGGTACGATCATGGCACTTATATCAATACCAGAGCAAAAACAAGTGGTTTTGGCACAATTTACTATGTTGATCCGCAGTATTTAAATAATTTGTCATTATATCTATCAGATATTAAAGACACAGGTTTTATAGAGGTGTTATTTAATACACATCCAGGTGGATGCAACAAAGTGACTTTCTGGGTGAGTTGGTATTTGAGCTGCAAGAAAGATATTGAATACACGTTCAACGGTGCTGACTTAATTGATGGTGATGCTTCCCGTGATAAAACAAAAAGTGTTGAACCGCTATGGCAGCGGACGCCTATTTGGAGAGAAAACTGGGAAGTTATCAAGGCATTAAGGAATGTCTTGGAAACTTCAGGATTAAACTATTTAATGGATCTAGAAAACGAAGCTACTCCATTAGATGCCATGAAAACATTGCACTCGTGTTCGAATTCGGATGTTTTACAATGTATGAATCAATATCCAGAAGAATATAATCTGCTCCAAGAAAGACAAGAAGTTATACTGGGAAAAGTATGGCATGAATTTGTTGGTAATTTCACTAAAGAAAAAACCGTGGGATTTTCAATTATTTCGTCTAGCTTGTGGCAAGTGCAACATCGCTCACCAACAATGATTAATATATATGGCAATGACTTTCCTAACTATCTGAAATTACACATGTATGTTACAAGTCCAAGCGTTGCGACTTCTATATTTAATCATTTCCAAGCAGTGTCTGGGAAGCCCATCATCATTGGCGAAACTCACTACAATGATGCGGATGCGGCTAATGCGTTAAAAACAGCCCAAACTCAAACGGGAGCTAATGTAAAGTATGTCATTCAATGGCCTAAAGCAAATGTGGATGGCGTTGGATTAGAAGGATATAAACATTTACCACCCCTCTCTTTTTCAAACTATAAGTCGGAGGGATTTTAAATTAAATCCTAATTAAGTTGGCCGGAGGTGCAATAAGTTGCCCTCCGGCATCCAAAGCGTATCGCACTCGCGATATATCGCCGTGCCTGCCCAAGTAATGATCCCTATGCTTCTATTCTTGGAGTCACTGGATCCGCCGCTTTCGCAGGAGTGTGGCCGAGGCTTTTCTGGTTTGCAGAGCAACCTTCTTGTCTCGTGCAATCCTTTGTATCAGAAATTATATTCCATTTTTTAGCCATAGCGGCAGAATACTAGTATGAACAAAAGTTCCTTAAACAAATTACTAGTTTATGTTGTAACTACCCTCTATGCTGCACGATGAAGATCACTCCACAAACGCCTGCTCGTGCATCCTATCGTCTTCTTTTCACGCTTGCGCTGATTGGACTGGTTGGCATCCTGTCGCTCCCAGTTCACTTCGCCTTTGATGACCTAGGCTGGACCGAACTTCAAACTTTGCACTTGTTCGGCACCAGCACGCTATTGGCATTCTTGATCCTACTTCCCAATCTTATGCCGCGTTGGCTGGCGGCGTGGGTGCTGTGCGTGGCGCTCGCGTCGATGCTGATCGTGCGGCTTTCCTTTTACGGTCTGGTGCAGTTTTCCGGCGCCGGTTTCACCAGCGAGGTATTCATCCACCTAGAGCCGAAATCGTTTGCCGTAGCCTGGAGCCAGTACCGCGTATTGTGCCTGCTGTTGCTCACGGCGCTGGTCAGCATCCCGCTCTTGGCCTGGCAACTGGCCCGACGCTTGCCGCGCCTACCGCGCGCCGGAGCATGGCTGCTGGCCGCGCTCGCGCTGACCTGCGTAGTGATTGCGCGCACGGGTTTGCCGGAATGGATGCTGGCGAGCGAGGCCCGCACCTGGTATGGCCCCAAACGGCTCGATCTGCCGGAAGCGGAACTGCAACGCTGGCGCAAAAGCGGCATGGTCGAAGTCGATTTGCCGGCCAAGTCCAGCATCCGCGCCGTGCCGGCCAATCCGCCACGCAACCTGATCCTGATTTATCTCGAATCGCTCGGGCAACGGGTGATCGAACACCCAGATTATCCGGAACTGATGCCCAATCTCGCCCACCGCATGCATACCCAGGCGCTACTGCGCGATTACTACGCGGCCAGTTTCATCACCATCGAGGGCATCACCAATTCCCAGTGCGGCACACTGTTTCCGTTCGAACGCAATAGCGAATCGCTCGCCGGCTTCGACGGCATGGCGGAGGAGCAGACCTGTCTGGGCGACGTGCTGCATCAGGCCGGATACACCCAGAGCTACCTCGGCGGCGCCGAAACCAGCTTCGCCGGCAAGGGCCACTTCCTGTCCGAGCATGGCTACGACCGCGTGCTCGGGTTCGATGAATGGCAGGAAATGGGCTACACCCCCCGCCCCGGCGGTTGGGGCCTGGGCGATCCCGACCTGTTCGATCAGGCTTTCGCCGAAATCGAACGCTTGCGCGCCACCGGCTCGCCCTTCAATCTCACCCTGCTGACCATCGGAAGCCATCTGCCTGGCTTCAGCTACCAGGAATGCACGCCTTACGGCAGCGACCACCCGTTCATCGAGGCGCTGCACTGTACCGACCAGTTGCTCGAAAACTTCCTGACCCGGATCAAAGCCGCCGGCTATCTGAACGACAGTGTGGTGGTAGTGACGGCCGATCACCATGTATTCCCCAGCCCAACGATGAAGCGCCTGTTTGGCGCCGATTCGCTCGGCGATCACCGTCTCCCGTTGATCGTGCTCGGCCCTCACACGCCATCTGCGGCCGTGGCCTCCGGCACCAGCTACGACCTCGCCCCGACCGTGCTCGACCTGCTGGAGATCGAGAGCGATGCGCGTTTTGCGCTGGGGCGCTCGTTGCTGCGGCCTGGATCGTCGCGTGATTACTTTCCCTCCCGTTATCTCGACGTGTTCGACGGCAAACGGGTCTCGCCCGCCAAGGACGCTTGCGACGATCAGCCTCCCTCGCCACCGCTGCGTGCCTGCGACAAGGCTGCATTGCTGACCCTGCTGGGTATGCAGAATGCCAGATTCTCGCGGCACACCACGACGCAACTAGACTGCGCCACGCACAACGGCATCCGCATCCGCATTCCCGACGACGACGGCGCACCGATCTCGTTCTTCGTCAACGGCGAGGATCAAGCGGCACGCTTCACTTGGAACGCGCGCGCCGGGCAGGAAGCGAAACCGGGCTTATTCGTCGCCGCGTTTTCGCGCGAAGGCGAATTGCTGGATCGTCGCTTCGTGCGGGAACAGGATGTACTCGACATGGAAACACCCCCGACCATCAAGGGCGCCAACCACTATCTAGTTGCCTGGCGCGGCAAACAAGGCATCACTCCAGCGTGGTTCGTCAGCCGCGCCGCGATGCATGCCACCGCTCTGGCGATCGACACGCACGGACAGATCCATCAACTGCCTCGCAACGCCGCCGAGGATGCCACCGAGTTTGTTTTCACGCCCGATGCCTGCGCGCTCTGGCAGGACGAATCCACACCCGCCGGGGCGCTGGAGGAACTGCTCATCGCCGCCACGCCGGAAGCGGCGCGCATCCCGCGGGACTCGTCGTTCTGCCCGATCCTGCAATGGGGGCCGATGGAAGTGTTCGCCGGCGAACGCTTCAATCCGCAGCCGGACGGCTCCTCCGCATTCTGGCTGAAGACCGACTGCGCGCCGCGGCGCGCGATGCTGAGTTTCGACGGGCGCCTGATCGAAGCCGTCCAACGCCTGCCCGTGCTTACTGCCGCGCTGAATGCGGATGCCTACCTGATGCACGAAGGTGAGTGGCCGCTGGCGCTGTACGATCCCGACACGCGCCAGCGCTTCCCGTTTGGCATGTTGCGCGTGAAACCGGCGCGCGCGCCGCTGGCGCTGCCCGAACCGCCGACAAATGTCTGGCCCGCTTCGCCGCCGCGCATCCAGCCGCCCGCTCTGATCGCGCATGCCGGGGGAGGCTGGCACGGCATGGCCTACCTCAACTCGCTTGAGGTTCTCTCGCATAACTATGCCCTCGGACATCGTGTCTTCGAGTTGGATTTTTCCTGGACCAGCGACGACCAACTCGTTCTCATCCACGACTGGGAAAACACCTGGCAGAGCCTGTTCCCGCAGGCCGATCACGGCACCATTCCGGATTTAGACACCTTTCTGCACTCAACCATGAAACATGGCCAGACCCCGCTCGATCTGGCCCGCCTGCGAGACTGGATGTCCGCGCATCCGGACGCCTTCATCGTCACCGACATCCACAGCCAGGTCATGCTCGGCCTGCAACGGATCGGGGACGAGCTGAAACCGGTGCACGATCGCATCATCCCGCAGATGTACCACGCCTACCGTTACCCGGAAATCCGCGCGCTGGGCTATGAGCAGATCATCTTCAGCCTCTACGGGAGCAGTCTGGATACCGATACTCTGCTCGACTTCATCCGCGCCACGCCACTGTTCGCGGTGACTCTCAATCCCGCACAGCGTCCGGACGCCGAACGTCTGATGGCGGAACTGCGGCAAAGCCGCATCCCGGTTTACGTCCACACCTTCAACGAGCCAGGCGATTTGGCCCACTTCCGCGCCCTCGGTGCGCATGGCCTCTACACTGATTTCCTGTACCCACGTAAAGACCGCGACCCGGGACGACAGTAATGCGCGGCACTGACGCGGATCGGTGAAGCATCCTCTGCCGTCGTGCTGTTTCCTCTCCCATGCAAGATAATCGTTCGACCTCCAATACTGCCCCCGCTATGAACCTGCGCCTTCCGCTCGCCCTGGCCCTGCTCGCCGCCTGCACCCACCTGCCCGCCGAGGAGGCCAAGCCGGATGCGCGCAAATACCGCAGCGCCCAGGAGATCATCGACGCCGCGCCGGATTCGGATTGGCGCACACCCAAGCCTGAAAACCTGCTGTATCTGGAACTGGCCAGTGGCCGGGTCGTGATCGAACTGGCGCCGGCATTCGCGCCGGAGCACGTGGCCAACATCCGTACCCTGGCGCGCGAGCATTTCTGGGACGGCACCAGCATCTACCGCTCGCAGGACAACTTCGTGGTGCAGTTCGGCGATGTCGATGGCGAAGAGCCCGACAAGGCCAAGCCGCTGGGCACGGCCAAGACCCACCTGCCCGCCGAATTCCGGCGCGGTATCGCGGGGCTGGACTTCACCTCGCTGCCGGATGCGGACGGTTGGGCGAAACAGGTCGGCTTCGTCGAGGGCTTTCCGGTCGGCCACGACCCGGCCAGCGGCACGGTGTGGCTGGCGCATTGCTACGGCACGCTCGGCGCGGGCCGCAACGAGGCCGACGACAGCAGCATCGGGGCGGAACTGTACGTCGCCATCGGCCAGTCGCCGCGCCAGCTCGATGCTCAGTTGAGCGTCGTGGGCCGCGTGCTGAAGGGCATGGAACTGCTCAGCACCATCAAGCGCGGCCCGCCGCCGATGGGTTTCTACGAGAACCCTGCCGAGCGCACGCCGATCAAGGCGATCGCGCTGGCGAGCGAAGTCCCGGAAGCGGCGCGTACGAAGATCCAGGTGATGAAGACCGATTCGGCCAGCTTCGCCGCCGCCACCGAAGCCCGCCGCAACCGCGTGGATGGCTTCTACAAGATTCCGGCCGGGCACATCGACCTGTGCAACGTGCCGGTTCCGGTGCGATGAGCCTGTGAAGGAGGGAACGCACGGCTAGACTTGCGGTCTTGGCTGTTCGCCTTTCCTTCCGCCCGCCAGGTTTCCGATGATGCTTTCCCTGTTGTTGCGCCGCTGCCTGGCGCTGCTGGCGCTTGCCGCCGCCGTTCCCGCATTCGCGGCGGTCGATGAGTCGCAGCTTCTGCCGATCGACGAAGCCTTCGCACTGACGGCTTCCGCGCCGTCGCGCGAAAAGGTCGAGTTCACCTGGAAGATCGCGGAGGGCTATTACCTCTACAGGCATCGGATGTCGGCGGTTCCGGAGGCCGCGGGTTTCACGGTGGGCGAACTGGCCTTGCCGCAAGGCATCCAGCGCACCGACGAATTTTTCGGCGAGGTGGAAACCTACCGCGCGGCCGTGACCGCGACGCTGCCCCTCGTGGCGTCCGGGGATTCGCAGGTTCTCCGGTTCAAGGTGCGTTACCAGGGCTGCGCCGACGTCGGCATCTGCTATCCGCCGCACCAGAAGATCATCGAGGTGGCCTTGCCGCCCGCGCAAGGCGAAGCCTCGTTCGATGAGCCCTTCCTTGCCGGAGCGGGCGCTTCGTCCCTGCTGCCGAATACGGGCACGCCATCCCTGTTTGGCGGCGATGTTGGCGGCGATACGCCCGCATCTTCGACCGAAGAATTGCCGCTGCCCGCCGAGGAAGCCTTCCAGTTCGAGGCCATCGCGGTTTCGCCGGTGGAACTGCTGCTGCGCTTCA
>CAZHXV010000009.1:0-11137 GCA_964536455.1 uncultured Aquimonas sp.
CCTGCATCGAACGCAATGCCATGGGCGCGGTGAAAGCCATCAACGCCAGCCGCATGGCCCTGCGCGGCGACGGCAGCCACAAGGTATCGCTGGACAAGGTCATCAAGACCATGCGCGACACCGGCCGCGACATGCAGGAAAAGTACAAGGAAACCAGTCGCGGCGGGCTGGCGGTTAATGTGATCGAGTGTTGAGGTTTAGCAACCCGCAGCCGTGATCGCCTCGTGGTGTGGGAACGCCAGTTGGCCCGGGGCCAGACCGCCATCATGGCATCCCGATGGCCGAAGCCCTCGCTCGCACCAGCATGGATCTGGGGCAGATGGGCGTGGGCGTTGGGTCAAGTCGGTTTATTTGCGGTAGCGGCAAAACGCCAAGGCCCGCCAGAGCGGGCCTTGGCATCAGGCAGCGGAATCGCTTCGCGGTTCCGCCTTACGGGCTTATTCGGCGAGAGGATCAACCCTAACTAGTTGACCAGTTTCGGAATCACGCTCATAAGTTACTGGATAAGAAATACCCAGTATTTCAGATAGCTTGGAATCACGCCCCAAAATGGTCGATGCGTTGTACAGCGCGAAATTAGAGGCATCATCCGCGTAATCTTGTGTTTCGTCGCCAGCGAAGATACGCCACCCGCTGTCATCCTCATTATCGGGCTCCTCCCTGTAAAGATAGCCGATTGACTGGCCATCAATCATGATTCGATTGCTGACGGTAACGTACCCAATTCTCATGACGTCGCTCTCATTGTGGCTTTTCTTCATAGCGATGGCTTCGATTACTTGATCGATCCTCAAGTTGGTAGAGGTTCGGATTGTTTTCCGCATCGATTACCTGCTGCCGTGTACTGCCAGCCGCCTCATGCTCGGCTTTTCTCGTTCGCCACTCCTCACCCGGCTTGTGTCCTACGTCTATCTTTCCGGGCTTGAGAGGTTGGCCCGAATTAGGATCAACCATCTCTCCCTGTGAATTACGCGGCTGGTTTTCTTTGATCTGCTCACGTGTGTCCTTGCGCAGGGTTACCCGGCGTGCCGTTGCAGATTTCTGGACTTTGTCGGCAACTTTGCTAATCGACTTGATTATCTGAATGGATTTGACAGGGGTAGGAACGGCTCCCAAATGATCCATTGGCGTCAAGGTTTCCGTTGCCTCTCCCGGAGCCGGCGCATTCGCAACGTCCGAATGCACCATCATCCCAATGACCGCAGGAACAATTAGCCATGGGAACCGCCCATCGGAGTCCGTATAACGATAGGGATTGTTATTGGCATACCAATACCGGCTGAAGTTGCCCCCATGGGTCGCGCTGACATCCACCGGATCGACGGAGAAGAACCGCTGCCCCACCGGGTCATAGTACCGCTGCTGCATGTAGATCAGCCCGGTGCCGCTGTCCGTCTGGTGCCCGGTGAAGCCCGGCCCTTCGCGGAACACCTCGTCGGCCGGCGAGCCGTACGGCAGCAGGATCGCCCGATCCAGCCGGGCGCCGGCGCTGTCCGTCTCCACGCTCGGCGTGCCGCGCTGGTCCACGTGCAGGAACGTGCTCGTCGCGCTGTTGCTGCCCATCGGGCGGCTGCGCTTGGCGATCAGCCGTCCGCCCAGGCTCACGTAGTCGATGCGCTGGTTCTCCCGTTCGTCCTGCGTGTACACCAGTTGCCCCGCCCGGCTGTACACCTGATAGCGCATGCCGCCATCCCTGGCGCTCCGGGTTCTCCGGCCGTGTGCGTCGTACCGATAGGTTTCACTGCCCGCGCCGTTCGTACCACCCGAATAAGCCACGCCGGTCACGCGCCCGGCCTTGTCCCAGGCGAAGTTCAGCTCGGTGGGGTAGCCGTTGTACGGACCCAGCACCTTGCGCTGCGTGGTCTGGCCCAGCGCATCCACCTCGTAATCCCACTGCGGCGCGCCGGTTTCGTCGTCGATGCCGTCCAGCCGGTTCGAGGTGGTGTGCCGGTAGCGGAAATCCTGGTCGTGCTGGCCCATTTCGTCGTCGCGGTGGATGCGCCAGCGGCGCACGTTGTCCAGCGCGTCGTACTCGAATTCCTGGTACCCCAGCTTGTTCGTCGCCTTGGCCGAGATCAGCCGATCCCGGTCGTCGTAAATCATCTCGCGCGATTCCCGACCCATAATCTGGTAGTCCGGGTCGTTCACTGAATCCACCAGGATCATCAGGTTGCCGTTCTTGTCGTAGGTATAGGTGTGATCCAGAAGCGCGACCGGGCCGAGCGTGTCGCGCAGCGTCTCCGGCAGGCCACGGACATTGGCGACGCGGCTATGCTCGATGCCGTTGGCGTAGATGAACCCCTTGAGGCTGCCGTCGGGGTGGTAGCTGACATCGTAGGCATAGCCGCCCACTTGCGTGGCCTGGCCCAGCGCGTTCGGCGTGAAGGCCATGCTCAGGCCGCTGGGGTAAGTCATCGACGACAGATGGCCCAGGGCGTTGTAGGCATAGGCGATGCCGAAGGTGGTGTTGTCGATGACCAGCGACTCAGTCATCGGCAGGCCGCGCTTGTGGTACGTGTACGTCCACGCGCCGCCGCTCGTGGTGCTGGCGGTTTTCAGCAGGCCGTGCTCGTAGCCATACCCGACATCGTCCGTGCCGGCGGGATGGTTGATGGACGTCAGCCGGTTGCGGGCGTCGTAGGTATGGATACTTCTGTCCGCGACGGAGATCGCTTCCCGCAGGCAGGCGCTCGTGTTGGCCTGGTCGGTACTGCGACCGCTCCAGGCCAGATTGCCGGCGGCGTCGTAGTCGAAGACGGCCGAGCCGCTTTCCGGATCGATGCGCCGGCACAGGCGCTGCTGGGCGTCGTACACGAACCGCCGCGTCAGGCTCTGGTTCTCCGCCGTCCCGTTCGGGCGCCAGTACGTGCCGGTACGCTTGATCGTCGAGGGCTTGCCGAACACGTCGCGGACGATGGCCGTCGCCACACCTTCCGGTTCGCTCATGGCCAAGGGCGCGTCGTAGCTGGGGGCGCCGAAGGCCTGGTAGCTGGTCGTGGTCTGGTAGGCGAAATTCAATGTGCCATCGGGATTATGGCCACGCGGGTTCGTGACGCGGGTTTTCAGGCCGGCCAGGTAATGCGTCGTAGTGGTGGCCGGCAGGCCCAGTTCCGAATTCTGCGAGACAGACGTGACGCGGCCCAGCGCGTCGAATAGCGTAGATGTGCCTGTGGTGGGATCGCCGACGGTGTTTGGATACGAGGCGAACGTCACGCGGTTTTCGATGTCGTAGGAAACCTTGCTGAAGCGCTGCGTGGCAGTGGCATTGGCGTTGTCGTATTCGCGCACCCGCACCGGGCGCCACAGCGCATCGTAGAAGACCTCCTTGTGCGCGTTGCCGGTGCTGATGGTTTCCTTCCAGTGGCCCGCGCTCAGGCCGTGGATGGCGCTGCTGATTTTCTCGAAGCTGCGCTCGGTCATCTCCCAGGCGGTGGGGTTGCAGACGCCGTTGACGGTTTCCGAGGGATAGGTGATCCGTTCGATCTGGCCGCGCTCGTCGTAGAGGTAGCAGGTTTTGGCGCCGTTTTCGCCGGTGATCGAGTCGATCCAGCCGCGATCGTTCACCACTGCCGATTGGCTGCCGCCATCGGCATAGAGGATGGATTGTGGAATGCCGCGCTTCCAGCTGCCGTAGGTGGTGATCTGGTTTCGGCCGTCCTTGAAGGTTTTCAGCGTGCCGCGCTGGCCGCTTGCCACCGACATCGACGTCTCATAGGTCAGGGTCTGCTGCAACTGGCCGAAGCGGCTGACCGTCGCACGCTGTCCGTAGCTGTTGTACGTGCTGCCCACCGTGGCCGTGCCATTCACCGTCTGCGACAACGGCAGGCCGATCCATCGCCATTCGTTCGCCGTACCCGCGTTTTCGAGCAGGTGCTGCCGGGTTTCCCATACCTGACGCGACATGGGGCTGGGATTGGGCGGATCGACGACGACATTGTTGGATTCCTGCCGGAACTGCGCAAAGCCGTAGTCATCGAAAAGGCTGGTCTGCGTGGTGAACGTATCGGTGCTGGTGATGCTTCCCGCGCTGTTGTAGTAAGGGCGTTTTTCAACGGACAGGATCTGGTTGGTGCGGTAGTTGGATTGGTACATGTTGTTGGGCGGTTCATCGCCATCGACATACCAGTACTGGCCGACGATGTTGCCCATCGCATGGGTATATTCGGTGCGCTGCAAGAGTCGATCGCCGTCTGCATTCAGCACGTCCTGCGCCACCACCATGCCCTCACTGATGTTCGGGGCAGGCGGCGCGGTCTTCCAGGCTTGCCGGTCGATGTAGAACACCAGCTTCTTGTCCGGGCCGGTAATGGTGACACTGCGGTAGTTTTCCGCACCTCCGCTGGCAACTGGCGCGGGGAAGCCGCCCAGGCTCGCAGCCGGCTGCGGCAAATTAGGCGAAGTGCTTGGCAGGAAATTATTGATGCAGATATTGTCCCGGCAGCTGGTGGCCGTGAACGTGCCGCGATTGGTGGAGTAGGCGTAGGTCCAGGTGTGCGGGCCGACGCCCGGGCCCTGTACCGTTCTTGATTTCAGCGAGCGCTTCACCGTGCATTGCAACGCGCGAGTGATGTATTTCAGCTGCCCAGGCAGCGGGTTGACCACCTGATCCTGGTAAAAGTCCGCCTCGACATTGGAACGGGTGTGGATCGTATCCTTGAAGGTGTAGGTGGTCTTCAGACCCTGCGGCGTGGTGACGCTTGCGATGTGTTCGGCGGAATTCGTTGTGCAGCCGGGGGGCAATACGGGCGAAGGGAGGAGCCGAAACTCCTGGTTGTATCCGCCCAGCCCATTGGCATCGAAGCGCACGGCGGATAGCCCCTCGTAAACCCACTGGCTGCCATCGGGCAAGGTGACGGTGTCCTGCCCTGTGGGCAGAGCCCCGTACTGCCATGTCCGTCCATGCGCCGTGGCGCTGGTCGCACCGGCACTTACGACGATGGCTCGACCATCGGAGGCCGCGATGCCCGTCAGGTTGCTATTCGCGTCATAGCTGTAATTGACGTAGTTGCCGTAGCGATCCTCGATCTTCGTCACCAGCAGCAGGCGCGTCCAGACCACAGGACTCTTCAGTGCCGATTTGTTGTTGTAGTAGCTCTTGATCCGGTTGAAGGTGTAGCGCAGGCCATTGGGCCCGGCCACCACGATGCCCTGCTGGACGCCGCCGCCTTTCTCCATGAAATTGGAAATGCAGTCGACAATTCTGAAATTGGACTTCGTGACCTGCTGGCCGCTGTCAGTCCTGAGGAACGTTTCCGATGTGACGCCGGGAATATGCAGCAGCTTGCCCTGCCAATAGGCTTCGGGAGCGACAGATGTGCCGCTATTGGTCCAGACGGTATGCGCATCACCGGTGCAGTTGTAGCCATCGTGCCAAGTGTTGTCGCCCCAATCCCAGCCGGCATCGCTGTGACCTTGCTTGACGTCAAGGTAGTTCCCGCGAATGAACGGAATGTTCCACCTCCACATACCCAGTGCGCCACCCGGCCCGCCGGTGTCGTAATCGTCCTGCGGCACCCAGCGGCGCAGCTCGACGGGGATGTCGAAATTGCCCGGCAGGGAAATATCCGTCGCAGAGAACGTAACGGTACCGCTGGCAGGGTCGTAATCGTCGCCCAAAGGGGAAACACTGGTAGGATCGAACTCAAGCTGCGGCTCCACCACCGTCATCAGCGGCAGTTGCGGATCGTACGGATTGTTGTCGTAACCCTCCGGCGGCGCTTCTTCTTCCGGCGGCTCGGTTCCCGCGTTCCCCCAACCGCCTTGATCCGCCGGCGCTCCCGTCCCCCATCCCTGTGCGAATGCCGGCACCCATGCGGCCAGCATCAAAAACACGACAACACCCGAAATTGCACGCATCATGCGTTGCTTCATCGCCAAAGCCTCATTTTTCAATGACATGGGCGCAGCACAACACTCGACCGGATCGAATCATTCTCCGGATCAATATGATGGCATGCCGCAAAAAAGATTCCTCGAAGCCCCTTGCCCATCCGGATCAACCTACGTCGTGGCCGGTGGCTGCCGGGAGAATGATATATCCGGAAACTCCGGATTGAGAAGCTCAAGGCGATTGAGACCAATAGCCATGATGGCGTCAAGGGGCGAAAATGGATCCTGATTAGCCCTATGACTCAGCCAAATCGCGACCGTTTAGCCCACCCAATGCCGAGGCGTCGCGGGCTTTTGTAGAGCGCAGCTTGCTGCGCTGCCCTTGGCTTCCCGGGCCATCCAAGCGCAGCAAGCTGCGCTCTCCAAAAGCTCGGGTTTTGTCTGCGATATCGGAATGGATTACCCCCAAAGCAACCGGGACGCCATCAAGGCGTCCCGGTGTCGCACACCATCATTCTGCCGGCATGATCCTGATGTCGTCGTAATAGATCGACGATGCGCCGTTGGCGAACAGGTCGAGCGCGCCCAGCGCGGCGATGCTGCCGCCGGATTGCTCGTTCGTCCAGGTGCCGGTGTAGAGCACCTGGCCGTTGTAGCGGAAGGTCTGCGTGTCGGCATCGAGGTCGAAGGTGACTTCGATGTCGGCCCATTGCCCGGTGACATAGGGCAGCGAACCGCCGCTGGCGCCTTCGTTGATGAGGGTGCCGCCACTGAAGTTCACCTGCACCGCCCACAGGCAGGCCGGGCTGCCGGTGCAGGTATCCACGTACTGGCTGAGCGCAATGAAGTACGACTCGCCGGAGAAGCCCGCCGGAATGTACTGCTTGGCGGAAAGCACCCAGGCGCCGCTGGTGAGGTCGAACTCGTGGATGAGATCGGTATCGCCGGCGACGTTGATCGAATTCGCCGGGCTGGAGGCGAAGGCGTTGGTTACCGTGGCGCCGCCGGAGGGATCGTTGCCCCAGCCTTTCCAGCCGCCCTGGCCGTGGATGTTGCTGCCGTTGGCGTAGCTGTCGAAATCCTCGGAGAAATACGCCGGTATGCTTTCGAAGCCGTGCTTGAAGATGCGCACGTCCTCGATCACGTCGAACGCGACCGGCACGGCCAGGACGTCGGTTTCCGGATCGTTGCTGTGGACGCACAGGTTGGTCGCGTACTGGCCAGCCGCCAGGCCATCCGCGTCCAGCGTCACGGCGACGGACGTGCTGGAGCCGCCAACGGTATTGCCGCTGGTGGGCGCGAACGAAATCCAGTCGACCGATGACGACACGGAGCAATCGGCCTGATCGGAAGTATCGATGTTCCAGGCCAGGGAACTGCCGCCAGTGTTGGCGATCGAGAGCGGCACGACGACCGAAGCGCCTTCGAAGGCCTGGCCGGCGATCTGGGCCAGGTCGATATCGACCACCGGATCCGTGGCCTGCGGAATGGTGACGTCGTAGGTGCAGTTGAGATCGCCCGCCACGCCGGTGTTATAGACCGCGCCGACCGTGTTGATCTGGCCTTGCGGATAGCCCAATGCGGCGGCAGCGTTGATGACTGCCTGCGCTGCGGCCTTCTGGTTGGTGCTGCCGCCGGTCATCGACAGGCCCTCCCAGAAGATGCGATCCATCGCTTCGCCGCCGATCAGATCGCGGGCGCGGACGTTGCACGAGGCCCAGTACTGGCCTGCCGTATGGATCGATTGGCCACCGATGCCGGCATAGGTGTTGGTGGTCTGCCAATTGAGCACGCGGCCTGCCCAGAAGGTGTTGTGGCCATCCCAGCTGAAAGTCCAGAAGTACGGCGCCTGGGCTTCCGTCCACTGATCCTTGTAGTCGCGGCTGTAGCCGCCGGCGACGTAATCGCCGGTGCCTTCGGAAAGCCCCTGAACCTGCGAGAGGCTGCCGCCGGTGACGAAATAGTGCAGCGCGTGGCCAAGCTCGTGGACGATCACGTCGGCATCCTGCGCATCGTCCACGCCACCTTCGCCGAAGGCCAGGATCTGGCTGCCGCCCACGAAATGGGAGTTGTCGTCGCCGTTCAGGCCGTGAGGATCGAATCTCAGAACCTGGACGCCATTGATCGGCACCGCCGTAACGCCAAGGGTTTCGTTGACGTATTTCATCATGGTGTTGAGGTGGTGATACGCCATGACGCCATCGAAACCGGCCTGCGAGCGCGTCAGGTGGAACTCCTCGCCGGTGGCCGACGTCGGGCAGCCGCCGGAGTTGGTGGGAGCCTCCAGCGTATCGGTGCACTGCACCCACTGGCTTGCGAGGCTGTAAACCCCGCCGGAGAACGTGAGATCCTCAAGCTCGACGGTCTTGAGCTGGCCGGTGAGTTGCGGCGTATCGGCATTGTTTCCATCGACGAAGCCGGTTTGGCCATAAGTAGCGAGCGCGGAGGAGAGCGGATCGGGCGTCCAGATGGTGCCGGTGATCGCACCGCCACGCGATTCAGGCGTGCGGTACAGCGCCTTGTCCTCGGCGCGCAGCACCTGCCCCGTGTCGGCATCGATCAGCACCTCCCAGGAGCCGCGAACCTCGGCGCTCTCCGCGATCACGCGCCAGGCAAGGCGCGTGTTCCCGCCATCGACATACACCACTTGGCGCGCATTCTCATGGCTCAAGCGGTTGACGCGAAGATGGCTGCGCACAAGGTCGATGGCATCGCTGCCCGAACGCGACGCGCGCGAGAAATCGGGCTGCCCGGCATCCATCACCGCATCGTTGGTCACGTAGATCACGCGGCCATCGCGCATCACACTGACCGCGACGTCGCTGCCGTACACCGGCACGCCCTGGCGCATCTGCGCGAAGCGCACCACCGAAAAGCGCTCGCCGTCGCGGCGATGGCTTACTTCCAGTTGCAACAGCTCGTCCGCCGCCAGACCCAACTGCGCGTGGCGCGCGGCGAGGAACTCCCGCGCCATCGTTTCCGCATCGGCCTTGCGTGCCCGGAACGCCGGCTGGAACAGCGCCACCACGCGGCCATCGGCGGCGTACTGGCCATCCGCACGCGTCGCCAGCGCCTCCGGCCCGGAAACCCCGCGCATCAATTCGTAAGCCGGCTCGACCGGCTTCAATGCGAACGCGCTGGACGAAACGCCAAGGCAACCCGCACATGCCGCCCACAGGGCGGCCCGCATCAACTTCGACATGATGAAACCCTCTCGATGATCTGGAAATGCCGCGCGGCTACGGTATCCGCAGCCCCTGCCGGGCGGTGAACCGTGGATATTACCGAAGCACGGCAAGGGAAGTCGCGACTTACCGCACGGCTTCGGTTTCCCGATGCACGCGCTCCCCCGCCACCCAGGTTTCCAGCACGCGGGTCTGCCACAGCGCCTGCGGCTCGATGGCGAAGATGTCGCGATCCACGAGGATGAAATCCGCCCACTTGCCGGGCTCCAGCGTGCCGAGCTGCTTTTCCTGGTGCGCGGCGTAGGCGGCATCCAGCGTGAAGGCGCGCAGCGCCTGCACCAGACTCAGATCCTGCGCCGGATACCAACCGCCGGACGGCTGGCTCTGGTGATCCTGCCGCGTCACGGCGGCGTGCAGGCCGAAGAAGGGGTTGGGCGATTCCACCGGGAAATCCGAGCCGCCGGCGATGACCGTGCCCTGCTTCAGGAAGGTTTGCCAGGCATACGCACCAAGGATGCGGTCGGGGCCGAGGCGGTCTTCGGCCATGTTCATGTCCGAGGTGGCATGCGTGGGCTGCATCGAGGCGATCAATTTCAACGGCACGAACCGCGGGATGTCTTCCCTTGCCACCACCTGCGCATGTTCGATGCGGTTGCGCAGGCCGCGCCCGCCGGCCTTGGCGTAGGCCAGCGCGAAGGCATCCAGCACGGTGCGGTTGCCGCGGTCGCCGATGGCGTGCACGTTCACCTGCCAGCCCTTGGCAAGCGCCTTGGCGATGGCGGCGGCCAGCTCGTCGGTGGAGGCGAACATCATCAGGCCACGGTGGTGCGGATCGTCCGAATACGGTTCCAGCAATGCCGCGCCGCGGCTGCCGAGCGCGCCGTCGATCATCAGCTTGACGCTGCGCACGGTGAGCCGATCCTGAGCATGGCCAATCAGCGGGCCGTCGCGGCTGGCCAGGTCGAAATCCTCGCCGGTGCCGGCCACCATCGCATAGAGGCGCGTGGTGAGCTTGCCGGCATCCGCGTACTGGCGGAACAGCGACAGCGTGGCCGCATCGACGCCGGCATCGTGCACCGACGTCAGCCCCACGCGCGCCATCTCGGCGAGTGCGGCATCCAGCATCGCGGCGGCTTCGGCGGCATCCGACGGCGGGATGTGGCGCTCGATCAAATCCATCGCGGCATCGACGAAGATGCCATTCGGATGGCCGCGCCCATCGCGCTCGATGCGGCCGCCGTCGGGGTCGAGCGTGGCCGCGGTGACCCCCGCCAGCTTCATTGCCGCGGCGTTGGCCCAGCCGGCGTGGCCGTCGATGCGCCGCAGCCACACCGGACGCGCCGCGGATGCGCCATCCAGTTCGGAGGCCGTGGGGAAGCGATCGAGCTTCCAGATCACCTGGTTCCAGCCGCCGCCGAGCAGCCACGCGACATCGGGATGCTGTTCCGCGAATGCGGCGATGCGCGCGAGCGCTTCGTCCAGGGTTTTGGTATCGGAAAGATCGATGCTGCGCTGCATCGCGCCCAGGCCCATGACGTGGCCGTGGGCGTCGATCAGGCCCGGCAGCAGGGTGCGGCCCTTCCCGTCTTCGATGCGGGCTTCACCAGCACGCTGCGCCAGTTCGGCTTCGCTGCCGGCCGCCAGCACTCGGCCATCCTCGACCAGCAGCGCATCGAACCTGTGCAATGCGCCTTCGCCATCGAGCGTGTAACCGTTGACGTTCTTCACGAACAGATCGGCGGCATGGGCGGAAGGCGCGAACGCTGCTGCGAACGACAGGACAAGGCCCGCAAGGCGCAGTGGAGTGGGCATCGGGAAGCTCCGTGGGACAAAGCGCTTCACGATACCGGAAACGACGACGGGCGCCGAAGCGCCCGTCGTGTTGCAGCATTCGTGAAGCGGCGACGCTCAGGCTTCGGCTTCGACGATCACTTTCACCGGCACGCTGACGTCGGCGTGCAGGTGCAGCACGACTTCATGCTCGCCGGTGCGGCGCAGCGGGCCTTCGCCGAGGATGACTTCGGACTTATTCAGCGGCAGGCCGGTGGCGGTGAAGGCTTCGGCGATGTCGCGCGGGCCGACCGAGCCGTACAGCTTGCCTTCGGTGGAGGCGTTGACGCGAA
>CAZHXV010000009.1:11147-31697 GCA_964536455.1 uncultured Aquimonas sp.
GGCGATGTTGGCGGCGGTGGCCGGCACGGCCTTGCCCTGCGGCACGAGGAAGTTGCGGCCGTAGCCGGGCTTCACGTCGACCTTGTCGCCGAGGCTGCCGAGGTTGGTGACTTTCTGGAGAAGGATGAGTTGCACAGTGTTGCTCCTGGTTCGTTAGCGGCGGGTTCATCGCCGCAACTGGTGCTGTCCGAACGGACGGGATGGCATTGAACCTGATTCCCTTCCCCCGTTGCCGGGGGAAGGGAAAGCGGCTCAGAAGTGGTTGTCGCTGTACGGCAGCAGCGCGAGGTAACGCGCGCGCTTGATCGCGGTGGAAAGCTGGCGCTGGTACTTGGCCTTGGTGCCGGTGATGCGGCTGGGCACGATCTTGCCGTTCTCGGTGATGTATTGACGCAGGGTGGCCAGATCCTTGTAGTCGATCTCGGTCACGCCTTCGGCGGTGAACTTGCAGAACTTGCGACGACGAAAAAACTTGGACATGGGTACGGTTCCTTGGTGGCGTGCGATCAGGCGGCGGCTTCTTCGCCTTCGGGCTCGACCGAATCGTCGGCGGCCACGGCGTCATCGTCGCGGCGGCGACGTTCCGGCTTCTCGTCCTTGGTCTTGAGGATGAAGGACTGCTCGGTGACCGGGCCGTCGCGGCGGATCACCAGGTGGCGCAGCACGGCATCGTTGAAGCGGAAGCCGGAGACGAGTTCTTCCAGCACGGCTTCGGAGGTTTCCACGTTGATCATCACGTAGTGGGCCTTGACAAGATTCTCGATCGGGTAGGCCAACTGGCGGCGGCCCCAGTCTTCCAGGCGGTGGATCTTGCCGTTGTCGCCCTCGATCAAGCCCTTGTAGCGCTCGATCATCGCGGGCACCTGCTCGCTCTGGTCGGGATGGACCAGGAACACGATTTCGTAGTGACGCATGGTGTTTTCCTTGTGGATATCGCGGCGTCTTCGCCGCCGAAAGCCTCCTGAGCCAATCGCGGATGCGATGCAGTGAGGCAAGGTTGCTCCCATCCGGACGGATGGGAGCCCGGCATCATAGCGGTTTTCCGGCGTTTTGGCACGCGATGGATGGCAGGAAACGGAGCCGGTTCAGGCGTGGACCACGCCGAAGAATGCCTCCAGCGCCGCCAGGGTTTCCGCCGGGCGCTCCAGCATGATCTGGTGGCCGCAGCGTTCCAGCACGCGCAGTTCCACGTTCGGCAAAGCGCGGGCGTTGGCGCGGGCGGCTTCGACCGGGGTGATGCGGTCGGCGTCGCCGCACAGCAGCAGCACCGGCAGATCCAGTCGCGGCAAGGCCGCCAGATCGAGCACCGGAACTCGCAGGGCGAGGGCCTTGAACACCGCCAGCGAGTTGCGCCGTGCGCAGCGTTCCTCGTAGTCGATCAGGGCCGGATCGGCGCTGGCGTCCCATGCCGCGGCGCGAAAGGCACGTTCGAGCCTGCCGCGCATCAGGGCCAGCATCCAGGCTGGAAGCCGCAGCAGGTGGTTGGCCGGGGAAACGCCAGGAGGCGGTGCGCCAAGCAGCACGGCACGTTCGACCAGTGCGTCCCTGCGCGCCTCCCGCAGGCGTTGCAGCACGAACAGCGCGAGCTTTGCACCGTAGGAATGCGCCACGATGAAATTGCGCTGTGCCCCGTAGCGTTCGATCAGCTCGATGAAATCCGCCGCCATCGCGGTACCGGCATACGCAGCGGCGCGATGCGGACGCGGGCTGTGGGCGTGGCCCGGCATGTCCCAGGCGATGAGCCTGGCACCGGATTCAGCCAGGTGCGGCCATAGCGAACGCCATTGTCCGGCACGGCCGCCCAGACCGTGGCACAGGAAGATCGCGGTTTTCGCACGGGCATCGCCACCCAGATGGCAGCGCACGCGGCGGTCTTCGCGCACTATGATTTCTTCGCCTTGCGGTAAGGACATGCGCTCACCCACCCCTGGAAAGCGATCCTGCGATTTCGCGCAGGATGACAGCGCCGTATGGGCTCAAGGATGCCCCGCCGGTTTCTTTTCCCCCGCCGTCACCGCGAGGTTCAGGCGGTTTTCCGGTGGCGGCAGCGGGCAGGTGGAATATTCGTTGAAGGCGCACGGCGGGTTGTAGGCGAGGTTGAAATCCACGACCACCCTGCCCTCGTCCGGCCCGTCCACGTCGATGAAGCGGCCCGCACCATAGGTTTCCTTGCCGCTGGTGCGGTCGGCAAAGATCAGGAACAGGCTGCCGTCGTCGTTGCCGATGGCCTCGATGCGGTGCTCCTTGCCATCCTTCTCGAACACCAGCGCGCCGGGGTTCGGCATGGCCTGCAATTGGCCGATGACGTTGGCGATCTCGATGCTGTGGCCGGCCTCGTGCGGCACAAAGCGCGTTTCGATCCGCCAGTCCGCATCGATGCCGTAAAACGGAATGCCGGCGAATTCCGTCCGCGTTTTCGCGTTCGCATCGCGCACCCGCAAGGCGAACTTGCCGCCGCGTTCGATCACGTTGAAGCCGGAAACGTCCGGCTCGAACACGACCTGGCTGGGCTTGCCGGTGCTGTCCGCGCGCAACGGGATTTCCCCTTCCGGCGGCGCGCCATCGACGGTGAATGCGGGCGTCGAACCGGGGCACGGCGCCCTGACGCAGCGGATGCTGCCGGCGGCTTCCGGCGTCGGGATCATCGTGATTGCGTCATCGCGCAAGGTAACGGTGCCCAGATGTTCCGGCCCGACCGCCAGCACGATGTCGTTGTCCGGCGCGCTGCCGATGCGGTGTTCGCCCGGCTCGATCCAGTGCAGCCCCACCAGCGACAGCCAGCCCAACGGCCGCTTCAAGCCTTCCACGCGCGCGGCGCGGTGCTGTTCGATTTGGGCCGCGTAGGCGGCGTGGTCTTCATGCGCGGCGATCGCATCGCTCGCATCGGAGCAGGCCGGGCGCAGCGCGGCCAGGCCGAGCAACAGCATCGTCGATACGGTTTTCATCTCAGCGTCCTCGCAGGAACAGGCGATCCAGTTCGGGTTTGGTCAATTGCACCCAGGTCGGGCGGCCATGATTGCACTGGCCGGAGCGCTCGGTGGCTTCCATGTCGCGCAGCAGCGCGTTCATTTCCGGAACCGTCAGGCGGCGGTTGGCGCGCACCGAGGCGTGGCAGGCCATCGTGCCGAGCAGTTCGTTGCGCCGTTCCTCCACCCGCCGCGTGCTGCCGTGTTCGATCAAGTCCGCGATCACGTCCAGCGCGAGCTGGCGCGGATCCACGCCATCGAGCAAAGCCGGAATGGCGCGGATGGTCAGGCTCTGCGGGCCGCTGCGGTCGATGGAAAAACCCAGCGCGTTCAAATCCCCGCTGCGTTCCTCGGCACAGGCCGCCTCGCGCGCGCTCACCGCCAGCGGGATCGGCACCAGCAGCGGCAGGGCGCGGATGCCTTCGCCGTCCTGCGCGGTTTTCAGGCGTTCGTAGCTGATGCGCTCGTGTGCGGCGTGCATGTCCACCACGATCAGGCCCTGCGTGTTCTCGGCCAGGATGAAGATGCCGTGCAACTGTGCCAGTGCGTAGCCCAGTGGTGGCACGCCGCCAGCATCCTCCTGCGCGGTTTCCGGCAAGGCTGGCGCGGTTGCGGCGGCGTTGCCGCTGCGGCCTGCGCCATACAGCGACTGATAGACGCCGATCTGCTCCCGTACGTGCAGCCGCAGCGGCGGTTGCGCGGGTGGCGGATAGGCGAACGCAGCGATGCGGCCCGGTGCCGTCGCATCCGCTTCCGGCACAGGCTGGCTCGATGCGGCCTCCGCCCCTGCCTCGATGACCGCACCATTCGCCGAGGCCGCACCGGCGCGGGTCTGCGCGAGGGCCTGATGCAGGCTGCGGAACAGGAAATCGTGCACCAGGCGCGAATCGCGGAAACGCACTTCGGTCTTGGCCGGATGCACGTTCACATCCACGCGGCGCGGGTCGAGATCGAGGAACAACACATAGACCGGGTGCCGGCCGTGGTAGAGCACGTCCGCATACGCCTGCCGCACCGCATGCGTGACCACGCGATCCCGCACCAGGCGGCGGTTCACGAAAAAATATTGCTGGTCGGCCTGCGAACGGCTGGCGGTAGGCAAACCAACCCAGCCGCTCAAGCGGAACCCGGCGGCCTCGAACGCCACTTCCAGGCTGTTGTCCGGAAACTCAGGGCCGAGCGCTTCGGCCAGCCGCTTCAGGCGCTCCGCCGGGCTGTTCGAGGCGCGGTAATGGCGCACCTGGCGGCCGTTGTGGACGAGGCGGAAGTCGATGTCCATGCGCGCCAGCGATAGCCCGCGCAGCAGTTCCTCGATATGCCCGAACTCGGTGCGTTCGGCGCGCAGGAAGCGGCGGCGCGCCGGCACGTTGAAGAACAGGTCGCGCACTTCCACGCTGGTGCCTTTCGGATGCTGTGCGGGCGCAGGCTCGTCCAGCTTCCCGCCCACCGATTCGACCCGCATCGCGTGCGGCGCATCGGCCATGCGCGAGGTCAGCGCGAAGTGCGAAACCGAGGCGATGGAGGGCAGCGCCTCGCCACGGAACCCCATCGTGTCCACCGCTTCCAGATCGTCGAGCGAAGCGATCTTGCTGGTGGCGTGCCGGCTCAGCGCCAGCGGCAGTTCCGTTGCCGGAATCCCCGCGCCATCGTCGCGGATGCGGATCAGCCGGATGCCACCCTCCTCCAGCTCCACGTCGATCCGTGCCGCGCCCGCATCCAGCGCGTTTTCCACCAGTTCCTTCACGGCGGATGCGGGCCGCTCCACCACCTCGCCGGCGGCGATCTGGTCGATCAGGGTGTCGGGGAGCAGGTGGATGGGCACAGGCGGGATGTCGGCATCGGCGGGAGCCGATGATTGTAGCGGCGGGGAACCGTATCCATGAGTTCGCCCTGGAATGACTGCCGATTTTTTGGGCCATTCATCTCAACCGGATACGCTCATTCCCATGCCATCGTGCGGAAGTGGTGCTTGAACTGGTATTGAGGCGGCCCGGCTGCTTGCAAAGGCAACTTCAACTGATCCAGAAAAGCACATCCTCCACGACTTTCCAGCCATCAGGCGTTCTGCGCAGCAGCAACACCCACCCGGTTCCACACAGCCCATCGCACACGTGACCGACGTAAATGATCGCTTCGGAGCCATCTTCGGAAAGCACGGCGGGGCTGAAATCGACGAAACCGGCAGTGCCGGGATAGCGTGTATAGAACCCTTCCCACCAATCCGGCCGTTTCAGCGCCTCATCAATTTGCTCGGGTGTCGCGCAACGGATCCATGTCGAATCGGCGCATGGCACGACGATCTGGTGTTTGCTTGCCGCTACGAGCTCCTTGCGCAAACGTAATGGTGCGCTGGTTTCAAGCCACGCAGAAACAACCACGTCCTCTACGCCTGCATGGCAAAAATCATCTGGCGCCAGCGCTTCGTAACTGCACAGCACGATGGTTTCGTTACGCAGTACGACAGGTTTGGGGCCACGCACGGGGAGCTGATCGCCAGGCTTGGGCGGTGGCGGCGGAACGCCCTCGAACGCCTTGTGGTCGATCACCGCTCGCACGATCGCGAACAGTTCCTCAGGCGATGCCGGTTTTGGATTGGGACGTTCGCGCTGTTCGACACGCCAGACCTCATACCGATGCCACGCCAGCGGGAGCGCCGCGATCAGCATCGCCGCGAAAAGCAGCACCGAGCCCAACACTGCGATGTGCCGCCAGCGTATGCGCCCACCGCTCACTTGCCCAGCGCCCCGAACACTTCGGATTCATACCGCTGCCATGCCGGGGTCACCAGATGCTGGCCCCTGGCAGGCCATTCCACTTCCCGCGATTCGTGCCAGCGCCGTCCGCGCCACAGCACACGGCTGCTGGCGGCATCGACGCGGCGCACGCGGCCTTCGCCCCAGATGTCCTCGTTCTCGTTGCGGTCGAAATACAGTTCGTCTCCCACGGCCAGGCCTTCGGCGCTGCCCTGATCCAGCTCCAGTTCGATATAGGCATAGCCATCGGCATCGAATTCCGGCCCGCCCTCGGGCGCGATCACGGCGGTGATGGCGGCGCGCACCGGGGCGCTGGTGTCCAGATCGCAGGCCATCGAATCGCCGCCTGAGCCTTCGCGGCGGCTGGTGAAAGTCATGCCCTGGGCCGGCAGCTTCACTTCGTCGTCCGGTGCGAAGCGGGAAACGTAGATGGTGGCCACCGCCTCATGCGCGTCGAGGCGCTTTACTTCGGCGAACCACCGTTCGTCCGGCGCCACGCCATACAGAGCCATGCCTTCGATCAGGCCGTCTTCCGAACCGCGATCCAGCCGCAGTTGCACTTGCGCGCGATGGCTTTCCCACGGAATCGGCGCTTCCGGATCGACCCGGCCGAGCACGCGCGCCCGGATGGTTTCCGGGCGCAGCAGGCCGCGCAGGGCCTGCGGCACGTCCGGATGCAGCGGATCGGCCAAGGCATAGTCCGGCGATTCGCTGTCCATCGACGCCAGCGCAGACTCCGGGCCGGCGGCGCGCCAGAATTCCGGCTGCAGTTTCAGCGCGCCCTGTCCATCCCAGCGCTGCGCCTGCGGCAATAGCCAGTCGCGATCGAGCAGCAGCACGCCGCCGGCATCTTCCACCGCCAACAGCCGCATCCAGGCTCGACGAGCGGCAGGCTCGCCATTTACCGCATCGCTGGAAACCCGCCCGTACCGGTGCGCGTCCTGATACTCGTGCTTGAACTGCGCCACGAATTCTTCCAGCGATAGCCCCGGATACACGGTATCGAGCATCGTCTGGAATTCCTCGATATCCGCCTTCGGGAACTGATCGCGCGGCTCCTGGGTGTCGGATGGGCCGAACAGTTCGATGCCATCGCCGACATCGCGCCACTGTGCCAGCGTGGCGAAGCGCAGCGGGGTTTCGGCCTCTCCGCCAGGCGCTTCATCCGCCGACGTTCCACGCTCGGACACCAGCGCCGCGCGGCCATCGGCGGCCAGATACAGAATGCCCCTGCGACCGGGATAGACGCCCGCTCGCTGTTGCGGTGCGGCGGTTTGCGCCGCAGCGATCGCCTCTTCCACCTTCGGCCAATCGCGCGAGGTCCAGTCCCAGACCTGCCGCATCGCTTCGACCGCCGGCGCGCCGGAAGGCTCGGCCGCGAACGTCAGGTTCCAGAACGCCAGCAAGAGCATCGCAAGCACGGCACGTCGCATGTCGGCCTACTCGTTGGGAGGTGGTCTGAGCATAGACCATTCCCTGTTGATGCGGCCCTCGAATGGTCGCATCGATCCCGCTACCCCCGCTCTACGACAGCGACCGATCTATAGGAAGCGCCCTACTCGCGCGCTTTCGCCCGGCTCCAATAGGCTTCCATTTCCGGCAACGACAGCGTGGAAAACTCGCGGCCATCGGCGGCGGCGAAGGTTTCCATCGCGCGGAAGCGGCGTTCGAACTTGGCGTTGGCGCGGCGCAGCGCGGCACCCGCATCGACCTCCGCGTAACCGGCCAGGCGCAGCGCCACGAACAGCACGTCGCCGATTTCGTCCTCCAGCCGTTCGTGCGCGCCGCCATTGGCCAGTTCGGCTTCGACTTCGACGATTTCCTCGCGCAGCTTGGCGATCACGTCCGCGATGTTCGTCCAGTCGAAACCGGCGCGGATGGCGCGTTTCTGCAATTTGGCGGCGCGTTGCCACTCGGGCAGCCCCGCGCCGATGCCGGCCAGCGCGCTGCGGTCTTCGCTTTTTTCGGCGCGCTCGCTGCGCTTGATCGCTTCCCAGTTCGCCAGCACGGTTTGCGCGTCGTTCGCCTGCACGTCGCCGAAGACGTGCGGATGGCGGCGGATCAGCTTGTCGCCGATGGCTTGAACCACCTCGTCGAAACCGAACGCACCGGCTTCGCGCGCCATCTGGCTGTGGAACACGACCTGGAACAACAAATCGCCCAACTCATCGCGCAGGTCGGCCATGTCGCTGCGTGCGATGGCGTCGGCGACTTCGTAGGCTTCCTCGATGGTGTAGGGCGCGATGGTGGAGAAATCCTGTTCCAGATCCCACGGGCAGCCGGTTTCCGGATGCCGCAGGCGCGCCATGATCGACAGCAGTTCCCCGATGCGCGCCGCGCTCATGCGACCCAATCCCGCCACGGCAGCGAAGGGTCGCCCAAGGCGAAGAAATCCGGGTTCAGCAGCGAAGGCCCGCGGTTGTAGCGGAACGGTTCGCCGTCCAGGCCGATGACGCAACCGCCGGCGGCTTCCAGCACGCACTGGCCGGCGGCGGTATCCCATTCGGAGGTCGGGCCGAGGCGCGGATACACGTCGGCGCGACCTTCGGCGGTGCGGCAGAACTTGAGCGAGGAGCCGACGCCTTCGCGTTCGTGATCGCCGATGCGTTCCAGCACGCGCGCGGTGCGTTCGTCCAGGTGCGAACGGCTGGCGGTGACGCGCAAGGGCCGCCGCGCCGGGTGCTGGCTGGCGATGGCGATGTCCCGGTTCGTGGCCGGATCGCGCAGGAATGCGCCGATGCCGCGCCGGGCATGAACGAGGTAGCCGTCGACCGGCGCATGCACGATGCCGAGCACCGGCACGCCGTCTTCGATCAGCGCGATGTTCACGGTGAACTCGCCATTGCGCTTGACGAACTCGCGCGTGCCGTCGAGCGGATCGATCAGCCACCAGCGCGTCCAGCCCCGCCGCGTTTCCCACGGAATCTGCGCGCCCTCCTCGGAGAGCAGCGGAACCGTGGGCGCGAGCCGCGCCAGCCCGTCGGAGATGATGCGGTGCGCAGCCATGTCGGCCTCGGTCAACGGCGAGGCGTCGGCCTTGGTTTCGACCGCGAAATCGCGGGCATAGACCTTCAGGGTTGCACGGCCGGCTTCCAGTGCGATGGCGATGGCCTGTTCCATCGCCGCATCGGCGAGCATCGAACCGGCGCTCATTCCGCGAGGTCTTGCAGGGTGCGGCCCTGCGCCCGCGCGGCGAGCACTTCGCGCACGATGAACATGCCCGCGAGCGAGCGGCCTTCGGAGCAATCCTCGCGCAGGATCAACCGATCCAGTTCCGCGAGCTTCCACGGCACCACGTCCAGCGGCTCCGGTTCGTCGCCTTCGAGCCGTTCCGGATACAGATCCTCGGCCAGCACCAGGCTGGCCTGATGCGCCATGTACGAGGGCGCAAGCGAAAGGTGGCGCAGCACCGTCAGGCGACGCGCGCCGAAGCCGATTTCCTCTTTCAGTTCGCGCTCGGCGGCTTGTTCGGGCGTTTCGCCGGGGTCGATGCGGCCTTTTACCAGGCCCAGTTCGTAGCGGTGCAGGCCGCAGGCGTATTCGCGGATCAGGAGGATCGTTTCCGGATCGCGCATCGCCGCCACCACGACCGCACCGCGCGCGCTGGGGGCCATGCGCTGGAAGGTGCGCTCCACGCCGTTGGAGAAGCGCAGGCGCAGCCGTTCGACATGGCCGAGGCGCTCGCCGTCCAGATCGCTGCGTTCGAGGATTTGCGGAAGTTCAGGCATGGTTCCAGCCTTGCAGGCGCCCTTTCACGGTGTCGTGCAGCGCCGGAACGGCCGCCAGTACGCTGCGGGTTTCAAGGTTCAGCCCGGCACCGGAAAGGTCGGTGAAGACGCCGCCGGCCTCGCGCACGATCACCGCCAGCGCGGCGATGTCCAGGATGTTGACGTCCGATTCGATCACCACGTCCAGACTGCCCTGCGCGAGCAGGTGGTAGTGCAGGAAATCGCCATAGCCGCGGCTTCGGTTGGCTTCGATCACAAGCTCGCCGAGCGCATTCCAGCGCGGGCCGCGCGCCAGCGTCTTGAGGTTGCCGGTGGACAGGGCCGCATCGGAAAGCCGGTTCGTGTTCGCCACGCGCAGTTCCGCGCCCTCGCCCGTTCCATGCGCAAGAAATGCGCCGCCGCCGCGTCGCGCCCAGGCGGTTTGCCCGAACTGGCTGGCGCTGGAAACGCCCAGCACCAGTTCGCCGCGATGCATCAAGGCGATCTGCGTGGAAAACACCGGATTGCGCCGCACGAAGCTCTTGGTGCCGTCGAGCGGATCGACCAGCCAGAGGAAATCGCTGTCGTGCGCATCCCGGCCCTGCTCTTCGCCATAGATGGCGTGACCGGGAAACTCCGCCTGGAGGACGGCGCGGATCGCCGCTTCGGCTTCGATGTCGGCCTGGGTGACCGGCGTGGCGTCGGGCTTGAGTCCGAAGCGATAGCCGCCGCCGTAGTAACCGTCGATGATGGCCGCCGCTGCGCTCGCGGCCTTGCGCGCGATGCCCAGGGCATGGTCGAGCAGCGCGGCATCGACGGAGGGTTTCGTCACTGGCCGGCCCCGAGCATTCCACCCTGCACGCGATAGACCACGCTGCCGTCGCCCACCGGCTGGCCGATGTGGTTCAGCGCTTCGCGCACCTGCGGGTTGTCGTTGCGGGCGCGCAGCACGGCCTGGCCGCGATAGCCCAGTGGCGTGGCGCTGAAATCGCCGGTGAGTTGCAGCGGGCCGTTGCCGACATCGGACAGGGTGCCGACGATGCCCGCGCCTTCGCGCATGAATTCCGCCTTCAACGTGCCCAGCGCGGCCTGCGCCGCGCCTGCGACGGCGGCATCGTTCCAGATCGCCTCGCCCAGGAGCTCCGTCGGCACGTTGTCCACCAGCGTCAGGTGGTCGAGCTTGAGGTTCACGTCGCCCAGGAATTGCAGCCTGGGGACATCCAGCAGCCCGGACAGCTTCGCCACCGGAAAGAACACGTCGGCATCGGTGACGCGGATCGCGCCGTCGCCGGTTTCCACCGTCGCGGTGCCACGGTATTCCGCGCCGGAAATGCGCAAGTCCGCGTGCTTGCGGCCTTTCAGCAGCGCCAACGGGGAAAGTTTCCAGTCCACCGCGCCCAGCGGCTTGCCGCGCAGCGTCGCCTCGCCGGCATGGCCGTTCCAGACCGTGCCGGAAACGCCGGAAAAGGCGAAGCCGTGCGCGGGATCCACGCCATGCTCCAGTGCGAAACGCGCCGGGATGAAGGCCAGCAACAGCACGCAAAATGCCGCCAGCGCGAACAGCAACCACACGAGTTTTTTCATCTATCCGTTCTCCGAAACCGTAAGCCGCGCATTCACCTTGCCGGCACCGCCGCCCTTCTCGATGGAAAGCTCGTCGATGCGCACGCCGGTGCGTTTCGCCGAGGCCTCCAGCCATTGCATCAGCGCGTCGAAACCGACGCCCTCGAACCACACCCGCACCTGGCCGCCGGCGGAAGGCTCCACCCGCAGCAACGCATCGCCGATGCCCGCTTCGCGCGCCGTGGCGTCGGTACGCGCCAGCAGCGAGCGGCCATCCGGCGCGGCCGCGGCATCGGTGGCGCGGGCGCGCAGTTCCGGCGCGAGGCGGCGCATCAGCGCCAGATCGGCCTCGCCCTGCGCCACGCGCTGCTGCCAGGCATCGCGCGAGGCGACCAAGGGTTCGGCCACGCCGAACCACAGCAGCATCGCCGCCAGCGCCGCGCCGCCGAACGCGAGCGTGCGGCGCTCCCCTGCGCCCAGGCCGTTCCACCAGTGGCGCAATGCGTTCATGCGCCGCTCCTGCGCAGCCGCAGCTTGCCTTCCACGCCGCCGCCGCCGGGCGTCACGGCGATGAGCTCCACCGCGAATCCGGGCAGTGCCGCCAGGGTTTCGCGCAGCGAATCCAGCGTCGCCACCGCATCGGTGCGCAGGGTGATATCGAGTGTGCCGCCACGGTAATCCATGCCGTCCAGCGTGTAGCGGCCACTGCCGGAGATCACCGGCGCGATCGCACCGAGCATCGTCAATACGCCTTCGCCGCCTGCGCCCTGGCGGCGCGAGAGTTCGCCGAGCAGCTGCGCTTTCGGATCCACGATTCTTGCGACGCCCGGCAACGCCTGCCGCAGCACCGTTTCCATTTCCAGCCGCTGGGCCGCGTGGCGGCGCTTGAGTTGCGCGGTTTCCAGCGCCGTCTGCCCGAGCAGCAGCGCCGCCGCGACGCCTGCAACGATGGCGGCGATCCGCCACAGCGCGCGGCCGCGCCCTGCCTTGCGCGGGGCGAAGGTACCGCCCAGCAGGTTCAGTTCCGGCACCTGATCCAGTCGTTTCGCCAGATACGCCAACGGCGAAACCACGGCTTCGCGGCGCAGCGCGATGCGACTGTCTTCGAGCAGCGGATCGGACAACGCCGCCGCTTCGCCGACGCAGACCAGTTGTCTGCCCGCCGGCCACTGCGGTGCGAGCCAGGCCAGCCATTGAGGAAGTTCTCCCATGGCATCTCCGGCCAGCGCGCCGGCCTGCGCGTGACGCAACACGGCGCGTTGGCCATCGAGCAGCAGCGTCGCTTCGGCATCGGACACCGGCAGCAGCCAGGATTCGGGCACGAAACGATCCGCTGCGATGCCCGCCGCATTCAACCTCTCGACGAAACCTGCAAGCCGCGCATTGCCAATCACCGCAGCCGTCACCTGTTCCGGCGAGCCGGCATCGGCGATGGCCACGCGACACTGTTCCACCGGTGTGGCGAGGTTTTCCTCGATGGCGAACGGCACCGCCTGTTCCAGTTGCCGCTGCTGTTTCGCCACGCGCGGTGCGGGCAGCAGGCTGACGGTTTCCGAAGGCAGCAACACCACAACGTCCTCCGCCTGCGCTGTCGGCAGGCCCGCCATCGGCCCCGCCAGCACCCGGCCATTGCGATCTTGCGCAAGCCATTGCGTGCTGCCGTCGGGGGCGAATCGGATCAGGTGGCGGAAAGGCATGGGCAAAGGTTCCGGAATCGGCGGATTCTAGCAGCCCGCCTTGGCCGCCAGTCCCGGCAGCCAGCCGCGAGACGCTATCGCACAGCCGGGGAATCCAGCCCTATACTCAATCGGCGGGGCCATTGGGCCCGTTCACCAGGAGGATGCAGCAATGGGTGTGTTCGATTTCGTCAAGAGCGCCGGCGAAAAGCTGTTCGGCATTGGCAAGAGCAACGACGAAGCGCTCGCCGATCACGTCAAGAAGTACGAACTTGGCAAGGATCTGAAGATCGAATCCGACGCAGGCAAGGTGACAGTCAGCGGCAGCGCCAGGACACAGGAGGAGAAGGAAAAGATCCTGCTGGCGCTGGGCAACGTGGAAGGCGTGGATCAGGTGGAGGACATCATCTTCATCGACCCGTCCGTGGACGGGCCCGTACCGATGCCGCCCAGCCCCCAGGATCTGGTTCTGGCGCAAGCCGAAGCGCCGGAAACGCAGTTCTACACCGTGAAAAAAGGCGACAACCTCTCCAAGATCAGCAAGCAGTACTACGGCACGCCGAACAAGTACAACGTCATCTTCGAAGCCAACCGCCCGCTGCTTTCGCACCCGGACAAGATCTACCCGGGCCAGGTGCTTCGCATTCCGCCGCTGGAACCCAAGCCAGTAAAAGTGTGATGATTCCCCGCAGCGATCGCACTACCCTTCGAAAACAAGAACCCCGCTTCGGCGGGGTTTTTCTTTCGGCGCGGAACGATCAGGTGCCCGCGCAGAACCTCGCATAATCGATGTAGCCGGGAAAGCGTTTGCCGGGTGCGCAGAGCGGGCAATCCGGATCGGGCGGCACGCGAACCTCGCGGAAACCTCCGGCGAGCGCGTCGTAGTTCAACAGCCGTCCGGCCAGGGAGTCGCCCAGGCCCAGCAGCAGCTTCAAGGTTTCCGTGGCCTGCAACAGACCGACGATGCCGGGCAGTACGCCCAGTACGCCGGCCTCGGCACAGTTGGGCGCGTCCTGTGGGCTGGGCGGCTCTGGGAACAGGCAGCGGTAGCACGGGAGCCGGCCGCGATGGCGGCCCGCATCGAACACGCCGACCTGGCCTGCGAAGCGTTGCACCGCGCCATACACCAGCGGCTTTTCCAGCTTCACGCAGGCGTCGTTGAGCAGGTAGCGCGTGACGAAGTTGTCCGAACCGTCGAACACGGCATCGCAGTCGCGGATCAAGGCTTCCACGTTGCGCGAATGCAGGCGTTCGATGAAGGTTTCGACCTTGGTGCGCGGGTTCAGCGCAAGCAGCGCGGCGCGCGCCGACGCCACTTTGGGCGTCCCCAGACGGGCCTCGGTGTGCAGGATCTGGCGTTGCAGGTTGCTGCGATCCACCACGTCGTCGTCCACCAGCCGCAGGTGCCCCACGCCGGCGGCCGCCAGATAGAAGGCGGCAGGCGATCCCAGCCCGCCCGCGCCGACGATCAGTACGCGCGAGGCTTCCAGCTTCTTCTGTCCTGCCACGCCCACGCCGGGCAGGCGCATCTGGCGCGAATAGCGCTCGAGGAAATCCGCATCCGCGAGCGGTTCGCTCATCGGCAAACCTTCGGCGCGCCAGCGTTCCGTGCCGCCTTCGACCGAAGCCAGCTGCATGTAGCCGCGGGCGCGCAGCGCCAGCGCGGCGTTGTACGAACGCATCCCTTTCGCGCAGATCAGGAGCACCGGCTGTTGCGGATCGAGGTGCGATTCCGGCGCTTCCAGCAACTGCGCCAGCGACACGCCCAGCGCCCCCTGCGCCATGCCCTCCGCGCGCTCGGCCTCCTCGCGCACATCGATCAGCGCCGCGCCGTTCATCTGGCGCGAAAGCGCGAGGATCGGAGGGATGCGTTCGATGGTGGTCATGGCGGGGTTCGGGATTGGGGATTCGGGAATGGTAAAAGCGCGGGGAATCCCGACGCTCTGGCTTTTGCGAATCCCCAATCCCGAATCCCCAATCCCGTCACTTCTTCACATGCCGAATCAACCGCCGCCGCTGGCGCTGCTGTTTCTCGGTGAGGGTGTTCTTCTTGTCCGCGTAGGGGTTCTCGCCCTGGCGGAATTCCACCTTCAGCGGGGTGCCGACGAGTTTGTAGTGCTTGCGCAGGGTGTTTTCCAGGTAGCGCCTGTAGCTGTCCGGCAACTGCTTGACGCGGCTGCCGTGGATCACGGCGGTGGGCGGATGAGTGCCGCCGGGATGGGCGAAGCGCAGTTTGGCGGCGTGGCCGCGCACCGGCGGCGGGGCGTGGGCGGCGACCGCCATTTCCACCACGCGGGTCAGATCCGAGGTGGTGAACTGGAACGCCGCCGAACGCTGCGCTCGATGCACGGCGTTCAGCAGTTCCCGCAGGCCCGAACCGTGCTTGGCCGAGATCGGCACGGCCTGCGCCCAGGTGACGAAATCCAGCTTGCGATCCATCGCGTTGCGGCATTGGTCGCGCTGGTAGTCGGTGAGGCCGTCCCATTTGTTCACGCCGATCACCAGCGCGCGGCCTGCATCCAGCACCTGGCCGAGCACGGTGGCATCCTGTTCGGTGACGCCCTCGCTGGCATCCAGCAGCAGCAGCACGACCTGGGCCTGTTCGATGGCTTGCAGCGTCTTGGCCACGCTGAACTTTTCCACCGCTTCTTCGACCTTGGATTTGCGCCGGATGCCGGCGGTGTCGATCAGCCGGTATTTCTTCCCGTCGCGTTCCATATCGACGGAAATCGCATCGCGCGTGGTGCCGGGCACTTCGGAGGCGATCACGCGCTCCTCGCCGAGGAGGCGATTCACCAGCGTGGACTTGCCCACGTTGGGGCGGCCGACGATGGCCAGTTTCAGGCGATCGGGATCTTCCTGCGGTTCCTCGCCTTCGCCGGTTTCGGGCAAGGCTTCGTCGATGGCCTCCAGCAGCGCTTCCAGGCCACGGCGATGGGCGGCGGAAAGCGGGATGTAACCTGCGAAACCGAAGCGGGCGAATTCGGCACGGGTGGCCTCGGCTTCGGCGGCGTCGATCTTGTTCACCGCCAGCAACAGCGGTTTGCCGCTGCGGCGCAGGTGGGCGAGGATGTCTTCATCCAGCGGCAGGGCGCCGTCCTTGGCGTCGACGACGAACACCACGACATCCGATTCTTCGATGGCCGCCAGCGACTGCTTCGCGGTGAGGCCCTGCAAGCCTTCGTCCTCGCCCGAGAGACCGCCGGTGTCGATCAGCACGAAGGGCTTGTCCTCGATCCGGCGGCAGATGCCGTAGTGGCGATCGCGGGTGACGCCAGGCGCATCGTGAACCAGCGCATCGCGGCTGAGCGTAAGCGCATTGAACAGCGTGGATTTGCCGACGTTCGGACGGCCTACGAGCGCGACTTGTGGCAGCACGGCGACCTCGGGGATGGCTGGCCCTTCCCCCGTCGCGGGGGAAGGGAATTCGTTTCGGTTGGCGCGTCAGTTGACGCGGTACGCGGCGAGCTTGCCCTTGCTCGACTGGGCATAGAGCACGCCATCGACCACCTTGGGCTCGCCGAGCAGCGGATCGCGGGAAAGCCGCGCGCGCGCAGCCGGCTTGCCGTCTTCAAGATCGAACCAGTGCAGGTAGCCGTCCAGGTCGCCCGCGACGACGTAGCCGTTCTGGACGACGGGCGTGGTGAGCCAGCGGTACGCGAGCGCTTCCTGTTTCCACAACGCGGCACCCGTGCTGCGATCCAGGGACCACAGCGTACCGGCGCTGTCGCCGACCAGGACGCGCTCTCCGGAAAGCGTCACGCCGGCATAGCTGGAAAGTTCGCGGTTCCAGATCGGGCGGCCGCCATCGACCGTGAGGGCCACGGCTTCGCCGTTGTAGGTCACGGCGAACAGGCCGTCGCTGTCCAGCGCCATGGATCCGTCGATATCGACCATGCGATCCAGTTCGGTGCGGCCTTCGCCGACCGCGACCTGCTGTTCCCACAGCGGCGAGCCGTCCTCGATGCGCAGCGCGACGATGGTGCCGGAATCGTAGCCGAGCACGGCCAGGCCGCCGCCCACCGCCGGCGGGGAATTTCCGCGCAGGGTCAGGGCCGGAACGCCACGGTCGTACACCCAGCGGCGCTCGCCGTCGGTGATGCTGAAACCGAAGGTGCGGCCGTCGATGGAACGCACCACCGCGATGCCGCGCGAGATCGCCGGCGCGGACACGACTTCCGAGGACACCTTGGTACGCCAGCGCTCGCTGCCGGAATCCGGGCTGTAGGCGATCACCTCGCCATCGAGCGTGCCCACCACGAGCGTGCCCTCACCCACGCCCGGGCCGCCGGAGAACCGCAGTTCAGTCTTGTTCTCCCAAACCTGCGAACCGCTGCCGGCGTCGAAGGCGTAAAGGCGCCCCTTGGGGTCGAGCGCGAAGACGCGGCCATCGGCAACCGCGGGCGAAAGCCGCAGGCCCAGATTGCGCTCTCCCTTGCCCAGATCCCGCTCCCACAGCTTGGACACCTTCGCCGTAGGTACGAACTCCAGCAGTTCCGCTGGCGCGTCGAGGACTTCCTTCTTTTTGGAATTGCAGGCGGCCAGCGGCAGCACCAGGGCGACGGCAAGCAGCAAAGGCAGGCGACGCATCGTCAGGCTCCGGCTTCGTCGGCGGCCAGGCCCAGGTCGGCCAGCTTCATTTCAACCAGGAAGCGGTTCGGGGCGCCGGTGGCGAGCCCGGTAAGCGCGTCGCGATAGGCTTCGCCGGCTTCGGCGGCCTTGCCCTGCGCCAGCAGCGCATCCCCACGCACTTCCGCCGCGAGGCCGTCGTACTGGCCCGCCGGAATCGCACCGAGCAGCGCCAGTGCAGATTCGGGCTTGCCGGCGGAAAGCTCCAGCCGCGCCTGACGCAGCTTCGCCAGCGCCACGATCGCGGGCGCATCCTTGACCGATGCGGCGCGGGAAAGATCGGCCAGCGCGGCCCCATCGTCCTTGCCCGCGCGTTCGCCGGCAACGCGCAGCGCGGCCAGGCCGGCATAAGGCGCGTTGCCCAGGCGCTCGGAAATGCCGGCGGCGATCTGCCCGGCGGCTTCCGCGTCGTCGCGTTCGATCGCATCCACCAGCGTCTGGTAATTCGCTGCAGCATCCAGGCGCTTGCCAGCCTGGCTCTGCTGCCACCATTGGTAACCGAAGATGCCCGCAAGCCCTACCGCGATGCCCGTGATGATCGCGCTGCCGTTCTGGCGCAACCAGGTGCGTACCCGTTCGCCCTGTTCGTGTTCGTCCATATCCATGGTGTTCTTCCGCTCCAAACGTGAAAGTGCCGGCGAATGCGCGCCGGCCGGATATTGCGTTCGCCGTCGATCGTACTGGCGGGCCGGATGGCCCGCCTGCGTCGGCATCAGCCGCCCATGGGCGCCAGCGAACCGTCGGAGGATACCTCAAAGCGGGCCACGTTGGCCCGGCGGTACGGTTCGAGATTCACGCGCTCGCCATCCAGCAGCACTTCCACGCCGCTGGCATTGCCGAGCAATACGTTGCCCACGGCATCGCGGGCAAAGCGGCGGATTTCCCCGGCGCGAAGCAGGTTGTGCTCCAGACGCTTGCCGTCCTTGCCGGTGACCTCGACCCAGCTATCGTTGCTGAACCGCAGGGTCAGACCGTCGAATGCCTCCGTCTCGTCGGCCGGTTGCTGCTGTGCCGTCGGCGGGGCAGTGCGCGCGGGGCTGTAGAACGGCGTCAGCGATGCCATTACCGGTTGTTCGGCCATTGGCGCGGTCGCGGCCGGGTACGGAAGCGCGGAGGGTTCCACTTCGCCGCCAGCAGAGGCCACATCGACCGTGAGCGTACGGGTGGAATCGGAGGCCGGCGTATCCAGCGGCGCCAGCAATGCGCTGCTCTCCGGCAGATGATCGCGCGTCGCCAGGAGAATCAGCGGCACGACGATGGAAACGGTGACGACCAGATACACGGCGCGATGCTTGTAGCGATCGAACAGATGCCGCCCGTGGGAAATGTGGGCGCTGGAGGAAAGCACCGGCTCGGGCGCGGCTTCGCGTCCGATCAGGGTGTCGATGGAAGAACCGGGAAGGCCGAGCAGGCGCGTATAGCTGCCGTAATAGCCGCGTACGAACACCGGCGCACCCAGCGCGCCCAGCCGTTCCGCCTCCAGCGCCTCGACGATGCCCTGCTTCAGGCGCAGCTTCGTCGCGACATCCGTCGCGCTCCAGCCCCGCATTTCGCGGGCGCGTCTCAACCGCAGGCCCAGCGACTCCTCTCCATCCGTTGTGGCCACGGCCGAGTCTGCGAACGTTCCTTGCTCACTCATTGCGGTTGTCGTCCTGTGTCGGCCTTGGCGGCCGCTTCGTTGTTGCCGGAGGATTGGTAATCCGGGAAATCGCGCTTCAGGCGTTCGCGATATGCGGCGGCGGCCTTTGCATTGCCGAGCCTGGCCTCGATCTTCGCGCCCAGTTCCAGCGCTTCGGGCGCGTCGCTGGCGCTTTCCAGGCGTTGCTGGAAGGCGCGCGCGCGCAGGTTGTCCCCACGCTCCAGATTGAGGCGCGAAAGTTCGTACAGCGCCACGGCGTTCCCGGGCTGGAATTCCAGCACGCGGCGGAAATAGTCCTCGGCTCGGCCCATGTCGCCGGTCTTTTGCGCGCAAACCCCGGCATTGGCCAGAGCGACGGTCGGCGACTTGTAGTACGGGTCGTCCAGTGCCTTGCGGAACCAGCCATCGGCTTCGGCAGGCCGGCCCGCACCGCACAGGAAGGCGCCGAGGTTGTTGTTGACCTCGCCGTCTTCGGGAGCGAGCTGCACCGCGCGGCGATAGAACTTCTCGGCCAGTTCCGGGCGCTGGATGCGCTCGTTCAGCACGCCGAGCATGGTATTGGCATGGACGCTCTTCGGATCGAGCTGAAGGGCCTTCTGCAGTTTGTCGCGCGCGATGTCCAGCTTGCCCTGCTGTAGATAGCCCTGCCCCAGCTGCACCTGCAATTCGGCGGCTTTCTGCCTGCTGTCGGGTTCCCCGGCGGGAGAAGGCCGCGTTCCGCCGCCGGCGCAGGCCGACAGGGAAAGCGCCGTCGCCAGCAGAACCAGGACATTACGCAAGCGCATGGTGGGGCTCCTTCGAGAGCTGGCCCAGGCGCATGTTGAACTGGGCCTGGCGGCGGGTACGATCCAGCACCTGCCCCTTCAACTGGCCGCAGGCCGCGTCGATGTCGTCGCCGCGCGTGCGGCGCACCATCGTCAACACCTGGCCGTCGAGCAGGATGCGCTGGAAGGCACGGATATCCTCCGCGCTGCTGCGCGAGAACTGCGTGCCGGGAAACGGGTTGAAGGGAATCAGGTTCACCTTGGCCGCATCGGCGTACTGCACGCGGTTGGAGAAGCCGCGCATCAGTCGAACCAGTTGACGGGCGTGCTCCAGGCGGTCGTTGACGCCGGCCATCATGGTGTATTCGAAGGTGACGGATTCGCGCTTCTTGCGCAGCGCGTAGCGCACGCAGGCGTCCATCAGCTCGTTGATCGGATACTTCTTGTTGAGCGGCACCAGTTGCGTGCGCAATTCGTCGTTCGGCGCGTGCAGCGACACGGCGAGCGATACGTCGCTGGCTTCGGCAAGCTGGTCGATGCCCGGAACCAGACCTGCGGTGGAAAGCGTGACGCGCTTGTTGGCCAGCCCGAAACCCAGGTCGTCGCGCATGATGCTCATCGCGCCGACCACGTTGTCGAAGTTCAGCAGCGGCTCGCCCATGCCCATCATCACGACGTTGGTGAGCTTGCGATCCTTGTGCGGCACGTTGCCCAGGTGCCTTGCCGCGATCCACACCTGGCCGATGATTTCCGCCGTGGTGAGGTTGCGGTTGAAGCCTTGCGTGGCGGTGGAACAGAACTGGCAGTTCAGGCCGCGGCACGCTGTGCGTTTCCTCGCAGGTCGGCTGCGGCC
>CAZHXV010000010.1:0-31623 GCA_964536455.1 uncultured Aquimonas sp.
TCGCAGCCGCCGTAGTAACGTTTGCCGGGATAGCCTTCGGCGTACTTGTTGGTCAGCACCGAACCCTGGGCTTCCAGCACGCGCGGGCTGGCGTAGTTTTCGCTGGCGATCAGTTCGACGTGATCTTCCTGGCGCTGCGCCTCGGCGGCGATGGCGGCGGCCAGTTCCGGATCGAACTGGGCCAACGTGCTGGTTCCCTTGAACATGGCGGCATCCCTTGGGGAAAAGTCCGCCATGATACCGTCACGCCGCGCCAAAGGCCCGGCGCTTCGCGCGCCGGGCCGTGCCGTACTTTACCTGGCGGCCCCCAGCCTGCGCCAATCCAGCCTGCGCGTGGCCAGCATCACCGTGGCGAGCAGGCCGAACAGGGCGAGCGAGCCCATCAGCAGGGCGTAATCTTCCGATTGCAGCAGGCCATAGAGCAGGCCGTAGAGCGCCGCCAGCAGGGCGCCGAAGGCCAGGCCGCGGCGACCGCCGCCGAGTACGGCCTGCATGTAGGCAGACACCAGCGCCACGCAGGCCAGCGCCGCGAGCAGGTAGGCCGGGCCGAAACCCAGGTGCTCGGACAGCGACAAGAGCAGCAGGAAGAAGGTCGCCAGCGCCAGGCCGGTGAGGCCGTATTGCAGCGGATGCACATCGACACGGCGCAATGCTTCGACGAAGAACACCGCACCGAACACCAACACCAGGAACAGCAGCGCGTACTTCATCGCACGATCCGTCTTGAGGTACAGATCGACCGGATCGACCAGCCGCACGCCGAACTGCGCGGCTTCCACCGCGGTACAGCCGGCGGAATCGGCCCGGCACTGCGGCAGCATGTGCACGGCCTGGCCGGAGAGGCGCGAGAGCGTCCAGTTGGCCTCGAAACCGGCCTCCGCGATGGTCGGGTCGTCCGGCAGGCGCTGGCCCTGGAAGCTGGGATGCGGCCAATCCGCCTGCACCGCCACGCGCGCCTCGCCCGCCAGCGGCGCGAAATTCAGCGCCTGGGTGCCCTGGATACGTGCGGCCAACCGCACCTCGATGGCCTGCCCGCTTCGCAGCTGCGCCGCATCCAGCGGCACCTGCACACTGTCGCCGAGCCAGGCCAGCGGCGAACCCGGCTCCACGCGCTGCTGCGCGCCATCGACGGCGACGGTGAAACTCTGGATGCCGCGCGCATCGCCCAGGCCGAACACCAGCGCCGCGCCAACCCAGCGCTGCGCGATGCGTTCGCCTTCGGAAGGCGGCGGTTCGGGCATCGTGAAGCGCGCCGCAGCTTCCAGCTCGTCCAGGTACAGCGGCACCGCGAACAGGCCGCGCCGGCGTTCGTGCGTGGCCAGTCGATTCTCCAGGCTCAGCGTTTCCGCCGGCACCACGATCTGGCGCCGCAGTTTCACCTCTTCCACCACGTTCTCGCTGCCGCTCTCGTGCCGGATCTCGCGGCGGCGGCGCATGGTTTCCTCCGAATCCAGCAGCAACAGCGGCCCGATCAGCGTCTGTGCCCGGCTGGACGAACGGGCGATGTCCTCCGCGGCCTCGCGGCCTCGCTCCTGCCGTTCCCAGACCAGGCCGCGCAGGCTCAGGATCGGGATCATCAGCACGATCAGAAGGGCTCCGATCGTCAGCAGCTTCAGGCCGGTTCGCATGGGTGTTTTCCGAAGATGCGCAGTGCGCGGTGGCGACGATGCTGGCCTGCGCTTCTGCCGCAGGCTCGGCACACTCCGGGCAAGCGCGGGATGGAATCTGGCAAAGCGATGGCAGCGCCGCGCCCGGCGGGTTTTGTGCGCTTCTTCTCGCTTTCCCGCTTTTGCGCCAGAATGCGAAGACACAGTCTCGGTGGAGCCTGAACGGATGAGCCGACGCACCCTCGAACCGGGAGAGGCGCTTTTCAAGGAAGGCGATCCGCCCACATCCGCGTTCCTGATCGAGCGCGGCAAGGTGCGGATCAGCGCCGAACGCGATGGCGAACACCTGATCCTGGCCGATCTGGGCAATGGCGACCTGGTCGGGGAAATGGCGGTGATCGACGACTCCCCGCGTACCGCCTCCGCCGTGGCGCTGGAGCATTGCGTGCTGTTGGAGATCGACCGCGCCCACCTGACCGAACGCATCGAGCATTCCGACCCCATCGTGCGCGCCCTGCTGGAAGGCCAGTTGAAGCGCTACCGCGCGGCGCTGGCGGCGATGCAGGGCCAGGGCGCGGACGCCGGGCATCCGGTATCCGCCGGCAGCGGCGATCTGGCCGCCATCGTCAAGATCCGGCTCGAAGCCAACCTGCGCGAGGCGCTGGCGCGGGGCGAGCTGGATCTGCGCCTGCAACCGATCCTGGACATCCCCGCCGGCCGCATCGCCGGCTACGAGGCACTGGTGCGCTGGGATCACCCCGAGCGCGGGCCGGTTTCGCCGGCGGAATTCATCAAGCTGGCCGAGGAAACCTCGCTGATCGTGCCGATCGGCGAATACATGCTGGATGCCGCCATCGCGGCGCTGTGCGCGCTGCGCGAGGCCGGCGTTTCGCCGCTGCCGTACATCTCGATCAACGTCTCGCCACGGCAACTGCGCGAGGCTGGCCTGATCGAGCGCCTGCTGCGCCGCGCCAGCGACGCGCAGATTCCGGTGGAAGCCATCCGCGTGGAAATCACCGAAGGCATGATGCTGGACTACGCGCAGGTGGACGATGTGATGCGTCGCTGCCGAGACGCCGGCATCCATGTGCTGCTGGACGATTTCGGCACCGGCTTCTCCAACCTCTCGCACCTGCACCAGCTGGATTTCGATACGGTGAAGATCGACCAGAGCTTCCCGCGCACCATGATGAGCAACGCCCGCGCGATGGCGCTGATGGAGGCCATCGTGAAGCTGGTGCACGCGATCGAGGCGCAGGCGCTGGTGGAAGGCATCGAAACCCAGGAGCAGCTCGACGTGCTGCGGAGATTGGGCGTGCGCTACGCCCAGGGTTACCTGATCGGCAAACCCGCGCCGATTGCCCAGATCATCGCCGCCGCCAACCCGTAGCCCGGGCAAGCACGGCGCACCCGTGACCTGCGGCGGATTCGCGGCGCGCACGCAGCACCTACAATCCGGAACCTTCGCGGCTTGCGATGGTCAAGCGGCGGCGTTTCGCCGTTCCCTTCTCCCAATCGGGCGGAGAGATCGCCGGATCGCAGGATTTTCGAGTAACCGAGGATGAAAGCCCAATGGCATTGAACACGGCGTTCGCGCGGTTGCGCGATGAACTTTCCGAATGCGTGGTCGGGCAGCCCCTGCTCGTGGAGCGGCTGCTGATCGCGCTGCTGGCCGACGGGCACCTGCTGGTGGAAGGCGCGCCGGGCCTGGCGAAAACCACGGCGATCAAGGAACTGGCCGCACGCATCGAGGCCGATTTCCACCGCATCCAGTTCACGCCCGATCTTTTGCCGTCGGACTTGACCGGCACGGACGTCTATCGCCCGCAGGAAGGCCGCTTCGAGTTCCAGCCCGGCCCGATCTTCCACAACCTGCTGCTGGCCGATGAAATCAACCGCGCCCCGGCGAAGGTGCAATCGGCGCTGCTGGAAGCGATGGGCGAACGCCAGATCACCGTGGGCCGCACCACCTATCCGTTGCCGCGCCTGTTCCTGACCATGGCCACGCAGAATCCCATCGAGCAGGAAGGCACCTATCCGCTGCCCGAAGCCCAGCTCGACCGCTTCCTGATGCATGTGAAGATCGGCTATCCGGAGGCCGGCGCGGAGACGCGCATCCTGCACCTGGCGCGCGCCAAGGCGAAGGCCGAAGCGGGCGAGAAAACCCTGGCTCCGCCGCAGCGCATCGCCGCCGCGGACATCTTCGCCGCGCGCAATGCGGTGCTCGATCTGCACTTCTCGCCGGAACTGGAACGCTATCTGGTCGAGCTGGTGCTGGCCACGCGCGATGCGTCCGCGTACAGCGCCAGCGCCAAGCGCCAGATCGCCTTCGGCGCCAGCCCGCGCGGCACCATCGCGCTGGAGCGCTGCGCCCGCGCCCATGCCTGGCTCGCCGGCCGCGATTACGTCGCCCCGCAGGACATCCACGCGATGGCCTTCGACGTGCTGCGCCACCGGGTACTGCTTTCGTTCGAGGCCGAAGCCGACGGCGTGGACGCCGATGCGGTGATCGCCGACTTGCTGGACAAGGTTCCGGTGCCGTAAGTGGCTGTCAGCGATATTTCCAGCGCCATCGCCAACGTCCGCGTCGATCTGCGCGAACTGCTGGCATTGCGCAGCGCGGCCGCATCGCTGGCGCAGGGCGCGCTGGCCCGCACCCGCGAGGACCGCGGCGGCGCGCACGCCTCGCCGTTCCGTGGGCGCGGCATGGAATACGCCGAATCGCGACCCTATGCCGCCGGCGACGACGTGCGCCACATCGACTGGCGCGTCACCGCGCGCACCGGGAAAACGCATACCAAGCTGTTCCAGCCCGAGCGCGACCGCAGCACCGCCATCGTCTACGACGCATCCTGCGCGATGGCCTTCGGCACGCGCGGCTGCTTCAAATCGGTGCAGGCAGCGCGGCTGGCGGCCTTGATGGTGTGGCACGCGCTGGGTGAAGGCGACCGGCTGGCGGCGGCGGTGTGCGGCGCGCCGAACGAAACCCTGCCGCCGTTGGGAGGCCGCCGCGGCGCGTTGCGCGTGCTCGATGCGCTGGTGCGCTGGCAGCCGGTCGGACGCACGGAAACTACGAAGGAACCGGCCCCGCTGGCGCGCGCACTGGATCACCTGGGCCGCCTGCTGCGCCCCGGCAGCCGCGTGCTGCTGTTGCTGGATGCGCGCAGCCTCGACGAGGCCGCCGCCAGCGCGCTGATCCGGCTGCACACGCACCACGATCTGGCCGCGCTGCTGATCGCCGACGCCATCGAACTGGCCGCGCCGGCGCCGGGCGATTACCGCATCGGCGATGGCCGCGCCACCGCGCACGCGCATCTGGAATCCGGCGAAGCCCGCACCCGCTGGAACGATCACTTCGTGCAACAGCACCAGGCCGCCGCCGATTTCCTCAAGCGCGGCATGGTGCGCCACCGGATCGTTGCAACACAGGACGATCCGGTGCAGGCCTTGCGTTCGCTGATCGGCAAGCACCCGCGCGAGGTGGCGGCATGATTCATGTCGGCATGAACCCGCCCGGACCCACGCCGGAACTGCCGCTGCGCGACATCCACCTGCCCGCCGAACCTTCCTGGTGGCCGCCCGCACCGGGCTGGTGGATCGTGGCGCTGCTGGCGCTGGTGCTGCTCGTATTCCTCTGGCGCTGGCTGGCGCGTTGGCGTCTGGCCGCGCGCCGCCGTGCGCTGCTGTGTTTCGAGTACGAATCGCTGCTCGAACAGACCTCCCTGCCCGGCGAGGAAGCGCGCCAGGTGGCGCTGCTTTCGGTGCTGCTGCGGCGCGCCGCCAAGCGGTTTTCGCCGCCGCAGATCGCTGCGATGCAAGGCGAGGAATGGCTGCACTATCTGGATGCGGGCGATCCTGCGAAACCGTTTTCCGAAGGCGCGGGCCGGCTGCTGCTGGATGGCCCGTATCGGCGCGAGGTCGATGCGGAGGCCGCGCGTGCGCTGGCGCGACTGGTTGGCCAGCGCCTGCCGAAGTTCGTCGGGGGCACGCGCTTCAGGAGCAAGCCCTGATGTACGAACTGCTGTGGTGGCCCGTCCTGTTGGCATTGCCGCTGCCGTGGCTGCTGCGGCGCGTGCTGCCGCGTGCGCCCGAATCCGGCGGGCAGGCGTTGAAGCTGCCGATCTTCGCCGAGCTTTCGCAACTGGCCCCGCAACGTGAAGGCCTCGGTTCGCAGGCGCGGCTGTGGCTGCCGCTGCTGGCCTGGGCGGCACTGTGTTTCGCCGCCGCGCGTCCGCAATGGGTGGGCGAGGTGCAGGCGCAGCCGCGCACCGGGCGCGACCTGATGCTGGCGGTGGATGTCTCCGGCAGCATGGCGGCGGAAGACATGGAAATCGCAGGCCGCCCGGTGAACCGGCTGGACGCGGTGAAGCTGGTGCTCGGGGATTTCCTCGAACGCCGCGCCGGGGATCGCGTCGGCCTGATCCTGTTCGGCCAGCAGGCGTACCAGATGACGCCGCTCACCTTCGACCGCGCCAGCGTGCGCTACCAACTGGATACCAGCGTGGTCGGCATCGCCGGCCGCGAAACCGCGATCGGCGATGCCATCGGCCTTTCGGTGAAGCGCCTGCGCGAACGGCCCGCCGACCAGCGCGTGCTGATCCTGCTCACCGACGGCGTCAACACCACCGGCGCGCTGGAGCCGGACAAGGCCGCGCAGATCGCGGCGACCGAAGGCGTGCGCGTCCACACCATCGCGTTTGGCGGCGGCGCCGGCAGCCGCAGCGTGTTCGGCATCACCCTGCCCGGCGCGGGCGCGCAGATCGACGAAGCGGCGCTGCAACGCATTGCCCAATCCACCGGCGGGCGCTTCTTCCGCGCCCGCGACACCGCCGAACTGGCCGGCATCTATGCCGAACTGGATCGCCTGGAACCGACCGCGCAGGAAGGCGAAAAACTGCGGCCGCGCGATGAACTTTTCATGTGGCCCCTGACGCTGGCGAGCGTGCTCGCACTCCTGGCATTGGCCGGTTTTGGCGCGGCGCGGCGCGAGGAGATCGCAACATGAGCGGCCTGCTCGAACACTTCCATTTCCTGCGCCCGGCCTGGCTGCTGGCGCTGTTGCTGCTGCCGCTGCTGCCGTGGATCTGGAAACACCGCGCCGGGGCGAACGACCCCTGGCGCGCGGTGGTCGATCCGGCGCTGTTGCCGCATCTGGCGCAGACCGGAAGCACGGCGGGATCGAAGCTGCCGATCCTTCTTTTCGGCGCCGGGTGGTTCATTGCGACCACGGCGCTTGCCGGCCCGGCCTTCCGGCTGGAACCGGTGCCGCTGGCGCGGCTGGATTCGGCCTTGATCGTCGCGCTCGATCTTTCCGACCGGATGCGTTCGCCCGATCTGTCGCCCGATCGCGCCACGCGGGCCAAGATCAAGCTGGCCACACTGCTCGCCGCGCGCGGCGACGGCCAGACCGCACTGATCGCCTGGGCCGGGGACGCACACACCGTGGCCCCGCTCAGCGACGACGCCGGCTCGCTGCGCGATCTGGTGAGCGCGATGTCGCCGGGCATCGTGCCGCTGGGGGGTCAGCGCCCGGATCGCGCCATCGCGCTGGCGCAGAAGCTGCTGAACGATGCCGGATTTGCACAAGGCGACCTGCTGCTGATCACCGATCAGGGCAGCGACCACGCCATCGCCGCCGCCAGTGCGGCGCATGCCGCCGGCCTGCGGGTGTCGGTGCTGGGCGTCGGCACCGCCGCCGGTGCGCCGATCCCCAAATCCGATGGCGGTTTCGTTCCGGACAACCGCGGCGGCATCCTGCTGCCGAAACTCGATGCAGACGGCCTGCAACGCCTGGCCGCCGCAGGCGGCGGACATTACGCCACGCTGACCGCCGACAACACCGATCTCGCCACCGTGCTGCCACAGATGAATCCGGGTTCGGAACTGCGCGAGGATGCGCGCGATGGCGTTCGGAACTTCCGCGACGAAGGCCCGTGGCTGGCGCTGGCCCTGCTGCCGCTGGCCGCGTTCGCCTTCCGGCGCGGCTGGCTGATGGCGCTTGCGCTCGCCTTCGCCCTGCCCACCGAAAACGCCCACGCACTGGATTGGGATTCGCTGTGGAAACGCGACGACCAGCGCGCCTTCCAGGCCCTGCAACAAGGCGATGCGGCCAAGGCGCGCAGCCTCGCGCAGGATCCGGCGCTGCGCGCCAGCGCCGCCTATCGCGAAGGCGACTACGACGCCGCGCTGCGCGATTTTTCCGCACGCCAGGATGCCGATGCGCACTACAACACGGGCAATGCGCTGGCCCAATCCGGCCAGCTCGAGGACGCCCTCGCCGCCTACGATGAGGCGCTAAGGCGGGAACCCGGCATGGAAGATGCCATCAAGAACCGCGAGATCGTGGAGCAGGCGCTGAAACAGCAACAGCAGCAACAGGACGGCGGCCAGAAGGATTCTTCGCAGGGCGAAAAGGGCGACCAGCAGAAGCCGCAGGATCAGGACGGTTCCGAGCAACAGCAGGATCAGAATTCCTCGCAGGATCAGGGCGGCGAACAGCAGAACAGCGAACAGCCCTCCTCGAACAACAGCGGGCAAGGCGAATCCTCCGAGGAAGATTCGACGCAGCAACCGCAGCCTTCCGAACAACAGCAGACCAGTGAGGAATTCCAGAAACAGATGGAGCAGGCCTTGCAGGAAGACGCCGCGCAGGAAGGCGATGAAGCGCAGCCGCCGCCCAGCCCCGAGTCCATCCGCGAGGCCGAGGCGCGACAGGCCCTGGAACAGGCGCTGCGGCGCGTGCCGGACGATCCCGGCGGGCTGTTGCGCCGCAAGTTCCAGATCGAACAACAGCTTCGCCAACGCGAGGGGCAACGATGAAACCGACAGTACCCGCCACCGCGCGCCTTTTCTGTCTTTGCCTGTGGCTGTGGTGCGGCCTGGCGCTGGCCGCCCCGCGGGCCTGGCTCGACCGCACCGAAACCATCCTCGGCGATACCGTCACGCTCAATCTGGAATCCGATGGCGGCGGCGAACCGGATTTCTCCGTGCTGGAAAAGGATTTCCGCATCGCCGGGCGCTCCAGCAATTCGCAGATCGGTTTCGACAATGGCCGCCAGCGCCGCAGCACGCTCTGGGCCCTCGCACTGGAGCCGCTGCACGAGGGCATCATCGGCATCCCGCCGTTCGCGTTGCCGGGCGGCAGCACCGAACCGCTCACCCTCACCGTGCGGCCCGCGCCCACTGCCGCCACCACGCAGGCCGGGGACGATGTGTTCATCGAAGTGGAGATGGAGCCGGCCAGCGCCTACGTGCAGCAGCAGGTGCGCTACAGCATCCGGCTGTACTACGCGGTGAACCTGCTCGAAGGCCAGATCGACGAACCGCAGGTGGCCAACGCGGAAGTGCGCCGCATCGGCAACGATGCGCAGTCCTCGCGCATGCTGGCCAACCGCCGCTACGTGGTGGTGGAGCGGCGCTACCTCATCACGCCGCAGCAAAGCGGCACGCTGAAAGTTCCCGGCCCGCGCTTCAAGGGCCGCATCGCGCGCCCGGGCTCCTTCGGTTCGATCTTCGATCCGGGTTCCAGCGTCACCGTGCGCGGTGCCGAACAGGTGCTGGAGGTTCGCGCCAGCCCGCAGAACGCCAGCCAGCCGTGGATGCCCGCACGCCAGGTGCAGTACCGCGACGACGCGCAGGCGCTGCCGCCGCAGCTGCGCGTGGGCGAACCGGTGACGCTTTCGGCGGAACTGGTCGCGCTCGGCCTCACCGCCGAGCAGTTGCCGGAACTGACCCTGCCCGCCCTCGACGGCGCGCAGGTCTATCCCGATCAGGAATCGGCCCAGACCGCCGATGCCAACAATGCCACCCAGGCCACGCGCTCACGCAAGTTCGCCATCGTGCCGAACCGACCCGGCACGCTGGAACTGCCCGAGCGCGCAGTGACCTGGTGGAACGTGGACAGCGACAAACCCGAGCGCGCCGTGCTGCCCGCGCGCAGCTTCACCGTGGTCGCCGCCACGGAGGCGGGCACGGCTTCCGGCGCGGCTCAACCTTCGCAACCCGGCGAGGAATCCGCCGCTGCCGGCGCTGCCGCGCCATCGCTCTGGCGCATCGCCGCCCTGGGTTTCGCGTTGCTTTGGCTGCTCACGCTGCTGGCCTGGCGCCTCGCCCCACGCCCGGCCGCGCCTGCCTCGCCGCAGGAGGAAGACAACGCGCCCCCATCCGTCAGGCCAGGCCCGTGGCGCAACGATTTCCTCGTCGCGCTCGCGCGTGAGGATCTGCCCGCCGCGCGCCGCGCATTGCTGCGCATCGCCCCTGGCACGCACGGGCTTTCCGAACTGGCCGGAAAACTCGGCGACGCCGCACAGCGCGATGCCGTCACCGCGCTGGAGCGCGTGCTCTACCGCGGCGAATCGGATGAAGGCATGGTGCACCGCCTGCGTGACGCCTTCTCCAGGGGCGCCGTGCTGGCAAGCGCCGCCGGCAAGCGTGCGAAAGGCAGCGACGACTTGCCGCCGCTATACCGCTGAACCATACGCGCTGCTTGCAACTCGTAGAGCTTGCTCCGCTGAACGAGGAGCGGAGCAAACTCCGCTACGGCGTAAACGATCGAATCGAAATTGCCCTACCGTGCCAGCGCGAGAAAATCCGGGCTGACGATGAGCCGCAGCGCATCCAGCCGTGGCCTGGCCCTGGGCAGCGCCTGCGCCAGGGCGGCGGCTTCCTCGCGCAGGGCGTCGATTTCTTCCGGATGCACTGCCGGATTCACGCGGGCCAGGGATTCCAGCCGTGCGATTTCCTCGCCCAGCAAGGCTGCGGCTTCCTCGCGGGCAGCGTCGATGACCTCCTGCGCGGCATTGGCCGATTGTGCGGCCGTGCACTCCAGCATGGGCGGCAGCAGGATTTCCAGAATCTTGCGGTAGCGCGAAAGCTCCACCGGCCGTTCGCCAGCGCGGTTCAGGGCGCGGACGCTGGGGCGGTAATCGGCGCGATCGGCCAGCCGCGTATCGACCACGGCGCGCAGCGCCTGCGGGGGCAGGTAGCGCGAAACGTGGAGCTTCCTGTCCGCAACGCACTCCAGCACGTACACCGCCTCCAGCAGCACGCTGCGCGCGGGCAGCGCGTCGTCGATCAGCACCGCCGCGTTGCCGGTTTCCGCCGAGAGCAGCAGTTCCTGCGCGGAGAGCAGCAGCGGATGGTCGTCGCGCAGGTACAGCACATCGTCGCGCGCCAGCGCCGTGGCGCGGTCGAGCGTGGCGCGGCGCGGGCCGGACTTGAATTCCTCGAAGGCATCCAGGGTGAGGTATTCCGGATCGAGCAGCACCACGCTGCCGTCCAGGGCTTCGTTGTGGATGCCGAAGCGTTCGAGCAGGCGCAGCGGAAAGTCGTCGAGGGCCGATTGCCGGTCGTCGCGTGCCAGCGCATCGCGCAGCAGGCTCTGCTCCGCGCCGCGACGGCTGGAAAGCTCCAGCAGGCGGTCGCGGCCCTTGGCGATCTTCTCCAGCAACTGCGCATGCAGCGCGCGGGTTTCCGCCAGCACGCCGGCGAACGCGGCCTCGCGCGCCTCGCCCGCACCGTAGTCCTGCACCAGCCGCAGCAGATCCCCGCCGAAGCGGCGCATCAGGTCGCGGCCGGCGGCGCTGACCTGGGAGAACGCATCCAGTCCTTCGTCGTACCAGCGCAGCAAGACCTCCTGCGGGCTGTCGGCCAGCGCGGCGGCATGGATGTGGACATCGCCGCGCTGGCCGATGCGGTCCAGCCGCCCGATGCGCTGTTCCAGCATGTCCGGGTCGGCGGGCAGATCCCACAGGATCAGATGCTGGGCGAACTGGAAGTTGCGGCCTTCCGCGCCGACTTCCGAGGCGATCAGCAACCGCGCCCCGTCGGCTTCCGCGAAATAGGCCGCGTTGCGGTCGCGCTGCAGCAGGCTCATGTCCTCGTGGAAACGCGCCAGTGCAATGCCCGAACGGGTGCGAAGCGTATCCTCCAGGGCCTGCACCTTGGCGCGCGTGCGGCACAGCAGCAATACCTTGTGCGGAGCCAGCTCGTCGAGCTTCTTCAGCAACCAATCAAAGCGCGGATCCTGCGCGTACCCGTGTTCGGGCTCGTGATGGCCCGGCGCACCGAGATCATCGAGGAATTCGGCCAGGAGCCGCGCATCGAGCAATGGATCGGATTCGTCGGAGTCGATCCGCTCCACATGCCGCACGCGCTGCGGAAACCCGCCAACCGCCGCGCGGCGGTTGCGGATCATTGCGCGGCCCGTGCCGTGGCGGTCGATCAGTACATCGACCAGCCGGTCGGCGGCGCCAGGCTTGCCGGCTTCGATGTCCTTCAGCGCATCGGCCAGCAGCGCCGCATCGCTTTCCAGCAGATCGGCCAGTGCGGCCTTGTCGGCATCGTCCAGCGCGATGCCGTCGAGGAGTTTTTCCACCGTGGCCGAAAGCGCGACGAAGCGCGCGGTTTCCCGTTCGAATTCGGCCAGGCTGCGATAGCGCGCCGGATCGAGCAGGCGCAGCCGCGCGAAATGGCCGCCGAGGCCGAGCTGCTCGGGCGTGGCGGTCAACAGGAACACGGCGGGTACGCTGTTGGCAAGGGATTCCACCAGCGCGTAGCCAGGGCTGGCGGCCTCCTCCGACCAGGCCAGGTGGTGCGCTTCATCGACCACCAGCAGATCCCAGCCCGCTGCCTTGGCTTGCGCCGCGCGCTTGGCGTCCTGCGCCAGCCAGCCCACCGAGGCGACGACGAATTGCTCGTCCTCGAACGGATTGCGGCGCGGATCGACGGCCTGGATGGATTCGCAGCGCTCCTCGTCGTAGATCGAGAAGTTGAGGTTGAAGCGGCGCAGCAGTTCCACGAACCACTGGTTCACCAGGCTTTCCGGCGCGAGCACCAGCACGCGCCCGGCGCGGCCGGCGGCGCATTGCTGGGCGATGGCAAGGCCGGCTTCGATGGTCTTGCCCAGGCCCACCTCATCGGCGAACAGCAACCGCGGCGGGCGCCGCTCGGCCACGATCTCGGCCACGCGCAACTGGTGCGGAATCAAGTCGATGCGCGCGGCCAGCACGCCCCAGCCCGGATGCTTCAGGGCATTGGCACGGCGGTTCAACAGTTCGACCCGGAACTCGAAGGCATCGTTGGACTCCACGCGCCCGCTTTTCAGCCGCGCATCGGCGCGCGAGACGGGCTGCTCGGCATCCAGGCAGCCTTCGGGCACGGATTTCCCGCCAATCACGTATTCGATCAGGCCATCGGCCAGCCTCACCGATTCGACCGTCGCATCGCATCCATCCACGCGCACCGCATCGCCCGCGCGGAATTCGGCGCGCGCCAGCGGGGCGGATTCGCCCGCGTACTGGCGCACCACGCCCGAACCGGTGAACACGATCTGCACCGCGCGCCCGTTGACGCGCATCACCGTGCCCAGGCCAAGTTCCGGTTCGGCCGTGGAAAACCAGCGTTGGCCGGGAATGAACATCGTCATGCGTCTTTCTGCCTCGTCTTCGTATTCTGCGCCGCCAATCGCGATGGCGCACCTTCCTTACGCCCGCCACCACGCCCTGAGCGCGGCCAGCGGGAAATGCGCGGCGATGCCCAGCGGCACCGCCAGCCGCAGCCACCACGGGCTGTTTGCGGCATCGAACTTGCGGAAATAGCGCAACATGCCGCGGTGCTTCTGCCACTCCACCCAGATCGGGCGGCGGCGGCTTGAGGTGCCTTTCAGGTGCGTCACCCGCACTGCCGGCGCAAGCGCCACGTCGTAGCCTGCGGCCGACATGCGGCGGCACAGGTCGAGATCCTCGCAGTGCAGCACGTAGCCAGCATCGAAGCCGTGCAGGTGCTCGAACAGTTCGCGCGGGGTGAACATCAGCGCGCCGGAGATGGCGTCCACACGTTCGACGGATGCGTCGATGCCCGATGTCTCCGCCCCGCCCGCCGTGGCGCCGCTCACCCACAACATGGTGCGGATCGCCTGCATCGGCCTGGGCGTTGCGCGGCGCGAAGCAGCCTGTTCGCTGCCGTCCGCGTTCAGCAGTTGCGCGCCGAGCAAGCCGACCTTCGGCTCGGATTGCAGCGTCTGCCGCAGCGCGCGCACCGTGGTGCCCGGCAGGCGGCAATCGGGATTCACGAACAACAGGAACGGCGCGCTGGTGCTTTCCGCGCCCTGGTTGCAGGCGACGGAAAACCCGGGGTTGCCGGCGTTGTACAACACCTTCACGCGCGGATCCGACGGCAATTTCTGCGGCGCGCCATCGCGCGAGGCGTTATCCACGACGACGATCTCCACCGGCTCGTCCTGGCGCAACAGATCGTCGATGCAATCCAGCAGGCACTGGCCGCTGTCGTGGCTCACCACGATGGCCGCAACTTGCGCATCCGTTCGCGTCATCGCGCCGCCGCTTCCAGCTCGGCGACGCGCGCGCGCAGCCGTGCGATTTCCGCATCGCGATCCTGCAGCATCAGGCCGGCGGCGATATGGCGGCGGATTTCCTCGTTGTAGTGCGAATACACGCTCTCGGCGGCGTCGCCGAACAGGTGGACGGCGGGCAATGCAGCGAGCGCTCCCCGCCTGCGCGCGCAGGCGGCGATGTAGTACAGCGGCGGGTAGTCGAGCCGTTCCACGACACCGCCATCGGGCCGTTGCGTGGCGGCGGAAAACTCCCTGGGTACGGCGCCCTTCGTCACGTCCCACAGTGCGGACTGGAACAGCAGCTTCTGCCCGAACAACCGCACCGCAGGAAAGCGCGGCGCCAGGAGCGCCTCGAATTCCGGGCGGTACAACTCGCGCACGTGGAATTCGTTGGCCTGGCCGGTGAGATCGCTGTAGGTGTGCTTGTCCGGGGTGGAGACGAGCAGCAGGCCATCCTCGGTGAGCAGGCGCGCGAAGCCATCCAGCATCCGCTCCTGCGCTTCCACGTGCTCCAGCGTCTCGAAGCTGACGATGAGATCGAAGCTGGCCGAGGGCAACGCTTCCAGTGCGGTGCAATCGGCTTGCAGAAAGGAAAGGTTCGGCACCCGCCCGTAACGCGAACGCGCATGGCCGACGGCTTCGCCGGAAATGTCCGCACCGAGCACGCTGTCGGCCGCACCTGCGAGCAAGGCGCTGCCGTAGCCTTCCCCGCAGGCGGCATCCAGCACGCGCGAACCGCGCGCCAGCGGCAACGCGAAGGCGTAGCGGTGCATGTGTTCGTACCAGATCTCGCGCACGCATTCGGGCGTGAAGCGCTCGCCGGTGAATGGCAGTGGGGATTCGCTCATGGGTACGGCGGGAACAGTTCGGTCTGGGCGATCGGCACGTTCAAACCGTCGAGGATGCGCTGGCGCAGCGGCGCCAGCGGATCGCGCAGGATGAAGTCGGCGACCTGCGCATTGTAGCCGGGGTAGCGCGCCACCAGCCGCCTGAGATTTTCGCCGCCCGGATGGTGGCCGGTAGGCGCGAACGAGGCCCCGCCCAGGTGCGCGACATAGGCGTCGTCGCACAGCACATTGCGCCAGCCGTGGCCGGCGGCGCGGCGGCACCAGTCGTTTTCCTCGCCATAGCCGCGCCCGAAGGTGGCCATGTCGAAATCGCCGATCGCATCCAGCGCTGCGCGGCGCACGAACATGCAGAAGCCCACGCCGGTGGGAAGTTCGGGATAGTGCGGCTTGCCGGCCTCGCGCGCGGCTTTCGCGATCGCATCGGCCTCGTCCACCGAAGGCACGGGCGCGGCGCGGCAGAAATCCGGGAAGGAACAGATTTCCGCATTGTTCGACCAGGGCGTGACCGTGGCGATGCGCGCATCCGACGCGGCGCAAGCCAGCATCCGCTGCCACCAGCCCTGCGCCGGCAGCGCATCGGAATTGAGCAGCACGACATCATCCAGCGCGGTTTGTGCGAAAGCCAGGTTCACGTTGCCGACGAAACCCAGGTTCTCCTCGCGCCGCACGACATCGATCGTCAGGTTGCCGCTGGCCCGCCACTGATCGGCGACCCTGGCCACCTCCGGCGAAGGCGAAGCGTCGTCGCACACCAGCACGCGCACGCCGGAAGGCAACGTGCGCGCCAGCGCCGCCAGACACCGGTTCAGATCTTCGGCCGCCTCGTAGGCGGGCACGACGACGCGCACGGCCATCGTCAGCCCCAGCGGTGCGACAGCCGCACCAATCCGAGTTCGCGCGATTGTCCCCGCACCGTGAAGCCACGTTCGACGGTATCGAAGAGCCGCACGCCTTCCGGGTCGAGCGCGTGCAGGCGGAAGAAGTAACTGCCCGGCAACAGCGCAAGATCGCAGTATTCGATGCGGAAGCGGAAGCGCTGGGCATCGAGCGCCACGGGTGTTGCGCCATCGATCTCGCTGGTGCTGCCGGACACGACGGTACCGTCGGCGCGCAACAGGCCCACCCCCAGGCACGGCACGCGGCCGTCGGGCGAGTACATATCCACTTCCAGCGCGATCCTCCCGTCCATCGCCATTGTTTTCGGCACGGTGGATTCGTCGCCATCCAGGCGCATCGCAACGATGCGGTACTCCACGCCGCCGTAATCCGGATCGACGTCGCCGCCGGTTTCCGAGAACGACCTGCGTTCGTGGAACGCCAGGTAATCCTGGGTCACGTCGAACACGTCGCCATAGGCCGCCACGCGACCATCGCGCAACCACAGCGCCTGCTTGCACAGCTTCTGCACGTGGTACATCGAATGGCTCACCAGCAGCAGCGTGCCGCCATCGTCGAGGTATTCCTCGATCCAGCGAATGCACTTCTTCTGGAAGGATTCGTCGCCCACTGCCAGCACTTCGTCGGTGATGAGCAGATCCGGCTTCACCGCCGCGATGATGGCGAAGCCCAGCCGCACCACCATGCCGGAGGAGTAATGCTTCACGGGCTCGTCCAGATAGCGCCCGATGTCGGCGAAGGCAATGATGTCCTCGATGCGCTGCGCCACCTGCGCCGCGCTCCAGCCTTGCAGGCTGGCGGAAATGGCGATGTTTTCGCGGCCCGTGCGCTCGGTATCGAAGCCCGCGCCCAGTTCCAGCAACGCGCCGATGCTGCCGCGCCGTTCGACGCTGCCGCAGGACGGCTCCAGCACGCCGCAGACGAGTTTCAGCAAGGTCGATTTACCCGCGCCGTTCTCCCCGACGATGCCCAGCGATTGGCCTGGAGCCACGGAGAAGGAAATGTCCTTCAGCACTTCCCATTGAGGGAATGGCCGGCCGAGCAGGATCCGGGCGAACGCGGAAAGCCGCGCGCGCGCGTCGGCGCTGCGCGGGTAGCGCTTGCCCAGGTTTTTCGCCAGAAGTAGCGGCGCGCTCACAGGAACTCCCGCACATGGCCGCGAAAGCGGCGCATCATCAGCACGGCAAGGCCCAGGGCGAGCAACGAGGCGAGCAGCGACGGCCACGGCCACGCCGCTGCCGCATTTTTCCACAACAAGGGATCGCGGATGCCGGCGATCAAGCCGGCCATCGGGTTGAATGCCATCGCCGCGCGCAGCCATTCCGGCAGCAGACTGTTGTCGTAGAGGATCGGCGTCAGGAACATCCACGCCGTCAGCAGATAGGTGGCGATGGGCTGCGTATCGCGCGCGAACACGTGGCAGACCGCCAGCATCTGCGCCAGCGCCAGCGCCAGCGCCAGCATGCCGATCCAGCACGGCAAGGTCAGCGGCCAGTACATCAGCGCCAGGTTGCCCTGCCACAGCCACAGCACCGGCACCACCACGCAGAACCCCACGCCATGCACGACGAAGGCGCCAAACACGCGCGCCGCAACCACGTCCCATGCACTCACCGCAACCTTGTTCAACAGGCCGGCATGGTCGGTGAGCGCCGTCATGCCGCGTGCGATGCCTTCCGAGAAAGCCAGCCACGGCCACATGCCCAGCGCCAGGAACATCACGTAACCGCGCTCGTCCAGCCCCGGCACGCGCGCCTTGAAGATCTGCGCGAACACCAGCGCGAATACGCCAAGCTGCAACAGAGGTGCCAGCACCGCCCATGCCGTCCCCAGCACATTGCCGGAGAAGCGTTGGCGCAAATCCTGGCGGATCAGGAATCCAAGCATGGGGTATCCGGAAAAACGAATGGCGGAGCGCCAGGCTCCGCCATTTTCCGACATCTCGGCGAAATCAGGGGGTGTCGATGGCCGGCAGCTGCTTCAAGGCTTCGTCGTTGAGCTTGAGCGGCTGCGAGGAGAACTCCGTGACATAAGCTTCGCGTGCAGCGGTCTTGACCTCTTCCTTGAGCTTGGCCAGGAGCTCGTCGCGAACCTCCTCGTAAGGGCGCAACCGCGGCGGCTCGTCTTTTTCCAGCTGGATGACGTGCCAACCGAACCTGCTCAGCACCGGCTCGGAAATGTCGCCGATATTTTCCAGCGCCCACGTGGCGTGCAGGAATGCCGGATCGTAGCGATCGCCCCACACATTGTTCACCCAGCCGTTGAGCGAACGTGCCGGATCCTCGGTGTATTCATTGAATACTTCGTCGAAATCCGCGCCCTGCGCGAGCAGATCGTGAACCTTGTCCGCGATTTCTTTTGCGTCCGCCTCGGATTTGTTCGACGTCAGGATGAGGATGTGGCGCACATCGCGCCTGGGCGGCGTCGTGAAATCCGCCTTCTTCGCCAGGTAACGCTCCTTGGCGAGCACCTCGTAATCGGGCTCCGGCTGCGCATCCAGATACCTGCCCACCTGGCGGCGCGAGAGCAGATCGAGTGTCGCTTCCTCGATCTCCGTCTTGATATCCGGATCCTCGTCCAGTCCATTGGCTTTGGCCATCGCTGCGATCTGGCGGGTAAGCAACATGCTTTCGATCAGCGACGAAACGCTGGCACCGCTCTCGAAATACCCCTTCCTCGCCGTAGCCGGCACGGAGGTGCGCACCTTGGCGCGCATCTCACCCACCGTGATCGCGACGCCACCGCGCTCGGCGATGATGGTGTCGTCCGGCGGGGCGCTTGCCATGTCCAGCGCCTGCGCACCAGCGAATCCACACACCAGCATGCCTGCGAAACCAACGATCAACGTCTTTTTCATTTTCTTAACCTTTCAACACACATTCCCACTCCGCCCCGGAAGGGTGGATACGAAGCCTCATATTTCCTTCTTGGGGAGCTTCTGAACAAGCGCCCCCACTCGCCATCCCCGCGAAGGCCGGGATGGCGGCATTTATTCAAACATTCCTCAGGCAGTCTCTGGACAACTCCGTTCGCCCTGAGCTTGTCGAAAGGTAGCCTCAGCAAAATCAAGGGATTCGACAGGCCCAGGCCGAACGGTTTCGAGTTATCAAGACCCTTCTTGGGAATTTCACCTCAACCGCACCGATCACCGTCAATCAGTTGCCCAAGTTGAAAGCAGTCCCGCAGTTCGCCCCCGGCACACAGAAATCAGCAGGCGGCGGGTCGTTTTCCGGCGACAAACTCAAATTACGGAGAGCAAAGTTCATGTACATTGTTTTGCCTACTGGTACCGGGCACCAGTTGCTGCTCCCCGTCAGATTGGCCCGGACGGTTGCCTGGGTGATGTTGGGCACCGTTCGGCAATTCGGAGTTGCATATGTTTCACTGGATGCAGTGCCGCGAGGCCTGAAGTCGCCAGGGCAGGGACTGATGGTGAGAATTGTCTCGTGCTGCAGCACCCCCTGGGAAGGCAAGTTCATCTGCATCGTGAACTGGCCGGTGGTTCCTGCCGTTCCATTAACGGCGGCCATCACGAAGGAAAGCGCCATGTACTCGTCGTCTTCGAGATTCCCGGGCAAATAGGCGATCGCGCCGGTATCCTTGCCTGGCGTCATGGTGGTGCGGGTCGTAAATACGGTGTGCGTCGTCTTTCTCTTGAATTTTCCGCCTGTGACAGCATTCGCAACCCGATTTTCGGCCTTGTAAAGATTAAACCTGGCATATTCCGAAGGGTTATTGTTCTGAAGATCCGTGAGATATTCCTGGCAATAGTCGCCGCCGCCCGTCTGCCCTGGCTCTACGATCACGCGCGCAATGGCGTCATTGGAAACCCCGGTCACCCAACTTTGCGTGTCCACCGAGCGCCCACCGGTTGCCGAGTAGCAGCGAATCTTGAAATCGTAGGTTCCCACCGCCAAGGTGCTCAACGCCAAGCCGGTGGTGTTGCTGGTTGCCTGCAATGCATTCCATCCCGCTTGGCTGGGGGAAACGCCGTAGCAAATTTCCGAGCCGCTGGTGCTCCACTTCAGCTTGTCCGCCGAAGCCGTTCCACCTTGGGTCAAGGTGACGTCGGCAAACGAAGTGATCGTCGGGGCCGTGCCAGCGGATGTGATTCCGCAATCGTCGGCGTTGCACATGGCCTTCAGGTTGCCGTCACTGAGGATCGTCACCGACGTGTTCGGTTTCAGCGGAATTGTCTGCACCAACACGTTGCCGGTTTTTTCCAGCCGCAGGGTCTTGTTCTGCGCCTGGGCCGCTACCGGTACGAGCCCCAAAGCCAGCATCAACATGCCATAGCGAACCACCCCAGCTCCTGCCTTGTGGCCGCATGAACGCGACAACCTTTGTGACTTCATGTCGTACTCCTATCGATTCCATGCCGGATTGACGGCGGATACTGCTCATGCAGCCGCCGCTGCAAGTCGACCGCATTATGACACCCGCGAGGTGCGAAGCGCATGAACGGCGCAGCAATTCCGGCAGGGTATCGACAATGCCCTACCCCGGATTGTTCCCGCATCCTGGAATGCACATGGAGCGGACACCCGGCGGCTCCACGGCAGGTACCGAAAGGGCGGCTTCCTGTGTGAAAAAAAAGCATTGGGGCCTTTCGGCCCCAATGCTTCGTACATCGAATGCCTCATGGAACAAGCCCATGAGAATGGATCGTGGCTTACGGCGCCGTTTGAGCCACTTCGATCTTACGGGAAACGCGGTGACGATGGATGATGCTGTAGTTAGCCATCACGCCTTCGGTCACGTTCTCGTTGATGAAGTTCGCGGCCCAGAAGCCGATCACCGGAAGACCCGTGATGGTGTAGGAACCGTAGTTCACGCCACCCACCGTGATCGCATCCGTGGTGAGGGACTGCTCGAACGCGACGCGTGCCCAGCCGGAGGAGAAGCCGTCTTCCAGTTCAACGGTGTAACCACCACCGTTGACGCCCGCCGGCGCGGCCAGCACGGAGGTCGGCTCGTTGCCTTCGGTGTAGAAGGTCAGCACGTTGGCTTCGGCACCGAAGGCCAGCTCCTGAACTTCACCCGGAGGCGGCAGCGGCGAAACGTTCAGCACGCCGGGCGGCTCGGAAGGATAGCCTTCTTCCTGATCCCAGTAGTCCATGGCATAGACTTCACCCCAGTAGCCCTCGAACACGTTGTCGCCAACATTGTTGAGGAACCCGGAACCCTGGGCTTCGGAGAACGGCGCCAAACCGGCAGCAACGGTGCTGCCTGCGGGGCTACGGTAGGTGTGGAGCATCTTGGTCGGGAAGGTCACGACCCAGTCGCTGGACACGAAGCCCGGCACCACGATGTACTCGTTGGCCACATAGCGCGCGCTCAGCACGGTCGAAACGGCCGCAGCATTGCGGTTGATCGTGGACTGGTTGAACGCCACGTCGACCGGAGTACCGGCAGCGTCGAAGATGCGGGAGATGGCAATGTAGTCGCCATTCGCATCCAGAGCATTCGCGGCATTGAACAACGACGGCGAGGTCGAACCCGGCTGGTAGTGCAGGTTGCGATCGGTGTTGACGCCGGTTTCGGTGTAATCGATCGTGTAGAAGCCATTGACCGCTTCAGCGTTGTAGCTGAAGGTCGTGCCCTGCGCACCGTTCACGATGATGCCAGAACCGAAGATGCCACCCGGACCGCCCGCGCACTGGAATACAGCGGCCCCTGCAGCAGAAGGCGTAGTTGCGCCACAGGTTGTGCCGGTACCGTCACTGATAGAACCCGAACCCGGCGGATAGACGTCGTGCAGACCCTTGCCGACGGTGCCGATGACGCCACCGGCCTCGGACAGCCACGTGCCAGCAGTGCTGCTCACCCACTGGTTGTGGAAGTAGGCGCAGTTCTTCGGCGTGCCGTTGATGTGCGTCGCGCTTTCGGCCGGAACACCGCCGAGGTCACCCATTTCGATGACTTCGAGGTGGCCCTGACGCATACGGGACTTGTTCTGCGCGGCAGCGGCGGCGGTACGACCCAGCTTGTCAGGCAGCCAGTTGGTGAACTCGTAGCCGAGGAACGGCTGCGGGGTGGTCATCACGTTGTTCGGCGCGATGCAGGAATGGTCGTCGGTGGTGAGACCCGGATCGCCGTTAGCGTTGATCTCCGACACCACACCCGTCCACACGTCGTGCGCGGAGAGGTACAGGTTGAAGTCGAGGACTTCCTTCGAGTTCAGGGACTCGAGGAAGCGAACCTTGACGGCCTTGGCCACGTCGGCGGTGTTGACCACCGTGACGAGCGTGGAGTTGCCACCGTTGACGGTGTAGTAGGGGTACAGCAGGACCTGACCGATGCCATCCGGGTTGAGGTTGACGGCATTGGCCACGCCCGCCAGGCCCGCAACGCCGGCGACGCCAGCGATGATGGCCGAAGTAAGCGAGTTCTTCTTCATACAACACTCCTAAGTGTTCAAACACAGGGCTTTTTTTCTGCCCACATCCCGATCAGTCAAGCCCGGCGCGAACGCCGCACGCACCGTCCGGGATGTAGCAGGGCGAAGTATAGGCATACTGCTTTGCCTGTTGCAACGTCCGTCAAGCCCCTTGACGGACATCCACATCACACTGTCCCGGGCACTCCGGCCACCCAAGGACGTGATTCACGCGACTTGGAGCCAAAAACATGAACCGTTCCGAACCGGAGCGCCTTCCACCCTCTGGGCAACCGGCATCCCTGCCCGCCCCCCCACATCGTCGAGCATAGTGGATTTCAGCGCCCGGTCTTGTCCGGGAGGTGGTACCACTGACCATCGCTGAGCAGCCAGGATTCGGTGACGGGGCTGGACGCCTCCATCTCGCTGATGCCCATCATCGGGGTGCGCACCTTGTACTTGAGCTTGACCCGGGCCTTGCAGATATCCGGCTCTTCGCACTCGACCGATTCCACGCCGGCATCGAACCAGCGCACCTGGGTGCCGAGCAGGCGGCGGATGTAGGCATCCACCGGGGTGGTGGCGCGGGTGCCGGGCGAGAGGTACTCGTAGGCCTTGCTGTACTCCTTGGCGATGATGAGACCCCAGCGCTCCTTGGCGCGCAGTGCTACGGCCTCTTCCGGCGAAAGCCCGGAAACGGCCGTCTTCTTCTCCGGCGCGGTCGCGCCGCAGGCGGCGAGGAAGGCGGCAAGGGCCGCCAGCAGCAAGGTCTTGCGGATCATGGGAGTTCGCTCCTGTCTTGTTCGGGGTATGGAATGGCTTCCACATCGGTGGATCGCGCTTTCTGCAGGCGCATCGGCTCCAGCGCGCGGAACTGGCGCGAATAATCCTCGGTGAGGCGGCGCGCTTCGTCGCTGTTGCGGATCACGGTGGGGGTGAGCATCACCAGCAATTCCTGGCGGTTGGTGAGGTTGCTCCGGCTACCGAACAGGCCGCCGATCACCGGAATGCGGCTCAGCCCGGGCACGCCGCTGTGGCCCTTGGTGTCGGTCTGCTTGATGAGGCCGCCAAGCAGAATGGTCTGGCCGGACTGGATCGCGACCTCGGTCTTGATCTTGCGCTGATCGACCGGGACGTTGCCGCCGATGGCGTCGCCCGCATCGCCGGGCGTGCTGTCCTGCTGGTCGATCTCCATGAACACCAGGCCGCCGGGATTGACGCGCGGGGTGACGGTGAGCGTGATGCCGGTGTCGCGGAACTGCACGTAGGTCTGGGTGCTGGAGTTGCCGGTACCGGTGTTGATGAAGCTGCTGTTCACCGGGATCTGAGTGCCGACGTTGATGCTGGCGGCCTTGTTGTTGAGCACGACGATGGACGGCATCGACAGCACGTTCACGCGCGAAACCGAATCCAGCGCCGTGACGATGGCAGCGATGTTCGGGCCGAGGAAGGTCCAGCTCAGGTTGCCGCCGACGACACTGCCCGCCAGATCGCCCCAGCCCGAACGGTTCCGCGCCATCTCGCGATAGCTGTCGCCCAGGCCGCCCTCGCCGCCGATGGCGTTCTCGAAGTACCACTGCACGCCGTAGCGCAGCTGATCGTTGAGGGAGACCTGCAGGATCTTGGCCTCGATGTGGACTTGCAACGGGATCGTGTCCAGCCGCTCGATGACGCGCTGGATGGACGTCCACTGCGAGGAGGTGGCCAGCACCAGCAGCATGTTGCTTTCCTCCACCGCCGAGACGCGCACTTCCTCGCTCGCGCCAAGCGAAATGCCACCGGCGGAATCGACCACCGGGCCACCGTCGCCGCCGGTGAAGTTCGCGTTGCCGCGGGTTTCAGCATTGCGGCGGCGGTTCTGCTGGTTCTGGTTGCGCTGCGGCGGCGAGGTGCTGCCATCGGCGCCGACCGAACGGATTTCCACCGGCTCAAGGCCCGGTGCGACCGCGCCCGCCTGGCTCGAACTGCGGACGGTTGGCGCACTGGTGCCGAGCACATCGGCCAGCGTGGTGGCCAGATCGGCGGCCTTGACGTTCTTCACCGCGTAGGTGAACAGGCGCTGCCCGGCCTCGCCGCCGCCCAGGTCGAAGCGCTCGATCCATTCGGCGATGCGCGAAAGGTACTTGGGTTGCGGGGTGATGACGAGGATGGCGTTGATGCCTTCCAGCGGCATGAAGCGGAACATGCCGGCCATCGGCGTGTTGCTGCCGTCGCCGAAGATCTTTTCCAGCTCGCCGACGGTCTTGGCGGCTTCGGCCTGGGTCAGGTTGAAGACGCCGACCGACATGCCCTCCAGCCAGTCCACGTCGAAGATGGAAATGGTGTGCAGGTAGTTTTCCAGTTCCGCGCGCGAGCCGGCCAGCACCAGCATGTTGCGCGCCGGATCGATGTTGATCACCGCTTCCGGCTTGGCGTAGGGCTTGAGCAGTTTTTCCATCTCGACGGTGGAGATGTACTGGAGCGGTACGGCGCGCACCTCGTAACCGCGCATGTTCTGCAGCGGGCCGGTGCGCGGGGTGAGGTTGCCGGGCAGCGCCTGGGCCACCGGCAGGATGGTGTAGCGGCCGTCCTGCCAGACCATCGTGGTGTTGTTCCAGCGCAGCAGCATTTCCAGGATGGAAAGCGCCTGATCCGGCCGCAGCGGCTTGGCGGTGGAGAAGGTGACGTTGCCCGAGACGCCGGGTGCGATGACGTAGTTCTGTTGCAGGAAATCCCCGAGGATGGCCTTGATCACGGCGTGCAGCGATTCGCCTTCGAAGTTGAAGGTGACATCGCCGGTGACACCAGGGCCGGGCGCGGGCTGGCGCGAGAGGCCTTCATTGATGAACACGCCGGTGCCGGGCTGGAATTCGTGCGGCGAGGCGTCGAGTGCGGCCTCGGTTTCCGGATCCGGCGCGGACGGCGGAAGGTTCTGGCCCACCGCTGCGGAGGCGACGGATTCGGCGGCGAAGGCTTGCACGGCGGATGCGCGCGAACCGTAATCCGTTCGCTCCCCGCGCGTAGTGGCGCAGCCGGCCATGAGCACCAGCACGGCGCAAAGCGTGGCCAGCCGGGTGAACGCGGCGAAGGCCGCGCGGTGCGCGGTGGCGTTCGTGGATGAGGTGGGTTTGCGCATCGTCTGATCCTACTTGCGGTTGGTGCGCTCGGCTTCTTCGCGCATCTGCCGGCGGCGTTCCTCGATCCGCTTGCGGATCATTTCGGAGCGTTGTTCCGGGGTCATCTGTTCGCCTTCGGGTTGCGGCGGCGCCGTATTGCCCGCCGGCTCCGGCGGTGGCGGCGCGGCGCGCTGCCCCTTGGGTTGCTCGGGCGCCGCCGCCGCCGTGGGCGTCGGGGCCTGGCCGCCACTGCCGTCGAACACCCTCAAATCCGCTTCCGAACGGCCCTGCGGCCCCTCGAAGACCGCTTTTCGCGGCGCCAGTTCCACGAGCTTCCAATCGGATGAATCGCCGCTCAGCACATCGCCGACCTTGACCGACTGGCTGGTCCCGTTCCTGTTGTCGGTGACGATGGCGATCTTGATCGCACCGGTCATCACGACGGAGGTGAGCGTGACATCGAGCGGCGTCGGGGCAGCCGGCGGGGCAACTTCCGCTTCGGCATTCGAGCCATCCGCCGGCGGTACGGGGCGACGATCCGGATTGAACAGCGGGCGTTGGCCGATCTGGGCATAGGCGTCGAGCGTTTCCAGCGGGCTGCGCGCCTGCGAAAGATCGATCCTCGGCAATGGCGGCACCTGGGAAGGGTCGTCCGGATGCAGCCGGAAGCGCCCGCCCAGCCCGGCGAGGGCGGCAACCAGGAACAACAGCGCCCACAGCGCGCCGACCGCGGCCAGCAGCACCGGCAGGCGTTGCGCGGGCGGGAGGCGGCGCAGCATCAGGGATTCCTCGCGCGCGGCAGGTAGCCGTACATGTCGAAATTCACGTCCAGGCTGCCGGCCTGCTGCGGCTGGCCGCGCACCGGTGCCGTACCGCGCCGGCCCACGATGGTCAGTTCGGAGACGAACAACTGCGGGCTGCTGCTCTCAAGCCCGTGCAGCAGCGTGCCGAAGTATTCCATCTCGCAGCGCATCCGCACTTTCACCGTGACCTTCTCGAACTCCGGCGCTTCTTCGCCGCGCCGCGCGGTGACGCGCGATGGCGTGCGGCTCACCAGGGTGCAGGCATCACCCGCCTGGAGGCCGTCGATCTGCTCCTGCAAGCGCTGGATCAGCGCAGAGACCGCGAGATCGAAGCTGGCCTGCGGCAGGAAGCCGGGATTCTCCACGTCGAACTGGCGCACCTGCGCCAGCGCATCGCGGATCGCATCGCGCTGCTGCGCCATCGCGCGAAAGCGCGCTTCCTCGGCGCGCAGTTCGGCGATCTGGCTGCGGTACTGGCGCTGCGGCGCGACGAACCACCAGTGGATGCCCAGCAGATACACCAGCAGCAGCACGATCAACACCAACACCACGGCCAGCACGCGGCCATGCCGGGGATCAGGGAGCAGACGCATGGGCATCCTCCTGTTCCGGCCCGTAGCGGCCCGTGACGTTGAAGCGATCCTTGCCGCTTCGGGGATCCGGCTGGATCGGCCCGGAGAGCGCCGCGGCGCGCAGGGTCGGGCTGGCCTGCAACAGTTCCACCAGCTTCGGAGCCTGCGAACTCTGGCCGCTGATCGAAACTTCGCCGCGCGTCACCGAGAGCCGCTCCAGGAAGGTATCGTCCGGCAGGCGCTGGGTGAGGTCGTCGAGCAGCAGCAGCATCGCCGGCTGGCGCGCCTTTTCGATGGCCAGGAAGTTCGCGCCGGCTGCCGCGCTTTCCAGTTCGTCGCGCAGCTTGGTTGCAGCGCGCGCTTCGTTGCGGCTTTCCTCGACCTTGCGTTCGAGCTCGGCGATCAGTTCGCGGCGGTTGTCGTTGATCCTGGCCAGCGCCAGCAGGCAGAACACCAGCGCCAGCCCGATCAGGCCGGCCATCGCCAGGGCGAAGGCATGGCGCTTGCCGACGCGCTGTTCCGGCGGCAGGAAATTGAACCCGGCGCGGCTGCCCTGCGCATCGGCGGCATCCACCACGCTGAGCGACGTGGCCAATCCGTCGATCTGGGCCAGTTCGCGCGCCAGCCGCTCGCGCGTGACCAGCGCGAACTGCACGGGAACCTGTTTTGCCTCGGCATCGTGCGGCAATACCCGGGAATCGAAGCGCACCTGATCCGGCTTGAACGGGGTTTGCCGATCCAGCTCGAAGCCGAGCACGGTGGAAAGGTTTTCCAGCGCGGCGGCCGGCAGGGTGAGCGTGCGGCGCAGGATCGCCTCGGGCGGCAGCAGCAGCGCCCGGCGGAAGCCGCGCGCATCCTCGCCCAGCAGATCGGAAAGCGCACCCGGCAGGGCTTCCGGCGGCTGCGCGGGCAGGCGGCCCAGTTCGGCCCGCATCGCCCCGCGCTGGCGCAGCACCTGGATTTCATCGCCCTCGCGCCGCAGCAGGATCCAGCTTTCCTCCACCTCGAAACGCTGCCGCCAGCGCTCGGGCAACAACGCGCGCAGCTCCCCGCCCCACCAGCGCAGGAAGCGCGGCAACGGGCTTTGGGCGTAGCGCGCACGAAGGCGGCGCAGCGGCTGCGAGAGCTGTTCAGTGAGTGCCATCTGGGGAATTTGATGAATCTTCGGGAGCAGGTTCGCCGTCCTGCCAGCGCAAAACGGTGTACGCCAGGCCGGACGCCAGGCCCCCGCCCATCCGGATGGTGGCGTCGATCTGCGTCCACGCCCCGTTCGGAAGCGTCGCGCGGGACTGGATACTATACGTGCCGGTTCCGCCGGACGCCATCAGTGCGGTCCCGTCGGGCAGCATCGGCGGCGGCGCACCGGAAGCCGGATCCCAGGCGTGGCGCTGCTGCACGATCTGCTGCGCCAGTTCCAGATTCATGCTGGGGATCGCCTGGATGACCTGCGCGGGCGCATAGGCCAGATTCGGGCGGGCCTGCCCGGAATAGATGGTGAGCATCGGGCGCAGCCGCTCGTACAGTTGCGGCGTCATGCCCAGCACCTGCAAGAGTTCGGACACCAGGGAGAACGGCGCGTTGGCGGGGCCGTAATCCAGCCCCGCCGCTTCGTATTCGGGCAGTTCCGCGCCCTCCGGTGACACCAGATCGTCGGCATCGCGCCAGTCCTGTATCGCCGCTGCCAGCGCGGCGGCTTCGTTCGGTTCGACGCCGATGGCGACGAACAGTTCCGCAAGAAAGCCCATGTCGGCGGCATTGATGTCCACCAGGCCGGATTCGTCGGTGATTTCCACCGTGATGGCGGCATCCTCGAAGGGGAATTCGTAGGGCCGGCCATCGGGAATCCAGCGTTGCACCGGATCGCCCTGCGCGAGGAAATACACCGCCTCGTTGATGCCCGCGCCTGCCGCATAGCGCGCGGTGGTGGTGTCGTACATGTGCCGCGCCTGCATCCCTTCGGTGCGCGCCATCAGTGCGAACGCGCCCAACAGGATGGTGAGCAGCGCCATCAGCCAGATGACGATGATGAAGGCAACACCGCGCTGCGCGCTGCGGCGGGCGGCGATCCTGCTCATTCCAGCCGGCCTTCCGGATTGGGTTCCGGCGGCACCCGCCGGCCCGGACGGGCGGCGAACATCATCGGCATGGCGCTGCCCGCCATCACCGCGATCTCAAGATCGGGCCAGTCGCGGTTCTCGTCCTTGTCGTATTCCGCCGCCAGCCGCACCATCAGCGGCAGGCGCTGCGGATCTTCCCAGGTCGAAGACCAGTCGGTGAGTTCCCCGTTTTCATCCAGCATCCGGTATTCGAAGCGGGCACGCGCCAACCCTTCCAGCACCAGCACCGGCGGGCGCTTGTCCCCGCCCTTGGGGTTGTCCGGGTCGTAACCGTTCAACTGATGATGATCGAACAGCACACGGTAGCCATTTGCGCCGCGCTCCAGCATCAGCCATTGCACATGCGGCCCGCCGCGCGAGAGGTGGCCGGGCATCGGCGCGACGAAACGCAGCTCGTTGGCATCGGCGACGAAGACGCGGTTCTCGCCGATGTCCTCCATGCGCTCGAACGGAATCGCCATCGCATTGGCCAACTGCCTCCGCAGGAACTCCTGCGCGGTGCGCACCTGGTTGGTGTGGGCAATGATGCGTTCGCCGCTGCGCGTGGCGGAAACCGAGCTTCTGATCGTTGCAAAGCCCATCGAGATCAGCAGCGCGAGCAGGGTGAGCGCGATCAGCACCTCGATCAGGGTGAAACCGCGCTCGGTGGAATCCCAGCGTTTCACAAGCGCTTTCGTAGAGCCGGGCTTGCCCGGCTTGGATGCCTCCGAAAAAGGCAAGGGCAGCCGGGCAAGCCCGGCTCTACGGTTGGAGTCGTTGCGGCTCATAAGGGCTGCGGCGTCATCGCGCGCAGGGTGACGTAGCGCGCCTCGTGGGTGTGGTTGCCGCGCTCCCAGCTCACCACCAGTTCCAGCCGCAGCATTTCCACCGTGGGCAGCATGTCCGCCTGCACCAGGCCGCCGGTGACCGCACCGGTGGCCGTCGTCACCGGCTGTACTTCGTACGGCTCCACGATCAATTCCCAGCGGTAGCGTTCGCCGAACCTGCCCGACTCCTGGCCCGGCTCCAGGCGTTCGGCCACGCCCAGGGTGTCGATCAGCGATTGCGCGTACAGCGAGGCTTCGGTGAACTCGGCGGCGTTGCGCGTCTGGCGCATCGCGCCGACGGCGATCTGCATGGCGATGCCAAGGCCCACCGCCAGCAGCGAGAACGCCATCACCACCTCGATCAGGGTGAAGCCGCGCTGGGTTTTCATGCGCCGTCCTGCCCGTCGGACAGCGCGACTTCGCCGGTCAGCCAGTTCACGTCGATGCGCCACACCGCCTCGCCCCGGAACAGTTCGATGTTGCCGCCGGTGGAGGCGCCGTCGGGATAGAAGCGGATGCGGCCGATGCCCTCGCCTTCCATCTCCGAACGCGCAGTGAGGATTTTTATTTCCATCTCCTTGGGCAGTTCCACCCACTTCCTGCCGGGCGCGCGGTAGCGGCGTCCATCCACGTCCACCGCCAGCGCCATCGGCTCGCGCTTCACGATGGCCTGCCCACGGGTGTAGCGCAATGCGGCGACCAGATCGCGGCTGGCGGCCTTCACCTTGGCGTTGGTGAGGCCGTCGCCCACCGTCACCGCCACCAGCGTCATGGCGAGCGCGATCAGCGCGACCACGGCGATGATCTCGACCAGCGTGAAGCCGCGGACGCGGCGCGGTGGCAGGGGACGAGTCATCGCATCGGCCAAGCGCGGCCTTATTCGCTGGTGATGTCCGCATCCACGCCGGTGCCACCGGATTTCTTGTCGGCACCGTAACTGGTGATGACGAACTTGCGGTCGGCGACGCGGTATTCGTAGGACGTGTTCCAGGGGTCTTTCAGCGAGGCTTCCTTCACGTACGGCCCGAGCCAGCCCTTGGTGTTGCCGGGCGAGGTGAGGAGGTCTTCCAGCCGCTGCGGCAGGCTGCCGGTATCCATCTCGAACTGTTCGACCTTGGCCGCGAGCGAGGTCACATCGGCAACCGCGAGCTTGTACTTGGCCTTGTCCTGACCGCCGAACACCTGGTTGGCGACCATGCCCGCGATCACCGCGATCAGCGCAACCACGATCAGGATTTCGATCAGGCTGAAGCCCTGCTGCCGAGCGGCGATGGAAAGGTTGCGTTGCTTGTTCATGCCGAGCTGTTTGTTCATGTGCATCCCTCGAAGTTTTAACCAACCGCATTGGTGAGACTGAAGATCGGAATCAGGATCGCCATCATGATGAGCGCCACGACCCCGGCCATGAAGACGGTGACGGCGGGCACCAGTGCGGCCAGCAGGCGTTCCACCGTGTTCTTCACTTCAAGATCGAAGGTATCGGCGACCTTGGTGAGCATCGTATCCAGCTCGCCCGATTCCTCGCCGACCGCGATCATCTGCAGGGCCAGGCGCGGGAACAGTTTGCTGCGCGAGAGCGCCAGCGACAGCCCGCCGCCCGTCTTGACCTCGCCGGTGGCGGTTTCCACCGCGCCCGACAAGGCGGTGTTGCCCATCACATTGCGTGCAATGCTCAATGAGGTAAGCAATGGAACGCCATTGCGCACCAAAGTTCCCAATGTGCGCGCCAGCCGCGCGGTTTCCAGTTTCGTGAACAGGCTGCCGAGCAGGCCGCGCTTCAGGATCCAGCCGTCGAAGGCAAGCTTTCTCTCCGGCTCCGCCAGTTGCCGCCGGAACAGCCAGACGCCGACGACCAGAGCCGCGACGATGAGCCACCAGTAGCCGCGCACAACGTTGCCGGCGAGCATCACGATCTGCGTGAGCAGCGGCATTTCCACGTCCATGTCCTCGAACAGCGGCAGGAACTGCGGCACCACGTAGCCCAAGAGCAGGGCCAGCGCGCCGAACACCATCAGCACCAGGATGCTGGGGTAGATCAGCGCATTGATCACCGATTCGCGCAGCGCCTTGGAGCGTTCCAGGTACTCGGCCAGCCGCTTCAGGGTATCCTCGAGCGAGCCGCCCACTTCGACGACGCGCACCATGTT
>CAZHXV010000011.1:0-25561 GCA_964536455.1 uncultured Aquimonas sp.
CATCGAAACCGCCAAGGGCAACGCCTATTTCGACCTCAAGGAGTTCTGGCACGTCGGGCGCGAACTGCCCGCCGGCAGCCGCTACCGCGAGGTGATGGCGGACAACCTCTGGCCAACGGAAGCGCCGCAATTCAAGGAACGCGCGCTGGCGCTCTACAACGCGCTGGATGCGCTCGGTTCGCGTGTGCTTTCCGCCTTGGCGCTGCACATCGACCTACCGGAAGACTACTTTGCCGACAAGACCAACGCAGGCAACTCCATCCTGCGCCCGATCCACTACCCGCCGATCACTACGCCGGACGTACCGAACGTTCGCGCCGGCGCACACGAGGACATCAACCTCATCACCCTGCTGGTGGGTGCCAGCGCCGAAGGTCTGGAAGTGCTCTCGCGCAAGGGCGACTGGGTACCGTTCACGGCGGATGCGGACACCATCGTCGTCAACATCGGCGACATGCTCCAGCGCCTCACCAACCATGTGTACCCTTCCACCACGCACCGCGTCGTCAACCCGCCGGGCGACAAGGCGCGCCAACCGCGCTACTCCACCCCGTTCTTCCTGCACCCGAACCCGGATTTCCTGATCGACGTGCTGCCTTCCTGCATCACCCCGGACAACCCCAGCCGATATCCCGAAGCAATCACCGCGGAAGGCTATCTGCAGGAACGGCTGCGAGAGATCAAGCTCAAGTAAGGCGACGCGAAACCACTCCAGAGGAGATCACCCGATGACGCATCGCCTCCCCCGGCTGCCGGCACTGGCGCTGCTGGCCTGCCTCGGCATCGCCCAGGCCGCCGAGCCGCCCCCCGTCTCGCCGCAGGCCCGCGTGCGCGTCGCCTTCGACCGCGACGGCATCACCGCCACCCGCACCGAAGGCTATGCGGATCCCGCCACCAGACGCGCCATCACCATCGACGATCCGGTGCGGATCGCCTCGATCTCCAAGCTGGTGCTGTCCATCGGCGTGATGCGGCTGGTGGAGCAAGGCAAGCTGAATCTGGACGCCGACGTTTCCGATGCGCTGGGTTGGCCACTGCGCAATCCCGCGTTCCCCGATTCGCCCATCACCCTGCGCCTGCTGCTCTCGCACACCGCCAGCCTGACGGATGCCGCCGGCTACTGGCAGATACCGCTGGACGGCGAATTCCGCACCCTGCTGGACGACCCGAAAGCATGGGACGCAGAACATGCGCCCGGCACCTACTGGCGCTACGCCAACGTCGGCTTCCCGTTGATCGGCGCGGCGATGGAACGCGCCACCGGCGAACGACTGGATCTGTTGATGCAGCGCCTCGTCATCAAACCGCTGGGCCTCACCGCCTGCTACGGCTGGCCCAGCTGCGATGAAGCCACCGCCGTGCGCGCCGTGGTGCTGTATAGCGAAGGCCAGCCCGAGGTGGACGACAACCAGGGCAGGAAGCCCGCCTGCGGCATCACCCGGGCCAGCGACGGCAGTTGCGATCTGTCGAAATGGCGCGCCGGGGCGGCGGCAAACGTCTTCGGCCCACAGGGCGGCCTGCGCATCTCCGCAAGCGATCTATCGAAAATCGGCCGCCTGCTGCTGGGCGAAGGCAGCGTTGATGGGGTGCGCCTGCTCACGCCCGAATCGGTACAGGCGATGATCGGCCCGGCATGGAGCTACGACGGCAGCAACGGCCTCACGCTGGAGGAGGACGACCCCATCCGCACCCAGGGCGGGTTCACCTGCCGCTATGGCCTGGCCGTCCACCTCCTCGCCACGGGCTTGCCCGGCTGCGGCGACAACCCCTTCAACGATGGCGTGCCGCGCTTCGGCCACAGCGGCAACGCCTACGGCCTGCTGGCGGGGCTGTGGGTGGATCCCAAGGCTGGCACCGGCGTTGCATACTTCTCCACCGGCAACGATGCGCCGGAACCGGGACAGCATTCGGCGTTCAGCCGGGTGGAAGAGACGAGCGCGGCGGAGTGGTGATGCGCTGATGGCATCGGGCCCGTGCGGGGGCCATGCGGCGCGATTCAATCCACCTTTCGGTATTTGCGCGAATTGCGCTTCATCAACGCCAGCATCCATGACGAAGGCAGGTGCCTGGCGACGAACACCACCAGCTTGTATCGCCAGCCCGGCACGCAGATCACCTGTCCGCGCTCGACCGCCTCGATGCCGGCGCGCGCCACGTCGTCGGCCTTCAGCCAGATGCTGCCGGAGAGCTTGTCCATCATCGCGCGGGTGCCGGTGATATCGTGGAATTCCGACAAGGTGAAGCCAGGGCACAGCGCGGTGACGTGCACGCCGCGGTCGAGGTTTTCCAGATGCAGCGATTCGCTCAGCTTCACCATGTACGCCTTCACCGGTGCGTACAGCGTCTGCCCGTCGGCGCCGGGCACCAACCCCGCAACCGACGACACGTTGAGGATGCGCCCGTTGCCGCTTTCGCGGATGTCCGGCAGCAGCCGCCACGTCAGTTCGCTGACCGCACCGATCATCACCTGCAGGAACGCCGCATGGGTCGGCCAGTCGTTGACGCGATAGCGCCCGGCGACGCCATAACCGGCGTTGTTGACGAGGATGCGGATGCGCAGGCCACGGCGGTGGATTTCATCCGCCAGCATCGCCGGTGCCGCCGGATCGGCCAGATCGGCGGCGAGCACGACGCAATCCACCTTGGCGCGCAGTTCCTCGGCCAGCGCTTCCAGTCGATCCGCACGGCGGGCGGTAAGCACCAGGGGCACGCCGCGCTGCGCGTATTGCCGCGCGATGGCCGCACCGATGCCGCTGGAAGCGCCGGTCACCAGCGCACAGGCCTGTTTCGTCATCGCATTCTCCCGTTCAACCGCCAAGCGCCACGCTCAGGCCGGTGGCCACCATGAACCCTGCGAACACGCGCTTCAAGGCCAGGCCGCTGAGCCGGTGCGCGAGGTTCGCCCCGAGCGGCGCGGCCAGTACCGAGGCGATGGCAACGCCAATCGCGGCGGGCAGATAGACGTAGCCCACGGCATGGCCGGGCAGCGCACCGGCAGGCGCGTTGAACGCGTAGCCGAAGGCGGCCGCAAGCCCGATGAAGATGCCGCAGGCGCTGGAGGTTCCCACCGCGCGCACCGGCCTTGCGCCGCGCCACACCAGCAGGGGCACCGTCATGCTGCCGCCGCCGATGCCGACCACCGCGCTCATCGCGCCGATGCCCACGCCCGCCGCGCTCATCGGCCAGCCTCGCGGCGCGGCGATATCCCCGCCCTGCCGCTGCGCACTTCTGTCCTTGCCCAGCAGCATCTGCACCGCGATCAGGAGGCAGTAACCGGCGACGATCCAGCGCAACACTTGCCCATCCAGCCGCACCGCGAAAGCGACACCGAACCAACCGCCGATCACCAGGCCCGGCACCATCCACGCCACTGTCGGCCACATCACACTGCCGCGCGCATGGTGGGAACGCGCGCTGGATGCCGCCGTCAGCACGATGCTGGCCAGCGAACTGGCCAGCGCGGCGTGCATCGCCGCCTCCTTCGGAATGCCATGCAGCGGCAGCAGCCACGTCAATGCACCCACCAGGATCAGGCCGCCGCCGATGCCGAGCAAACCCGCCGCGATACCGGCCGCCACGCCCAGCAGCGGGAACATCCAGAATCCTTCCACGAGCCTCTCCGGCGCGGACGCAAAGCGCGGCATTGTAGAAGCTGCCCGCGCGCCGATGCTTCGCGCGCGGTGCCAAATCCGGATCAGCCCGCCGTGGCTTCGAGGAGAAAGCGGTTCAACGCATCGGCCACGGCGTCGCCGTTCCACAGCCGCTCGCTGCGTTCGCGGATGAGCTGGGCCAACGCCTGGCAGCGCGGCAGGTCGCGGGCCAGGGCGACGGCCTTGGCGACATAGTCGTCGGGATCGGCGGCGACGAGTTCCGGCAGTTCCAGGGCCTGCATCATCGCGCTGGTCTGGCGGCTGCGCATGGTCCGGCCGGGCAAGGTGACGACCGGCAGGCCGATGGCGCACAAGTCGAAGGAGGTCATGCCGCCGGAAAAGCCCAGGCTGTCCAGATGCAGGGCGCAGCCCGCGGCCAGCGCCAGCCAATCCTCGAAGGGCATCAGCGGATGCATCTCCACGCGCCCGGCGTCCACGCCGTGCGCGCGCAGCACCGGAAGCATGCGTTGGCGCAGGCGTTCGCGCGCCTGCGGATTCGGGTGCGGGACAAGGTGCAGGCGCGCATCGGGCACGGCCTGGAGCACGCGCGCGAACAGATCGTCCTGTTCGGGCAACAGCTTGAAGGCGCTTTGCGCGCACAGGATGTCCAGGCCGCCATCGGCATCGATCCGTGGGCTTGCCGGATGCCGCTCATGGATTCCATCGGGCGTGAAGCCGTGGCCGAAACCGGGCAGGCGCACGAGTTTTTCCGTGTAGAAGCGCGGCGCATCCGCCGGCTCCATCGCCTCGTTGCCGAGGAACACGTCGATGCTGGAAAGCCCCGTCGTGACCGGGTGCCCCCACAGCACCGCCTGCACCGGCGCAAAACGCTGGCAAGCCAGCCATTGCGTGGATATTTCCAGCCCGATTTCCGGGTACAGCACCAGATCCGGCTGCAACTGCCGCAAAAACGCGCCCCAGGCGACCGGGGCGCGGGGCGCGTCGTGGATATGCGCGTGCTTGAGGGCGTCGCGCCATTGCGGCAGCACCTGGCCGATGCTGAGGACGTGCAGTTCGAAATGCGCCGGGTCGATCCGCGCCAGCAGCGGCACGAACAGCCGCGAGACGGTGTGCCAGAAGAGGTGCGAGGTGACGATCGCGATGCGCTTCCTGCCCTGGCGCTTCGGCGGTGGCGGCGCATCGGGGTGGCGCGGCGTCACCAGCGCGCGCAGCAATCGCCCGTAACGCGGCTGGTCGGCATCCGCATCGGGCAGGTAATGGCGATGGAAGGCCCCCGCGAAAGCCGGGCAGGCGTGGAGGTGTTCGTCGCTTGCCGCCTGCGCGGCGCGCTGCTCGAACACGGCAAGCCCGTCGCGCCAGTGCCGTATGAAGCGATCCGCCTCTTCCTGCGAGGGCGGTGCGAACCACTGCGGCCACTGCATCTTCTGCCAGCGCGCCGGGGCGAAATCGGGATCGCGCGCCAGGGCCGCGTCCAATGCCGCGTGGCAGGCCTCCAGATCGCCCTGGTTGTAATGGTCGCTGGAAAGCTGGGTGAAGTGCGCAGGCGTGGGCGAAAGCTCGCAGATGCGTTCGGTGAGCTTCACCCGCTGCGCCTGCTCGCCGAGTGCCAGGCTATCGCGCAGGCCGTACAGCGCATCCAGCCGCGCCGGATCGGTGCGCAGCGCCGCCGCGTACGCCGCGTTCGCCTCGGCGCGCGCGCCTGTCCGCAGCAGGCAATCGCCGTATCTCACCTGCGCATCGGCCCATTGCGGGCGCAGCGCCAGCGCCTGTGCGAAGGCTTTTCCGGCAAGGTCGAAACGGCCTGCGCGCCCCAGCGCGGTGCCGGCGCGGAAGGCGAGATCGGCATCCCGCGGGTGCAGGTGCGACAACCACGCCAGGGCCTGCGCGTCTTCCGGCCACTGCGCCAGAAGCTGTTGCAACAGTGCGCTGGCGCGTTGTTGCTGGTGGCTGGCAAGGCACTGGCGCGCCTGTTCCAGCAAGGCCTCCCGCGAACTCACATCCGTACCGGCGGGGCCACGGTGCATTGCGCCAGGTGCTCGCTCGCCGCCTGCGCGCCTTCGGCATCGTTGGCCAGTTCGCGCGCGATGCGCAGCGTGGCCCAGTTGCGGCGGCACAGTTCGCCCAGCCTCGGGCCGTACTCGAACGAGGCCTGCGCCAGCGTTGCGGCGGCTTCGTGCCGGCCAAGCGCCAAGGCCAGCTCGGCGCGCCACTGGACGATTTCCGGATCGGTCGGCACGTAATCCAGGGCCTTGGCCAAGGCGGCGTCCGCCCCGGGAAAATCGCGTTCCATCTCGCGCTGTTGCGCGGCCTGGATCAAATCCGCGACCACCTGGTCGCGCAGCGGAAGCACGTCCAGCGCATCGTTGCCGAGCGCGGCGGTACGCACTTCCAGCAGCAGGTCGCGCGCGGGCGGCTCGGGCGCGAGCGCGACGGGCGGGCTGGCGGCGCACGCCGCCAGCAGCAGGGCCGCCGTGCAGATCCCGAAGGTTCTCATTGCGTTTCCTCCTCCCGCTCCCCACCCAGCCATTGCCGGAATTGCGCCAGCGGGCAGCCACGGTATTCGCGCGGGGCGTAGCCTTCGACGAAGACAAAGGGTTTGGCGCCGGGGCAGGCTTCGTCGCTCAGCACGAATTCCTCGGCATCCACGAAAACGGTATCCAGCCCTTCCATCGGTACCTTCAAGGGTTCGTTCGGCAAGCGGCGGAACAGTTCGCCCCAGACCTTCATCGCGCCGGTGGAACCGTACAGGCCGGTGGGTTCGTTGCGGTCGTTGCCGATCCACACCACGGCCAGATGCGAGCCGGTGAACCCGGCGAACCAGCTGTCGCGGCTGTCGTTGCTGGTGCCGGTCTTGCCGGCCGGCTGCATCCAGCCCAGACCCTCGGCGTTCAGGCGCGCGGCGGTGCCGCTTTTCACCGTTTCCTGCAGGGCCAGCGCCACCAGCCGCGCGGCGATGGTGTCCCCGTGCTGGGCGGGCGCGGGATCGGCGTCATAGCGTTGCAGCGGCTGGCCCTCGCGGTTCAGCACGGCGCGCACGGCGTGCAGGGGCTGCATCTGGCCGCCGGAAGCGATGAACTGGTAGGCCTGCGCCATCTGCAGGGGCGAAAGATCCACCGCACCCAGCAACAGCGCCGGATTCGGCGTGGCATCAATGGCCGCCAGCACTTTCAGCAAGCGCGCCAGCCGATCCACGCCCACATCCAGTCCGATCCGCACCGTGGCCTGGTTGTAGGAGCGGGTCAGTGCCTCAAGCAGGCTCACGCGGCCGTGGCTGCGCCCGTCCACGTTGTCCGGCGACCAGGTCTTGCGGCCCGGCAGCGGCACCACGATCGGCGCATCGTCCACTTTCGTCGCGAGCGCGTAGCGGTCCGGCTGGGCGAGGGCCAGCAGATAGACGAAGGGCTTGAGCAGCGAACCCACCGGGCGGCGTGCATCCAGCGCGCGGTTGAAGCCGTGGTCGTCCGGGTCGCGCGCGCCCACCACCGCCAGCACGTCGCCGCGCTTGGTGTCGGTGAGCACCAGCGCGCCCTGGAGTTCCGGCCTGTCCTTGCGCGCCAGCTCGGCCAGTGCCGCCTTCATCGCCTGTTCGGCGCTTTCCTGCGCGGAAGGCACCAGCGTGGTGAGGATGGTCAGGCCCGCGCCGCGCAAGGCATCGGCGGGGTAATCGCGCAGCAACTGGTCGCGCACCAGCGCCATGAAGGCGGGGGTGCGGTTCTGCGAAAGATTCGCACGGCGCGCCACGCCCAGCGGTGCGCCGCGCGCGGCGCGGAACTGCGCTTCGTCCAGCAGGCCGACCTCGCGCATCTGCTGCAGCACGAGGTTGCGGCGCGCGAGCGCGGCTTCCGGATGGCGGCGCGGATCGTGCGCGGACGGCCCCTGGATCAGGCCAACCAGCAGGGCGATGTCCGAGGCGGAAAGCTGATCCAGATCGCGCCCGAACCAGAAATCCGCGCCCGCCGCGACGCCATGCACCGCCTGCCCGCCCTGCTGGCCGAGATAGACCTGGTTGACGTAGGCCTCCAGGATCGCGCGCTTGGAAAAACGCGCCTCGATCACCAGCGCGTAGAGGATTTCCCTGAACTTGCGGCCGAAGCGCTGCTCGCGCGTGAGATAGAGGTTGCGCACCAGTTGCTGGGTCAGTGTGCTGGCGCCCTGCTTCACTTCGCCGGAGCGAAGATTCACCCACGCCGCGCGCGCGATGCCTTTCAGGTCGATGCCGAAATGGCGCTTGAAATCCCGATCCTCGACCGCCTGCAAGGTGGTCAGGAACAGCGTCGGCACTTCTTCCAGGCGCACCAGCCTGCGGTCTTCCTGCTTTTCGCCATAGAGCGTGGCGATGCGGGCCGGATCGAGCCGGACGCTTTGCGCGGGCTGGCCGCCGGAAAGCAGGGTGCGGACGCGCCCGCCCTTCAGTTCCACTTCCACCTTGTCCGGGGCAATGCGGCCGTCGATGTCGGCAAAGCCGCGCGTGGCGATGAGGTAATAGTCGCCCTCATGGCGGAAGGAACCAGGCTGGCGCGCCTGCCCATCCTCGACGAAGCGCGCCGCCGCAAGTTCCGCATCGAGCGCGGCGGCGGTCATCGGCAGGCCCGGCGAAAGCGTCAGGGGCCGCGCCAGCACGCGCGTGGGCTCCTGCCAGGTGAGCCGCCCGAATTCCTCGCGCACCTGTCCATCCAGCGCGATCAGGGTGGGCACCAGGAAGCCCGCCGCCAGCCCGAGCACCAGCAGCGCCGTCGGCAGGCCGTAGCGCCACAGGAAACGCAGGATCGCACGCCAGCGCGGCAGGGATGAGTCGTGATGATCGGTGGAAGGGGACGCTTTGCGGGCCACGGGCGGAAAACATGAATCGGGAGCCGGAAGTTTAGCCGTCCTGCGAGCGGTTCCCGCCGCCGTGCCCGCGTTCGGCCATCTATAATTCACGGTTCCGCCACAACCGAACCTCCCTCTTGAACCCAGCCGTTGCCGCCCGCGCCGATGCCGCGCCCGTGTACTGCGTCCTGGCGGATGCTGGAGTGGATGTTCCGCTGGAATCCTGGCGCCGGCGGCTTCCCGAAGGCTCGCAGGTGCAGGTATTGCCCCGCTCGGCCAAGGCACTGCGCGGGTTTGCCGCCGCGCATCCGGGGCGCGATGCGGTGCTGATCGACGCCCGCGCCGCGCTGCCGCCGTACTGGCAGCCGCGCCTGTTCGCCGCCGTCGCCGCTTCACCCGGCATCGGCGTGATCTGCGCGCTCGACGCCGCCGCGCTGCGCCTGCCCGGCGAGGTTCCCATCGAAACCGTGGACGCGCGCTGCTGGGCGGTTTCCGAACGCGAATGCGTGCCCGCCCGCACCCTGGGCCGAGGGCTGGCTTACTGGCGCGCTGCCGCGCTGGCCGCCATCGGCACGGAAGAAACCGCGCTGGCCGTGCCCTTCGGCATCGAAGCGGCGTGGCTGGATCATCTGTGCGTGGGCGATGTGGCGAACGGCAAGGCAGCCATGTACGAAAACGCTGCCCCGTCCGCGCTGCGCGCCCGGATCGAGGCACTGGGCGATGCGGTTCCGCCGTGGATCGGGCTGGATGGCCGGCCCGTGGTGCTGCACGTCCTGCACGGCTGGGGCGGCGGGGCGCAGCGCTTCGTGGCCGACCTGACGCGGGCGGATACGCAACGCCACCACCTCGCCCTGATCGCGCGCAGCCTGCCCGAACACCGTTTGACCGGCATCGCGCTGGATTTGCACCTGAGGCCCGATGCGCCGCCGCTGCGCAGCTTTCCGTTCGATGCGCCGGTGGAGGCCAGCGCGGCCTCCAGCACGGAAGCCCGCGCCGCGCTGCATCGTGTGCTGCGCGATTTTTCCGTGGCGCAGATCGTGGTGTCCTCGCTGATCGGCCATAGCCTGGACGTACTGCGCACCGGCCTTCCCACCGTGATCGCCTGCCACGATTACTACCCGCTGTGGCCGGCGCTGCACGACGGGTTCGACGATGCCAACAAGGATTTCAGCCTTGATGCCATCGCCGCGCCGCTGGCCAAGGACAAGCTGTTCAAGCCCCACGGCGGCAGCTTCACCGAAACCCGCATCGATGCCTGGCGCAGCTTGCGCGAGGCTTACGTGGCGGCACTGCTGGAGGCGAACGCACCGCTCGTCGCGCCCAGCCACGGCGTACTGCGCAACCTGGTGCGGATCGAGCCGCGTCTTGCCGCCCTGCCGGCGCAGGTGATCCCGCATGGGCTGGCGCCGTGGCCCGCACCTGTTCCATCGTGGCAGCCGCCGGTGCGCAGCGACCTGCGCGTGCTGGTGGCAGGCCGCATCAACGATGCCAAGGGCGCGGAGCTGCTCGATGCGCTGCTGCCGCAACTGGATGCGCGCATCGAACTGGTGCTTCTCGGTTGCGGCGCCGCCGGCATGAACTACTTCGGCACGCCGCGCGTGCACGTACGGCTGGATTACCGGCACGAGGAACTTCCCGGACTCGTCGCCCGCCTCGCCCCGGATCTCGCGCTGCTGCCTTCCACCGTGCCGGAAACCTACAGCTACACGCTTTCCGAACTGTGGAGCCTGCGCGTTCCCGTGCTCGCCCCGCGCCTGGGCGCGCTGGCCGAGCGCATCGAGGATGGGGTTACCGGCCTGCTCGCCGCGCCGGAACCTGGGGCGATCGCGGATCGCCTGAACGCACTGCTACACGATCGCAGCGCGCTGGATCGCCTGCGCGCCGCAGCCCCCACTATCGCCACACTGGAAGGCATGGGCCGGGCCTGGGGCGAACTGTTCGCCGCGAACGCGCCTGCGGCCTCGCCCTCGGCCATCGCCGAAATCCTGCCCACCGATGCCGTCGCACGCGCGCAGCGGCACCAACTGGAAGCGGACATCCACGGCCTGCGCCTGCGCATCGCCGCCGCGCAAACCAGGCTGGGGCAGCAGCAGGAAGAACTGGAACGCCGCGCCGGCTGGGCGGCATCGCTGGAACATCGGCTGGACGAGCGCACGCGCTGGAACCTTGCCCTGCAGGCCGAGGCGGACGAACTGAAACATCTGCACGCCCGTCTGCGCGAGGAATTCGACGAGCGCACCGCCTGGGCGCTTTCCATGCAGGAAGATCTCGTGCAGCTACAGGAAGAAACCGCCCGGCTCGCCGAGCAGAACGCGCAACTCATCGACGCCACGCGGCAACGCGACGAACTGCAACGCCACCTCGACGCCGTCGTCGTGCAGCGCGACGCCTTCGAGGCCGAGCGCAACCGCATCCTGCAAAGCCGTTCGTGGAAGCTCACCCGGCCGCTGCGTTACATCGCGCGGCTGGCTTCCGGGCTGCGGCAGCGGCTCGCGTTCCGCTGGCAGCGGCTGGCGTCGATCCAGCGCCGCACGCTCGCCAGCCTGAAAACGCGCGGGCTTGCCGGCACGCTGATGCGGATCCGGCGCGAAATCGTTCCGCCGCCGGTCTCGGCCACAGCGCTCGTCGTGCCCGAGGCCAGCGATGCGCCCATCGTGCTGCCCCGCGCCGATGCGCCAAGGGTTTCCGTGGTGATCCCGGTGTACAACCATCTGGATGCGACGCTGATCTGCCTGCGCTCGCTGGCCGCGACCAAGAACCACATCGCGCATGAAATCATCGTCGTCGACGACGGCTCCTCCGACGAAACCGCCCAGCGCCTGCCCGGCATCGAAGGGCTGCGCTACCAGCGCAACGCCCGGAACCTGGGTTTCATCGGTGCCTGTAACGCCGGTGCGGCGGCGGCGCGCGGGGAGTTCGTGGTGTTCCTCAACAACGACACCGCCGTGCAGGATCACTGGCTGGATGCACTGATCGGCACCTTCGCGCAGCACGGGAACGTGGGCCTGGTCGGCGCGAAGCTGGTGTATCCAGACGGGCGATTGCAGGAAGCCGGCGGCATCGTGTTCTCCGACGGTTCGGGCTGGAACTACGGCCGCTTCGACGATCCGGCGAAACCCGAATACAACTTCGTGCGCGAAGTGGATTACTGCTCCGGCGCGGCCATTGCGCTCCCCGCCGAACTGTTCCGCGGCTTCGGCGGTTTCGATCCGCACTACGCCCCGGCGTACTACGAAGATACCGACTTGGCGATGAAGGTGCGGCAGGCCGGCCTGCGCGTGCTGTACCAGCCGGCCGCCGTCGTCGTGCACTACGAAGGCATCAGTTCCGGCACGGACATCACCAGCGGCACCAAGCGCTTCCAGGCGATCAACCAGATCAAGTTCCTCGAACGCTGGCGCGAGGCATTGGCGAAACATGCGCCGCCGGGCACGGACATTGCCGTCGCACGCCAGCACCGCGCCCGCAGGCACGTTCTGGTGATCGACGCGACCACGCCGCAGCCGGATCAGGATTCGGGCTCGCTGCGCCTTGTCAACATCCTGCAATTGCTGCTGGGCGAAGGCTGCGCGGTGACGTTCTTCGCCGACAACCGCGCCTACCTCGAACGCTACTCGCGCCAGTTGCAGCAGATGGGCGTGGAAGTGCTGTGGCATCCGTGGCTGGCCGACCCCGTCGCATGGTTCGCCGAGCACGGAAAACGCTTCGATGTGGCCTTCGTCTCGCGCCACTACATCGCCAGCCACTACGTCGATCTCGTGCGCCGCCACGCACCCAAGGCCAGGCTCGTGTTCGACACCGTGGACCTGCACTACCTGCGCGAACAGCGCGCCGCCGCGCTCGCCAACGACGATGCGCTGGCCCGCGCTGCCGCGGCCACGCGCGAGGCGGAGCTTTCGCTGGTGCAAGGTTGCGACCTCACGCTGGTCGTCAGCCCGGTGGAAAAGGAACTGCTGGAACGCGAACTGCCCGGCGCACGGGTGGCGATCCTCTCCAACGTCCACGCCGTGCCCGGCTGCCGCCGCGGCTACGCGCAGCGCGAAGGCCTCATGTTCGTCGGCGGCTACCAGCATCCGCCCAACGTCGATGCCGCCACCTGGTTCGCCCGCGACATCTTCCCGCTGGTGCGCAAGCAGTTGCCCGAGGTGCAATTCCACCTGATCGGCAGCAAGGCCCCGGCGGAAGTGAAGGCACTGGGCGAACAGCCCGGCGTCGTCTTCCACGGCTACGTCGAAGACATCGAACCTTTCCTCGACGGCTGCCGCATCGCAGTCGCGCCGCTGCGCTACGGCGCAGGCGTGAAGGGCAAGGTCAACATGAGCATGAGCTACGGCCAGCCCGTGGTCGCCACGCCGGTCGCGGTGGAAGGCATGTTCGCCCAGGCCGGGCGCGATGTGCTGGTGGCCGCCGAAGCCGGCGACTTCGCCGCACAGGTGATCGCCGCGTATCGCGACGAGGCGCTGTGGAGCACCCTCTCCGAACACGGCACCGCCAACGTGCGCGAGCATTTTTCGTTCGAGGCGGCGCGGCGGGCGTTGCGGAATATCGTGGATTGATCGCGCAGGGCGGAGAGCGTGCCCGCTGTGCGTCCCGCTTGAGGGTGAAGTCCAAGAGCCTTGGGCCGCTACACGCCCGAAAGCTCTCGAGGAAGCATAAGCTACCGCCCGCGCGCCTGCTCCAGCCGTGCCTGCATCGCCGGCAGCTCCGCACTCGTGGGATCGAGTTCGGCGGCGTTGTCGATGGCCCTGGCCGCGCGTTGCAGTTCGCCCGCGCCGATGCGTTCGGCGGCATAGGCCAGGAAGCGTCCGGCCAGGCGCTTGCGCATGCCCGGCAGGGATGGATCGGAAACCGAAAGCGAAGCCAGGGCGTTGATCTGGCCCAGCGCACCCTGCAACTGGTTGCCGGCAAGCTGGTTCTCGAAACGCTGCCGGATTCTCGCCGGCAAACCGTTCAGGCCGGCATTGGCGGCGGCATTGCCCGGATCGAGCGCGAGCACGGCGCGGTAGTGATCGTAGGCGCAATCGCCGGGCGGTGCGAGGAAGCGGCCTTCGGCGACGGCGACACTGGCATCGCTCAGCAGCTTGGCGATGCGCACGGGATCAGCGCTGGGCGGACGCGGAGCCTCCACCACAGCGCCTGCGCGGCGGCGCTCGACATCGCGCAACCTGGCGCGCGTGGCGGCAAGCCCGGGGGCATCCGGATCGGCACTGGCGGCTTCGTCGATCAGCACGCGCGCCTGCTCGAATTCGTAATCGTCGATGTGGCGCTGCGCCTGCGCCAGTTGCGCGGCGGCGATCCTGCGCAGGCCGTTGCGTGCGGCATCGTTGGCGGGTTCGGCGGCCAGTACGGCACGGAACAGGGCCTGCGCGCCGGCCGGGCCGTCGTAACGGCGATGCTTGAACGCATCTTCGGCCTGCGCGATCCGTTCGGCCGACTGCTGCGCCTGCGCCTGGCTGGCGCGTTCGCGCGCCTGCGCCACCGCGGTGCGGGCCTCGGGCAGGCCCAGGTGCGCGGCGTCGATGGATTCCACCTGTGCGATGGTTTGCGCAGCGGCGCCCAGGTCGCCGGCGGCGGCCTGTGCCTGCGCGCGCGCCAGCAGTCCGGACAAGGCATCGCGCAGACCGGAGGCCGCCAGCGCATTGCCAGGATCGGCGCGCAGCACTTGCCGGAACAGCGCGATGGCGCCATCGCCTTCCGCATCCAGCCGCCCTTGCGCGAGCGCTTCCCGGGCACGCGCCAGGCCATCTTCGATCTCGATGCTGGCGGCCTCGGCGCGTTCGATGTCCTGCCGCACGGCATCGGCGGCCAGGGCGGGAACCGAAAGTTCGCGCGCCGCGTGCAAGGCTGCGCGCGCGGCGACGGCATCTCCGCGCGCCAGTTCGCTGCGGGCGCGCCGTAGCAGGCGTTCGCCGACCTGTTGCAGGCCCTGGCGCGCGGCGAGGCTGTCCGGATCCTGCGCGAGCGCGGCGTTGTAGAGTTCGCGCGCGCTGTTGGCGTCGCCGATCAACCGATCTTCCACGAGTGCGCCGGCGGCCTGTTCCAGCAGCGTGTTCATGCGCGTCTGCGGCAGCAGATCGCGCAGCCGATCCTGGAACAGCCACGCGCCACCAAGCAGCAACGCCACGAACGCGAACGCCACGCCGACCCAAAGGCCCGTGCGCGAGGAACGCGCACCGGCGCGGGAACGCGAAGGTTCGATGGAAAGACCGTCCATGCGCCCCAGGCGCGGCCCTTCCGGTGTGCCGTGCGTGGACGAAGGAATCGCCGGGGGCATCGGCGAAGGGATCGACGCGGGCATCCTCCTTACCGTGGCAGGCGTGAAAGGCAGGTTGGGCTGGGGCGTGCGGGGCAGGATCATCGTGCCCTCCTCGCCCGCGCTGCTCCACTCCAGTTCCTCCAGCGCGGCGGCCAGTTCGAAGCCGGTCTGGAAGCGCTGCGCCGGATCCTTGGCCAGCAACCGATCCAGCAGCGGCTGGAGGCGCGACAGGCGTTCGGGCAGGCGCGGCAGGGGCGCGGTGATGTGCATGATGCCCACCGCCAGCGAATCCTCGGCGTGGTACGGCACCTGGCCTGCGAGCAACTGGTAAAGCACCACGCCCAGGCTGTAGAGATCGGCGCGCTCGTCCAGCGGCAGGCCGCGCGCCTGTTCCGGGCTCATGTAGTGCGGCGTGCCGATGATCGCGCCGGTGCGGGTCATGCGGGCGTTGTCGGAGGCGCGCGCGATGCCGAAATCGGTGAGCACGGCGGCACCGTCCTCGCGCAGCAGGATGTTGTCCGGCTTGATGTCCCGGTGCACCACGCCCCGCGCACCGGCATAGCCCAGCGCGGTGGCGATCTGGCGCGTGAGGCGCAGCGCGAAGCCCACCTCGCGCGGCGGGCCGTTGCGGGTGAGGGCCGGCCCGCCGGGCAGGTATTCCATCGCGATGAAATGGTGGTCGCCGCTGATGCCCACGTCGTGGATCTGCACCACGTGCGGATGCTTGAGCCGGGCGGCGATGCGCGCCTCGCGCAAAAAACGCGCACCGAATTCCGGGTCGCCGCGCAGGGTATCGGCCATCACCTTCAGCGCCACTTCGCGCTCGACGGATTCCTGCAAGGCCAGATGCACGGTGGACATACCCCCGCGCCCCAGCGTTTTCAGGATTTTGTATCCGGCGATTTCGATCACGTGCAGCAACCGTGGCGGGGTTCGGTCGGGTCAGGATAGCTGAATGGAACCCATATGACCCGCATTACGCCCTCATGGCTTCCGTGACGCCCGGCACCGCCGTCAGCTTGCCGAGCAGTTCGCCCAGTTGCTCGAAATCGGCGACTTTCAGGGTGAAGCGCAGCTCCACCGAGTTGCGACGCTCGTCCAGCCGCGAGTTCACCGCCAGGACATGGACGTTGGCGGTGCCGATGACGTTGGTGAGGTCTTTCAGCAGCCATTTGCGATCCCAGGCGCGCACCACGACGTTGACGCTGTAGCTCTGCGCCTCTTCGCGGCCCCACTCCACCGGCAACACGCGCTGCGGCGAACGCACGGCGAGCGCGGCGAAGGATTTGCAGCCGGCGCGATGCACGCTGACGCCGCGGCCCTGCGTGAGATACCCGGCGATGGGATCGCCGGCGACCGGCTGGCAGCAGCGCGCCAGTTGCACCATCAGGTTGCCGACGCCTTCGATGGTGAAGCCGCGCGCGGGCTTCGGCGGCTTGGCCAGCGTGCCGCCCTGTTTTTGCGCGACCGGCGCCTGCGTGGCTTCGTGCAGCGCACGCGCGACCTGGCTGCATCCGATGTCGCCAAGCGCCACCGCCACATGCAGATCGTCCAGCCTGGCGAGCTTGAAGCGCGACAGCGCCAGTTCGAGATTGATCTGGTGCAGATTGAGGCGCTTGAGTTCGCGGTCCAGCAGATCGCGGCCGGCCTGCACGTTGCGGGCGTGATCCAGGCGATGGAACCAGGCCCGCACCTTGTCCCTGGCACGCGCGCTGGCCAGATAACCCGCGCCCGCCACGAGCCAGTCGCGGCGCGGCTCGCCGCTCTTGCTCACGAGGATTTCGACCTGATCCCCGCTGGCCGGCTGGAAGGTCAGCGGCACGATGCGCCCATTCACCTTCGCCCCGCGGCAGCGATGCCCGACTTCGGTATGGACGTGATAGGCGAAATCCAGCACCGTACCGCCGCGCGGAAGATCGACCACTTTGCCCTGCGGCGTCAGCGCATAGATTCGATCCTCGATCAGCTCGGTCGAAAGCCCGGCCAGCAGCGCGCTTTCCTCGTTGCCTTCGTCCTTGCCGGCGTCGAGCAGTTGCCGCATCCATGCGATCTTGCGCTCGAACTCGGCATCGCCCGCGCCGCCTTCCTTGTAGCGCCAGTGCGCGGCGACGCCCAATTCGGCGTGCTCGTGCATGTCGAAGGTGCGGATCTGCACCTCCAGCACCTTGCCGGAGGGCCCGATCACGGCGGTGTGCAGCGAGCGGTAGCTGTTGCCCTTGGGGTTGGCGATGTAATCGTCGAACTCGCTCGGCACCGGCGTCCACAGGCCATGCACCAGGCCCAGCACCGTGTAGCACGCAGCCACGTCGTCCACCAGCACGCGCACGGCGCGGATGTCGTACAGCTCGTCGAAATCAAGCTGCTTGCGCTGCATCTTCTTCCAGATGCTGAAGATGTGCTTCGGGCGACCCGCGACTTCCCCATGCACGCCGGCCTGGTCGAGCGCCTCGCGCAACTGGCGCTTGGCGTCCTCGATGAAGCGTTCGCGGTCGCCGCGCTTCTCGTCGAGCAGGTGCGCGATGCGGCGGTAGGTCTCCGGTTGCAGGATGCGGAAGATCAGGTCTTCCATCTCCCACTTCACCTGCCAGATGCCCAGCCGGTTGGCGAGCGGGGCATGGATGTCGGCGGAAAGCCGCGCCAGCGCGGTGGTGGCCGCGGACGGTTTCCCGGCGGCCGCGCGCAGCCGCACCAGTTGGCGCGTGAGCAGGATCAGCACCACGCGCAGATCGCGCACGATGGCCAGCAGCAGGCGCCGCAAGCCCTCCGCATTGCCCGGCGCGGCGCGCTCGGCGTAGATCGACCACACCTTGCCCGCTTCGCGCTGGCCCTCGATCAGCGCCTGCGGCACCAGGCCCGCGGGGATTTCCGCTTCCGGCACGCAGGCGAACAACGCCGCTGCGGAAAGCGTGGCGCTATCGGCGCGCAGTACGTCCAGTTCGGCCAGCGTATGCGCCAGCTCCGCCTCGGCGGCGGGCGCGAGCGGATATTGACCCATGGCCGCCAGCACCTGCTCCGGCAATGGAGCGGTCTCCCGCCGGGGCTGCTGCAGCCAGGCGGCCAGCGTTTCGATGCGCTTGGGTTTTGGCGGCATGGCGAATGGTTGCTCCAAAAAACAACGCCGGGATAGCCCCGGCGTTGATTGCATTGCTGGACATCGCAGAAAGGTCAGCCGATGTTCGCACTCATTGGACGAATTCGACGGTGGAAGTGCAATTGCCGGTCACGAGCCCGGAACGATACGTCGGAGCGCCGAACGCCTGGAATCCGCAGGCATTCGGATCGATCCAGGGAATATGCCCCCCCACTCCGGAGATGAGCACCTTCACGTTGTTCCCCGCGCCGTGGACGACGTTCGAAATCACAACCTCCGTCACGAGGCTGTCTTCATCCTCTTCGTCCAGCAGGATCTCCTCGCACGTGGCGGCAAATTCCGAATGGCAACCGATCGTCCCGTTGGAACCGTCCTCACCGTCCGCCAACTTTACCCTGACCGTATAGGCATTGGGCGCGAACGAGGCTGCAATCATGCAGATGGGGTCGCCCGACGGCTGCCCATCAATCTGGCCAAGCCAGCCTTCGACGTTTGCGGTCGTGTCCTCGACGGTGGGGCCCACCGCGTCGCCGCCAATGCCGTGGCATGCCGCAGAGCCGGTCAGGCTGTTCCCGACATAGTGGTAGCCGCTCTTGGGAACCATCCGTACGGACACGTTGCTCTGGTGCACGACCTTGGCGTTGAACGGATCGACCACTTCCGTGGTTCCGGACGCGATGAACTCGATGTGGCCATTGGCCAGCGCGTCGGTCATCAACGGATCGATCTTCACATCGTGCCGGATGCGCTCGAACTTCGCTTCCACCACGCAATCGCTGGAGATCACGCCGCCGTCCACATCGAACACATACCGCAAGGGGATGTTGGGATGCGCATACCAGCTCCCGCCTCCGCAGGTGGTGGTGATGCCATCGACCGAGTAGGTCGAATCCTGGGCATTGAAGGAGAAGCTCACGCCATTCGCGTGATACCCGACGACCACACTGGACTGGCCGAATACCGTGCCGTGCGGCTGGCCGTCGCTGCCCGGAAGGACGATCGCGCCGACGGTGTACTGCGCCTCGGACAGCCCCACGGTCAAAGCGCACGGTGCCTGCACGTTCTCAGCCGTAATCGTCCATGTTCCGTTTCCGTTGTTCGCATGGGAGGCCGAGGGGCAGCCCGTCGCGCTCGCCACGCTCCAGCCCGGATTGGGCGTAACCACGAATACGGCGTTGTCCGCCGTGGTGGCCGGATTGCCGTCGCCGTAATGAACCGTCTGCGGATTGGTGGAATTGATCGTACCGTTCGCGAACGCGTTGAGCGTCACCACCGGCCTGGTGCGGAAGTTGGCGGTCACCGTGCAACTGGCGGCGGTTGTGGTGGTGAACACCCCGCTCGTGAAGTTCACGCCGGAAGCCGTACCGCAGGCTGCGGGAGTGAAGCCGGTGAAGGTGAAGTTTCCATTCGCGCTGGCATTGAACACCAACCCTGTCGTTCCCGGTGGGCAGGTAACGACACCGCCGCTGTTGGTGCATCCGGCCGCAGAAACACCGATGTTGCCGCCAGCCGTGTTGGAGGTGCTGCCGTCGGTGCTGACGCGATAGGTGACCTGGATGTTGTCCACCACCTTGATCCGCAACGCACGACTGTTGTCGGCATAGTTCGATTCCACCGCCGTGGGAAGGGCGAACGCGGCCACCTGGATCAGGGCGATCGCCCCATCCTGGCTGTTCACCACGCAGGTCGGGCTGCTGTCGCGGCAGGCCTGGCGCTTGAACTTGAAGTCGCGATGGTCACCGGCCTGCAAGGTGCCGATGAGCTGGCGGAACGGCGCGCTGCCCGTACCATTGGAGCAAGCCGTGCCACCGTTGCCCTGATCCAGACACTCCTGGCGCTTCACGATCGGCCGAAGGCCCGCGCTGGCCGTGGGAACGAATTCCCGTACGCGCACGTCCGGCGCATCGACGTTGCCCACATTGCTGATGCGGACGGTGAATTCGACTTCGCTTCCGGAAATGCTGGACTGCTCGATCACGTCGTCGGCGAGAGGCGCATCGGCGGATGCGTTGAGGAACTCCACCCGCAGGTTCGGCGCCAGCGCCGGGATCACCGGATCTTCGAAACCGTCCGAATGGATCAGGTCGGGATCGACCGGGCTGATGGGATCCTCCCCGGCATTGGCGGCAAGCCCGGAATAGCAGCGCAGCCATTCGGTCTGGCCATAGCTGCCCACCATCATGGGAGCCAGTGCGCCCGTGTTGAGGTTGTAATCCAACGAGGCGACGCCACGGACATTGGCGATCATTGATTCGCCATTGGCGTCCAGGATGTTGAAATCCCACGTGGCCTCGCCCGAGGCGACGCTGAAGTAGTCCTCGCACAACGCCGGTTCGGCCAGGGCGACACTGACGCCTGGCGAGCCGGTGCTCGGGTTCTGGTGGTAGGCGACTTCTTCGGCCAACGGCAAGATCAGTTGTCCGGACTGCTGCCCGAGCTGCACGTTCAGGGCGGCGCTGGTGAATCCGTCGGGAACGCAGAGGCCCTGCTGCAACAGACCGGGGAATTCGAGCACGCCCAGAAGGCCATCCGGCACGCCGGGCACGCCACTGGAAGAAAACCAGCCGTAATCGGTATTGAAGCCCGCCGTGCAAAGCCTGTCCGCCGGCACGGCATCCAATCCTGGCTCGAGCGCGGCCTGCGAAAAAGCAGACGTTGCGGCCAAGCCCATCGTCGCAGCCAACGCCGCCGACTGCCATCGTTTGCCCCGATGGGGCGCTGTCCCCAGCACGCGCTTGTCCAACTTCATCTGCGTGTCACTCCTTTGACTTGCCGCTGCCAGATACAGCTCTCGTGCCGGCCAAGATACCCCGGACTCCGGGAACGAAACCTGAGCCAATATCGGGACGCAACCGCCCCAAACCTGCCTGATTGTAGTCAAGTCCATACCAAACAAGTGAAATATTTGCAAAACGGGCGATGCCAGCCGGGCTGCGCTTCCAACCCCATCACACTCTTGCCTGAACCCGTCGCTCAGGAAGCATCGTCGAACACGGGGCTCACTCCACCGTCACGATCCTGATGCGCAGGGCGCGGCTGTTGTCGGCATGGGCGGTTTCGACATTGCCGTCGGGCGCGGCGAACGCGGCCGCCTGGATCAACGCAAGCGATTGATTCTGGCTGGAATCCAAGCCTGACGAACGGCGCGTCAGGACGAAATCGCGATGCGCGCCCGCCGCCAGCGTGCCGATGCTTTCGCGCAATGGCGTGGCGCCAATGCCGCTGGAACAGGCGGTGTTGCCCGTGCCAGTGGCGCCACGGTCGATGCAGGCGATGCGCTGCACCGTCGGCATCAGCAGGGCGGCGGAAGACGGCACGAATTCGCGAACCCGCACGTTCTGCGCAGCGCCGTTGCCGACGTTCGCGATGCGCAGCGTGAAGGCGACGCTTGTCCCGGCGGTCTGGTCGATCGCATCGCCGGCCAAGGGCGCATCGCCCGCGGCGGTGAGGAATTCGACCTGCAGGTTCGACCAGACCGAAGGCCCTTCGAAGCCGTTTGCGAAGATCGCCGATGGATCGGCGGGAGTGTCCGGATGCAGATCGACGTTCGGCGCAAGGCCGGAATGGCAGCGCAGCCACGGCGTGGAGCCGTAGCTTGCGACCATCGCCGGAACCAGCGCATGGGCGTTGTAGTTGTAGGCAAGACTGGCGACGCCTCGGAGGTTCTGGATCATCGCTTCGCCATTGGCGTCCACGATGCCCAGGCTCCAGACGGATTCGCCCGCGCCTCCGGTGAAGTAGTCCTCGCACAGGGCCGGCTCGGCGAGCGCCACACCGATGGCGGAGGAGTAACCGTAGGACACCTGTTCGGCCAAGGGCAGCGTCAACCCGCCTAACTGGATCGCCAGCGCCGCAGAGGTGAACGCATTGGGCACGCACACGTTCTGCGCCAACAGGCCGGGAAACTCCAGAACGCCAAGCGTGCCCATCCCGACATCGAACCAACCGTAGTCGGTGTTGAACCCGGCCGTGCAGAGCCGATCCGAAGGCAATGCCTGGGGAAAAGCCGGAGCCGCGATCACAGCCAACGCCACGCCGACTGCTACCATCCTCAGGATGCCGCGACCACGATCCACTGTTTTTTGCGCACGCACTTGCGAGACCATCCGTGAACCCTCTTCGACCTGACGCCGCCAACGAAGCGCCGGATCAGTTGCTCAGCAACACGCCAACACCGCATTGGGCACCCGTGGGACAGTGGTCCGCAGGAGGGGTAACGCCCGGATCCAGATAAAGATTCCGCAGTGCGATGTTGAGGTACATCGTCTTGCCGGCTGGCGTCGAGCATTCGGTGGAACCGGTCACGTTGCCCTGAATGGAGGCTGTGCCACTGGTGTACGGAGTACGGCAGACAGGGCGCAGATACGTTTCGGAGGATGCGGTCGCCCTTGGCCTGAAATCGCCCGGACAGGGGCTGATAGCAAGGATGGTCTCATGTTCAAGCGCGCCGCCGAGGACAAGGGTCGCCGTCATTCCGAACCTTCCCGTATTGCCGCCCGTGCCCGCTGCAGGCATGACAAAGGCCAAGGCCATGTATTGCGTATCGTCCAACTGCCCGGGAAGCACCGGTATGGAGCCGGTATCCGCACCCAGCGTCTTGCCGGTCTTCTGGATGAAGGTGGTGTAGGCCGTGGATCTCGTGAAGCCGCGGTTCTCGGCCCTGTACGATGCGTACTTGGCGTATTCCGCCGGATTGTTCGCCTGGAGATCGACAAGATACTCGTTGCAGAACTCCAGCGGCGGCGCTTCCTGCTGAACAACCACGCGGGCAATCGAATCGGTCGGCAGACCGGGAACCCAGGTCGCAACATCCGTCGTATGCCCACCAGGGCTGTAGCACCGAATCTTGAAATCGTAGGTGCCGACAGCCAGGGCATTGAGCGGCAGGCCGACGGTATTCGTACCCGCCAGGCCCGTGTGCCATGAGGACAAGTTGGTGGGCGAAACGCCGTAACAGGCTTCGCCCGTGGTAACCCACTTCAATGTAGGCGTATTCGCGCCTTGCATCACGGAGATATCGGGAAACGACGCGATCGCGGGGGGAGTGCCGCCGCCCGAACCGAGGTTCGGGCAGTTGCCCTGGGCATCGAGCGCACAGGCGGCGGCGATATGGCCATCGGCGCGAACGTCCACATTGGCGCCCGGCTTCAGCGGGATTTCCCTGACCTGCGCCGGGCCGCCGGGCGGAGTCACGTCCAGATACAGCTTCGTCTGCTGCGCCTGCGCCGTCATCGCGATGCCGCCCAGCGCCAGCAACATACTCACCGCCCTGCTCCGCGCAAACCTGCGCGCGGTCGGAACGATCCACTCTTCACGATTCATGTCGGAGCCCGGTCGATTGCACTTGCCGAATATACCTGCCACCCCTGCCCGGGGGAGATTCGCTCAGCAGAAGAAATGTAACTGCAACTCCATGGAAGGCATCCGCTCTCAGCCGTCAATCTTTGCAAACTCTTCCAGTTTCCTCGCCAAACGCTTGGCCGATACCGGCATTGCCGTGCCTAATTCCTGTGCGAACAGCGAGACGCGCAGCTCTTCCAGTTCCCAGCGCAACGCCTGCCACTGCGGGTGCGCGGCGAAACCGGGCGCGCGGCGGGCCTTTTCCAGTGCCGCCACGAACGGAGCGATTTCCAGCATCCGCGCCTGATCGCGCGAAGGATCGCGCAGCAGGCGCTCGATGCGGCGCGCAATGCCATCCAGGTAACGGGGGAAGTGCGACAGCGCGTGGCCGGGCGTGTCGCGCAGGAACCCCGGTGGTACGAGGCCGCGCAGTTGCGCGGTGACGTCGTCCAGATTCGCCTTGCCCCAGCCCATCAGCGGCGACTCCAGCTTCGGGCGCAGGCCGGCCACTTTGCCCAGGATGGCCTCGGCCAGCGTCAGCCGCTGCATCGCTTCGCCGAACAGGCGCTTGCCGGCATCGGCCAGGCGCGCGTCGAATGCGGCGTGGTCGCGGATGGCCTCCAGTCCGTCTTCCAGCAGGGCGTTCAGTGCGGCGGAAACCAGGTCGTCGCGCAGGTGCTGCTGGCGCGCGTTCGCATCGTTCGCGTCTTCGCCGGAACCTGCCAGCGTGGCGTAGAGCAGCGCCGCCTTGGGCGCGACGGGCAACTGTTTGCGCGCCTGCCGGATGCGTTCGGCAAGCGCGCGTTCGAGCAGCTTGCGCACCCCGCGCGGGTGCTCGCGTGCAGCCTGCGCGGCGTCGGCGAAGACGCGCAGCGCGACGGTTTCCCCTTCATCCACCAACGCCGGGAATGCGGGCACGCCGGCTTCGCCCTCGATCTGCACGGGAATCGGATCGCGTGGAAATTCTTCCAGCGCATCGGACGCCAGTTCACGACCGGCGCGCTGCGCGAACGCGGCTTCCGCGCGACTGCCGAACCGCGATTTCAGTTCAGCCAGATCGCGCGAATGCGCCAGCGCTTCGTTCTCGCCTCCAAGCAGGCGCAGGCGAATCCGCAGGTGCGTTTCGAGCGTGGATTCGTCGAATTCCGTGGCCGCGAGCTGCGAACCCGTTACGCGGCCAAGAAACCGCGCCAGCTCACCGCGCAGCGTATCGGCGGAAGGCGTTGCATACGCTTCGGCGAAGGCGCGGGCGAAATCCGGCGCCGGCACGTAGTTGCGGCGCAGCGCCTTGGGCAGGGAACGAATCAACGCAGCCGCCTTGTCCTGCACCAGACCGGGCACCAGCCATTCCAGCCGCGCCGGATCGAGCGCGTTGAGCAGATGCAGCGGCACATCCAGCGTTACGCCGTCGTCGTCCGCGCCGAGTGCGAAGTGGTAGTGCAGCGCCAGCCGCGCATCGCCGAGCGGAAACACTTTCGGGAAGCGTTCGGCATCGCCGCCTTCGGCCGGCAGCAGATCCGCCAGCGACCATTCCAGCGACTGGCGCGCGGCGGCGTCGAGTCTGCGGAACCACGCTTCCAAACCCGCGTTGTCGTGGATGTCGGCAGGAATGCGATCCAGATACCAGCGCGCCTGCCAATCTTCGTCGGCCACCAAACCCGCGCGGCGCAGCTTGGCTTCTTCCTCGCGCGCCTTTTCCAGCGTCGCCAGATTGCGTGCGACGAAGTTCGCGCGGGTGTCGATTTCGCCCGGCACCAGCGCCTGCCGAACGAAGATGTCGTGCGCTTCGGCCGGATACAGGCGACCATAGGAAATCGGACGCCTGGCCGCGAGCACGAGGCCGAACAGGGAAATCTGCTCGTGGCCGATCACGCGCCCTTGCGAGCGCGCCCAGTGCGGATCGAAGTGCTTGCGCGAGATCAGGTGCTCCAGTTCCGCAATCGCCCAATCCGGCTCGATCTTCGCGCAGGTCAGGCCCCACACTTTCTGCGTATCGAGCAGCGTCGCGCACAGCACCCACGCCGGCGGCTGCTTCGCCAGGGGCGAGCCGGGAAACAACTGGAAGCGGCGCCCGCGCGAACCTTCGTACAGGCCCTTTTCGCCCTTTTGCCCGATCTGCGTCGGAATGCCGGTGAGCAGCGCGCGATGCAGGCGTGCATAGCCGTCGATGGCACGCTGTTTCGCCGCGCCGGGTTTTTCGTTCGATGCAGGAGCGTTCGCGGCTTCAGGTTCGAGCTCCCAACCCAGCTCCTCGCACAGCAGCAGCAACTGCCGGTGCAGCTCGCGCCATTCGCGCATCCGCAGGAAACCGAGGAAATGCCGCTCGCACCAGTCGCGCAATTTGTTCTGCGACAGCTCCTCGTGCGCAGCGCGGTAGGCATCCCACAGTTTCACGATGCCGAGGAATTCCGAGCGCTCGTCGGCGAATTCCGCATGCGCCTGATCCGCCGCCTG
>CAZHXV010000011.1:25571-30786 GCA_964536455.1 uncultured Aquimonas sp.
AGGATCCGCGCGAACGCCCGCCGGAACGCAGGCAGGCGGCGGATCCTGGATGCCGAGGAAGCTGGCGATGGCGAGCATGGGCCGCAGTACGCCGTGTTCCTTCGCCGCGATCAGCATGCGGCCCAGCTTCACGTCGATGGGCCAGCGCGCCAGCGTTCTTCCCAGTGGCGTGAGCTGGCGCTGCCTGTCCACCGCGCCCAGTTCGATCAACTGCTGCCAGCCATCGGAAACAGCGCGCGGATCGGGCGCGTCCAGGAACGGAAAATCCTCGATCCTGCCAAGCCCGAGCGCCAGCATCCGCAGAATGGTGCCGGCCAGCGAGGAGCGCAGGATTTCAGGATCGGTGTAGCGCTGCCGCGCGGTGAAATCGGCTTCGGAGTAGAGGCGATAGCACACGCCGGCCGCCGTTCGCCCGCAGCGCCCGGCACGCTGGTTGGCGCTGGCCTGGCTGACCGGCTCGATGTGCAGCCGATCCAGCTTGCCGCGGGGGCTGTAGCGCTTCACGCGCGCCAGCCCCGGATCGACGACGTAACGGATGCGCGGAACGGTGAGCGAGGTTTCCGCGACGTTCGTGGCCAACACGATGCGGCGTTTCGGGCCGGGCGAAAAAATCCGGTCCTGATCGCGCGCCGAAAGCCGCGCGTACAGCGGCAGGACTTCGGTTTCGCGGTAGTTGCGCCGCTCCAGCGCCTGGTGCGCATCGCGGATCTCGCGTTCGCCCGGCAGGAAGACCAGCGTGTCGCCGCGCGGGTCTTCGCGGGTGATGTCGTCGAGCGCGCGGACGATGCCATCGAGCACGCCGATCCCTTCCCCTCGTTCTTCACGCACGTGCGAATCGCGCCGGTTTTTCCGCGGCGGCGCTTCCGTGCTTCCGGCAACATCGGCGTCGAGCGGGCGATAGCGCATTTCGACCGGATAACTGCGGCCTTCGACCGCCACCACCGGCGCATCGTCGAAGTGCCTGGCGAAGCGTTCGGTGTCGATGGTCGCCGAGGTGACGATCAGCTTCAGGTCGCGGCGCTTCTTCAGCAGCGTCTTGAGGTAGCCGAGCAGGAAGTCGATGTTGAGGCTGCGCTCGTGCGCTTCATCGACGATGATCGTGTCGTAGGCCGAAAGAAAGCGATCCGACTGGATTTCCGCGAGCAGGATGCCGTCGGTCATGAACTTGACGTAGCCCGCATCGGAGGTGCGTTCGGTGAAGCGCACCTGGTAGCCGACCGCCTTGCCCAGTTCCACCTGCAATTCCTGCGCGACGCGCTGCGCCACGGCGCGCGCGGCGATGCGCCTTGGCTGGGTGCAGCCGATCAACCCGGCGGAGCCACGGCCAGCCGCAAGACAAAGCTTGGGCAACTGCGTGGTCTTGCCCGATCCGGTTTCGCCCGCGACCACGATCACCTGGTGTTTCCGGATCAGATCGACGATCGTTTGCGCTTCGCGCGCGATGGGAAGTTCGTCGTCGAACGAAGGTACCGGCGCAGCATCGGCACGCGCCTTTCTTGCGGCGACGGATGCGGCCAGGAACTTCTCGTAGTCGGCCCGCAGCGCCGCATCGCCGGGCTTTTCGCGGCAACGCGCGAACAGGCGGCGCAGGCGCCCCTGGTCGCGACTCAAGGCAGCAGTTGGCGGAGGAAGCGTCGGTTTCACGTCAATGGCTTGTCATCGCGGCGGCCCGGCCCCAGATGGAGACAGGCGCAGGCTGTTTCGATAGACCTTCGCTATCGCTGCGAGTCGTACAATCCATTTCCCGCCAGCACGAAGGCGCGGTAGCGTAACCGGCAAGTTCCGATCCACCAATCGCGCTGCACTCGATCGTTCATCCCACCGTTGAAACAAGGAGTCTTGTCATGGTCAAAACGAAGAACCCCGCCATGAAGATCCAGATCGGCATCGCCGACAAGGATCGCCGGAAGATCGCCGATGGGCTGTCGCATTTCCTCGCGGACAGCTACACGCTGTATCTGAAGACGCACAATTTCCACTGGAACGTCACCGGGCCGATGTTCAACTCGCTGCACACGATGTTCGAAACCCAGTACACCGAGGAATGGACGGCGCTGGACGACGTGGCCGAACGCATCCGAGCGCTGGGGCACAACGCGCCCGGTTCCTACGCCGAGTTCGTCAAACTTTCCTCGATCAAGGAAGAACCCGCCGCCAGCGGCGTGCCGGACTGGAAAGGCATGGTGACGCAATTGGTGGAAGGCAACGAAGCCGTCTGCCGCACCGCGCGCCAGGTACTGGGCACCGCCGACAAGGCCGGCGACGACCCGACCGTGGATCTGCTCACCCAGCGCCTGCACACCCATGAGAAATATGCCTGGATGCTGCGTTCGCTGCTGGAGTGACGGAGTGAATCGCCCGCTATGCGGGCTGTAAGTCGCGCCTGCGGCGCCGTGAGGAGTGAGGTGTCGCTTCGCTTTTACTGACTCCCACCCCCTCACAGGCGGCGCAGCCGCCGGCTTACTGCTACGGCAACGGCGGCAGCAGTTCCATCGCCATCACGATGGCGTCCTCGCGCCCGTTGCGGGCCGGGTAATAGTTCGGGCGGCGGCCGATTTCGTTGAAGCCGATGGTCTCGTAGATGCGTTGCGCGGCGGCATTCGACGGGCGCACTTCCAGGAACATGCGATCCGCCCGGTGCCAACGCGCCACGTCGATGAGGCGCGTCACCAGATGGCGCCCGTGGCCGCGCCCCTGCAACTTCGGCGCGATGCAGACATTGAGCAGGTGGGCCTCGCCCGCCGCCACCGAAACGATGCCGTAGCCGATGATCTTTTCGTTTTCGGTCAGCACCCAGCAGCCGTAACCGGCATTCATGCAGTCGCGGAAGGTGCCCAGCGTCCACGGGAATTCGTAGGCGGAGATTTCCAGCCGGTGTACGTCTTCCAGATCCTGAGGCCGCATCGCGCGCAGTTGCGCGGCAAGGCCGGGAACGGCGGCACTGCGCGAAGCGTTCACCGCGCCGACTCCGCCAGCGCGTGCCGCAAGCGGCGCAGTTCCTTCCACGCCACACGCTTGTCGATGGGATCGCGCAGGCAAGCCAGCGCCGCGACGCGGAACGCAGCCGGTTCCGGGCAGCGCCCGAACGCCAACAGCGGCAGCGCGGCATCCGGCTCGAACGTGGATTCGTCGGCGGAAAGACCCAGCGCGGCGAGGATCGCGCGCAACAGCTTCGCCTGCGAACCTGCGAGCGGATCGGACGCGCCCTCCACGAACACGCGCAGCCTGGGCGCGATGGATTCGCCGCCGGAAACAGAAGATCGGCGCGCCTCATTCCCAGCCATTTCAGGCAGGAAGGCCGCACGCCGCCGCAGCGGCAGCAGCCCCAGCGCCATCAGCCACGCATGCTGCGCAGCACCGAAGCCCGGCGCGGGCAAAGGGGAAGGCGACCGCCCGCTCATGCGTCCGCGGAAACGCGCGCGCGCCCCCGGCGCAATCGCCCCCAGAGCCAATAAACGAGCCCGGACAAGGCGTACAGCACCGTCGCCCCAAGCAGCACGCGCGGCGGATTCAGCGCCAGCAGCACCAGCAGCACAATGGCCAGCAGCACCGTCACGAACGGCACGCGGCTGGCCAGCGGCAAGGTCTTGAAGCTGTAGTAACGCACCCGGCTCACCATCAGAAGGCCCGCCACGGCGGTCACCGCCAACGCGATGTAGCGCATCGTCCCGCCGCCGTAGCCGGCCACTTCGAACGTCCATACGAAGGACATCATCAGGCCTGCCGCCGCCGGGCTGGCCAGGCCGATGAACCAGCGCTTGTCCACGATCCCGACCTGGGTGTTGAAGCGCGCCAGCCGCAGCGCCGCGCAGGCGGCATACAGGAAGGCGATGGCCCAGCCGAGCCGGCCCCAGAACGTGCCCAGGTACGCAAGCTGCGACAGCGACCAGTGGTACATCACCAATGCCGGCGCCATGCCGAAGCTGACCAGGTCGGCGAGGGAGTCGTACTGCACGCCGAATTCGCTCTGGGTGTTGGTCAGGCGCGCCACGCGGCCATCCAGCCCATCGAGGATCGCCGCCACGAATACCGCGACGCAGGCTTCGACGAAGCGCCCCTGCGAGGCGGCGATGATCGCGAAGAAGCCCGCGAACAGCCCCCCGGAAGTGAACAGGTTGGGCAGCAGGTAGATGCCACGCGGACGCGGCGAAGGGGTTTCGGGAGTGCCCATAACCAACTCACAGTGACTGGTCGCTAGTTTACCCGCCCCTTCGCCGCGACTGCGATGGCGGATTTTTTCCGGCATCTGGTGCACACTTCAGGCTCCTCCGTCCCTTCGTGGAGCCTGGTCATGACGCGCCTTCCGCTCTCCCTCCGCATCGTAGCCTGCGCCGTATTCGCGTTTACTCTTGCCCAGATGGCGGTCGCCCAGCAGGTGTATCGCTGGGTGGATGAGAACGGCATCGTCCACTACTCCGATACCCCTCCGCCCGAAAAGAAGGATCTTGAGCGGGTGAACGTACGCACCACTGGCGCGGCCAAGCTCACTGCGGAAGAGCTCGCCGCCGCCGAAACGGCGGAAAAGGCCAGGCCCGAAAGCGCCCAGGCCGCGAAACGGGCCGAGGCCGACGCGAAGAAAGAGCAGAACTGCAAATCCGCCCGTAGCAGCTTGCTTGCGCTCAACTCCGGCAGCGAGGTCTCCGGCGATTTCGACGGCGTACTGCGCATCCTTACGCCCGACGAGCGTCAGGTGCAGCTCGAGAGAAACCAGCGCATCGTCGAGCGTGACTGCGCCTCCGAAACGCAATAGCCACACCGGCGCCGTGAAAGCCTTTCTCGCCGGCGCACTGGTCGCACTGGCGCTGCTCGCGGCAGGCGCGTGGGCCGTCTGGCGCTACGCGCCGGAGCATCTGCCCCAGGAATGGCGCGAGAAAAACCGCCATTCCCCGGATTACGCGCCGCCGCTGTACCGCTGGACGGATGCGCAAGGCCGCATCCATCTCACCGATACTCCGCCGGCGGATCGCCCATTCGAAACCATCCGGCTCGATCCGAAGCAGAACATCGTCCCCACGACGCTGCCCACGCGCTGACGCCGCCGCTACAATCGCCGGCCTTCCCCTTCAGCCGGCCACGCCATGCGCCTGTCGCGATTCCACCTTGCCACCACCCGTGAAACGCCCGCCGACGCGGAAATCGTCAGCCACCAGTTGATGCTGCGTGCCGGCATGATCCGCAAGCTCGCCGCCGGCATCTACACCTGGACGCCGCTCGG
>CAZHXV010000012.1:0-27510 GCA_964536455.1 uncultured Aquimonas sp.
TCCGACGCGGCATCGTCGTCCGCGTCGGAGCACATCGCATGACATCCACACCTTCCGATTCGCCCGCGCGCCGCACCCTCTCCCTGAAGCGCGATGCCACCGCGCCCGCTGCCGCCACCGAGGAGCGCCTGCACAAGGTACTGGCCCAGGCCGGCCTGGGTTCCCGCCGCGCCCTGGAAGAACGCATCGCGCAGGGCCAGGTGCTGGTGAACGGTGCCGTTGCCATCACCGGCAGCAGCGTGCGCGCCGGCGACCGCATCGAACTGGACGGCCGCACCTTCGTCGCCGCCACCCAGACCGATCCGGCCCGCGTGCTGGTCTATCACAAGCCGGAAGGCGAAGTGACCACGCGCGAGGATCCGGAAGGCCGCCCCACCGTGTTCGACCGCCTGCCGCAGATCAAGGGCGCGCGCTGGATCGGCGTGGGCCGTCTAGACATCAACACCACCGGCCTTTTGCTGCTCACCACCGACGGCGAACTGGCGAACGCGCTGATGCACCCTTCCGGCCAGGTGCTGCGCGAATACATCTGCCGCATCCACGGCGAAGTCTCGGAGGACACCGTGCAGAAACTGGCGCGCGGCGTGGAGCTGGACGACGGCCCGGCGCGCTTCGACGAGATCGAACGCATCGGCGCAAGCGATTCGCACGCCTGGTTCCGCGTGGTGCTGCACGAAGGCCGCAACCGCGAAGTGCGGCGCATGTGGGAAGCGCTCGGCCTCACCGTCAGCCGCCTCAAGCGCGTACGTTACGGCAGCGTGGAACTGCCGCGCCTGCTGCGACGGGGCCACAGCGAGGAACTTTCTCCCGAAGCCGTGGCGCAGCTGCGCAAGGCCGCCGGCCTGCCCGATGCGCCCGCCGAAGCCGTGCTGACGCTGGAACCCGTCATCGGCCAGCGCCGCGCCAAACCTTCCGAATACCGTCCCGCCCCGCGCGAACAGCGCGCCTGGACGCAGGGCGCCTACGGCGACGAAGGCCGCGAACTGCGCGCCTTCGACAACCTGCGCGAAGACCGCCCGGCGCGCCCTGGCAAGCCGCGCTTCGGCAAGGGCAAGAAACCTGCCGACGGCAATTTCAACAAGGCCGGCAAGAACCGCAGCTTCGCCGCAGGCCGTGCCGTGCCGGACGACCTCGGCAACCGCCTCACTGCGCCCGGCGGCGCGGCCAAGGGTCGCGGCAACAATGGCCGTCGCGGCCCGGCGCCGGGCTTCGAGAACCCGGCCGAACACCGCAGCTGGTACGTGCCCGAGGGCGTCACCACGGGCAGCCGCGTCGCCCCGCCGCGCGGCCAGAACGCCGGCAAGCCCTTCGGCAAACCGGCGGGCAAGCCTTCCGCCAAGCCTGGCGAAAAACCCTTCGCACGCAGCGCGCGCCCCGGCGGCGACCGACCGGGCGGACGCTTCGCCGGCCCCGGCGGCGGCAACGCTCCCGGCGGCAACCGCAACGCCCCGCGCAGCGGCAACCGCCCCGGCCACGGCGGGCCCCGCTCCAACAAGCCGCGCGGTTGATCCGACCGCACCGGATTGGGGCGTGTCGTCCATTCCCAAGTAGGCCCGTTTCCACGATGATCTGTCGTGCGCCAAGGACGGCCTTGGCGTTTCTTTCAAGCCGTAGGGACGACCCTGCAATGTTCGGGAGTCGTACCATGCACTGGTTTTTGTTGTTCCTTGCCGGCCTTCTTGAGGTCGTCTGGGCCGTTGGCCTCAAACATACCCAAGGATTTACCAAGCTCGCACCCACGCTATTCACACTTGGCTCGATGGGTGCCAGCTTCTACTTTCTCAGCGTCGCCATGCGCACGCTTCCGCTCGGCACGGCATACGCTGTCTGGGTCGGCATAGGTGCAATCGGTACGGCCGTTGCAGGTATCGTTCTGTTCCACGAGGCCGTCTCGACGCTTAAGCTGTGCAGCTTGGCGCTCATCGTTGCGGGGATTGTCGGCTTCAAGTTGGCAAGTGCGCCTTAGCGATTCGTTCGCCGCTACGCGGCACGGCTTGATTCAGATGGCTTCCCCCGCCCCGCCACGAAAAAGCCGCCATCGCTGGCGGCTTTTTCCATGACGCAAAATTCCAATCGCGCGAAGTTACTTGATCAGCCGCAACGTGAGTGGGTAGCGGTACGCCACGCCCTCGTTGGCCTTCATCGCGGCGATGACGGTGAAGATCAGCCATGCAATGACAATCACCGGCAGCAGCAGGAAGCCGATCAGCACCACCGTCAGAATGGCCGCGACGATGCTCGCGATCGCCATGGTGATGTTGAAGTTCACCGCTTCCTTGCCCTGGTCGTCCACGAACGGGAACTCGGCCTTCTTCACCTGCCACAGGATCAGCGGCCCGAGAATGTTGCCGAACGGAACGATCAGCCCGGCCAGCGAAGACAGATGCGTGAACAGACCCCACTGCCGGGCCTGGGCCGAGGGGGCATCGTCGGAAGGGATCTGCGGGGATTCGATATCGCTCATGTTGCTCTCCAGAAGAAGAAAGAATCGCGTACGCCACGCCAGCCCGGCGGCTGACACCTATAGATCGACGCGAAACCCGGAAGATACGTGACACACCGTCGATCACACTGCCGAAGTACACCACAGATGCGCCATCGCGTCGATGACGCCATCCCCCGTCGTCGGCCCGGTTGTCTTCCACCACGCAGCCCCCTAGGCTGGCCCGCGCATCCCGGATCCCCAGCCCCGTGACGAATCCCTCCCTGCACGAAGTCGAAGGCGAAGCGCAGCCGCACGGATTGGTGATCTACCGCGCCAGCCGGCTGGAGGCGCTGCTCGATCCGCTGGCGGCGTTGCTGGAGGCCACCGCGCCTGCCGATGCGCTTGCGCCGCAGACGTTGATCGCCGCGCATCCCGGCATCGCGCAATGGCTGAGCGGCGCGTTGGCGCGCCGCTACGGCAGCACCGGCATCGCAGCGAATCTGGACATCCTCTTGCCCAGCGAATGGATCGAGCGGCTGGCGCAGCACCGCCTTGCCCAGCGCGCGGTGGCACTGCCGGCCTATGCGCGCCAGCGCCTGCGCTGGGTGGTGCACGATGCGCTTTCCGGCGCGCCGGAACGGTTCGGCATCGTGGATGCGCGCATGGCGCACTATCTGCATCAGGGCGAAGGCGAGGCCGGCGCGGCGGAAGCGGCACGGCGGCGTTTCCAGTTGGCGGATCGCCTCGCCGGCCTGTATTCGCGTTATCTGGTGTACCGGCCGGACTGGCTGCTGGCCTGGGAGCGCGGCGAGCATCCTGCGACAACTGGCCCGGCAACAGCTGGCAACGAAGCGCTGCAATCCACCGAACGCCATCTGCTCGGCCCGCTGTGGCGGCACCTGCGCAACCGGCTCGGCGCGCATCGCGGCAGCCTCGTGGAGCAGTTGATCGCCGCGCTGGGCGATTCCGGTGGAACACAAGACGACGGCGCGGTGCACGCCTTCGGCCTGGCGCACCTGGCGCCTTCCGAACTGGCCGTGCTGCGCGCCTATGCGCAACGCCGCCTGGTGGCGCTGTACGTGCCCGATCCGTGCCGCGAATACTGGGGCGGCATCAGCCGCGATCTTTCGGCGCTGCACAAGGCGCGCGAGGTGGAAGAGGCGCACCTGGAAGCCGCGCCCGAAGGCGATTACTGGACGCAGCGCGACCACCCGCTGCTCGCGGCCTGGGGCCGGCTGGGCCAGCACTTCATGCTGGCGCTGGCCGAAGGCGACGTGCTGGAGGACGTGCGCCATTGGCGCGACGAACGCCCCGAACCGCCGCGGAACCGCCTTGCCCGCGTGCAGCAGAGCATCCGCGAACTGGATGCGGAACGGCTGCGCGCACCGCTCGATGAAGCCAGCGTCGAAGCCGAACGGAGCGACGCTTCGCTGCGCGTCCACGCCTGCCACACCCGGCTGCGCGAACTGGAAGTGCTGCGCGACCAACTGCTCGATGCGCTGTCGGATTCAAGTACGGCGATGAAACCGTCCGACATCGTGGTGATGGCCCCGGACATCCAGGCCTACGCGCCGCTGATTCCCACCGTGTTCGGCATACCCGGCGATGCGCGCGAAGCCCTGCCCTACCACTTGGCGGACATTTCCATCGCGCGCAGCCACAGCCTGTTCACCGCCTTCCGCCGCCTGCTGGAACTGCCCGCCTCGCGCCTCACCGCGCCGGAGATCGTCGATCTGCTGTCCCTGCCGGAAGTGGCGCGACGCCTGGATCTTTCCGCTACCGCGGTCGGGGAAATCACCCAATGGCTGGCCCGCAGCCGCGCTGCGTGGGCGCTGGATGCGGGCTTCCGGGAACGCTTCGGCGCGCCCGCCATTGCCGAACACACCTTCGGCTGGGCGATGGATCGGATGCTGGCCGGCTACCTCACCGCCGCGGATCCGGATGAACGCGCCGCCCCGCTCGCGCTGCCCGATGGCTGCGAACTTGCGCCGCTGCCCGGCATCCACGGCCCTTCCGCGCAAGCCCTCGGCGCGCTCGATCTGTTGCTGGAGCAGGTGCAGGCACTGTGCGACCTGCGCAACCGCACGCTTCCGGCCAGCCAGTGGGCGCACGAACTGCAACGCCGCTGCGAGGCCCTGTTCCGGATCGACGCCACCGATGCCGCCGCGCGCGAGGCGCACGAGGCGCTGCTGCGCACGATCCGCAGCCTGAGCGCCGAACCGGGCGAAGCCGGCCTCGACCCGCCGTTGCATTTTTCCGTGATGCGCGATCTGCTGGCCGAGCGGCTGGATGCGGTGCCGGAACGCCAACGCTTTTTGATGGGCGGCATCACCTTCTGCGGCATGGTTCCGCAGCGCGCCATTCCGTTCGGCATGGTGGCGGTGCTGGGCCTGAACGACGGCGAGTTCCCGCGCCTGGGCAGCGACGGCGGCCTCGATCCGATGGCGCGCCAGCGCCGCCTGGGCGACCGCGACCTGCGCAGCGACGACCGCTACCTGTTCCTGGAAACCCTGATGTCCGCGCGCCGGCGACTGCACCTGAGCTACCTCGGCGAAGGCGTGCGCGACGGCAAGCCGCGCAATCCGGCAGCACCATTGGCCGAACTGCTGGCCGTACTCGATCAGGCCGCCGGCCTGGCCCCGGACGATGCCGACACCGACCGCCCGTGGCGCGTGAAGCATCCGCTGCAAGCCTTCGATGCGCGCTATTTCGACGGCAGCGACGTGCGGCTGTTTTCGTTCGACCCGCAGTGGCCGGCGATGGCCTGCAACGCCGGGCGCAAGGTACCCGCGCCGTTCTTCGATCCCGCCCGCATTGCACACGCCACGCCAGCGCCAGCGCCGCAGGACATCGCGCTCGACGAAGTGCGGCGCTACTACAAGGATCCCGCCCGCACCCTGCTGGAACGCCGGATGCAGCTTCGGCTGGATGCGCTGGACGATTCCCGCCTGGCGCAGACCGAACCGCTCGAAGCCAGGCTCGAGGCGCTGGATCAAGTCACCCAGCGCCTGTTCTTCGCCGCCCTGCCTGCGGATGCCGTGCCCGATGAGCCGCCCGCGTGGCTGCGGCTGGGCGGCCTGCTGCCGCCGGGGCAGCCGGGCGAACAGGCCTGGGAGCAGGAGCGCGGAAAGGCGGAACTGCTGCTGGAAGCAGCGCGCGCATCGTCCGATGGCATCGCATCGAGCATCCCGCTCAGCCGCGACATCGACCTGCGCATCGCCGGCCGCAGGCTCGCCGGGCGGGTGGAAAACGTGTACCGGGTTCAGGGCGCAGAGCGGGAACGCTGGCTGCTGCTGCGGCCCTTCGTCGCAAGCGAGCGCGGAAAGGCGAAGCTCAAGCCCGAACAGGCCATCGGCTTCCGCGAGCGCGTGCCGATGTTCCTGGATTGGGCCACCCTGCGCCTTGCCAGTGCCGACCTGCCCACGCCGCCCGCCGTGCGCCTCAACGCCCTGTTCGATGCGACCGCCGCGCATTTCTGGCAGCGCGACATCAATCACTGGGATGCGCGTTTCGTCCATGCCAATGCCGAAGAACGCGCCGACCTGCGTACCGATCTGGAGCGACGCGTGGCGCGGCTGATCCAGTGGTTCGATACCGCGCACGCCACCTCGCACTGGTATTTCGCCAGGGCCGCGTGGGAAACGCTGCGCCCCTGGGCCTACGGAAAATCGCAGGACGATGCGATGGCCGCACCCGGTTCGAGCTGGATCGCCACCAGCGACAACACCACCGGCGAACGCGATTACGCGCCCGGCTACAACCGCCTGCTGGCGGGCGAAGTCGGTTTCGACGAAGGCACGCCGGAGCTTCTCGCCTTGCAGGCGTTCGCACGGGAACTACACGCTTGCCTGTGCCTTGGCGTGGAACGCTGCATCGAGGCCGCGCCATGAACCGGCAGCCCGAACCACGCATCGCCGTCGGCTGAACTATGTGGCGGCGCGCATATCGCAACGACATCCCTGTCGTGCGGCATCCTGGCTCTCGAGCGGACGCCAGCAGCGTCCGAAGCGATCGCGCTCAGGCCAGATAACCCCCATCGACCGCAAACACCCCGCCGGTGACATACGAAGCCGCCGGCGACGCAAGAAACAGCGCCATCGGCGCGACTTCGTCCGGTTGCGCCACGCGCGCCAGCGGGATCAACTGCAGCATCATGCCGAGGATCTTCGGGTTGCCGGTGAGGGCCGAGGCGAACTTGGTGTCGGTGAGTCCGGGCAGGATCGCGTTGACGCGGATGCCGTGGCCGGCGAGTTCCTTGGCGAAGCCTTCGGTCATGTTGACGATGCCGGCCTTGGTCATCGAGTACACCAGTTGCCCGGGCGCGGCGCGTTTGGCGTTGACCGAGGCGATGTTGACGATGGCGCCGCCGCCTTTCCGGCGCATGCGCCGCGCGGCCTGCACCGTGCTCCAGAAGTAGCCGCGCAGGTTGACCTCGCAGGTCTTGTCGAAGGCGCCCAGGTCCATGTCGAGCGCCGGGCCGAAGTACGGGTTGGCGGCGGCGTTGTTGATGAGGATGTCGGGGCTGCGGCCGTCGGCGTCGAGGTCTTCGAACAATGCGTCGATCTGTGCGGTATCGCCGACGTGCATCGCGCGGGCCTCGGCCGAGCCGCCGGCGGCGGCGATTTCGTTCGCGACTGCTTCGCACGATTCGCGCTTGCGGCTGGTGCAGATCACGTGCGCGCCGTGCGCACCGAGCAGGTGCGCGATCGCCGCGCCGATGCCGCGCGAGGCGCCGCTCACGAGCGCGGTCTTGCCGGAAAGATCGAACAGCTCGCTCGCCATGTCCACGATTCCATACGGGCAGGTATCCTTGGCAGCGTAGCATGGCGGGCGGGCCCGCTCGCGCCATCGGGCGCGGGCGGAACGGAAGGCACAACTCGCGGCGGTCGCGGCGGGCGAGGGAGACGATCGATGCAACAGCGAGTTCTCATCACCGGCGCCGGCAGCGGGCTCGGCCGCGCCCTGGCCGTGCGTTACGCGGCCGCGGGGCATGCCGTCGGTTGCGCCGATCTGCATCTGGATCGCGCCGACGAAACCGTCGCCCTGCTGCCCGGCGGCGGGCATGCGACCTGGCGCGTGGATGTGGGCGACGACGGCAGCTTTGCCGATTTCGTCGCGCAGGTGCAGGCCTGGGGCGCGCCCGATCTGCTCATCAACAATGCCGGCATCGCCGCCGGCGGCAACCTGCTCGACAGCACGATGGCGGAGTGGCGCGAGCTGTTCGAGGTGAACCTGCTGAGCGTGGTGCGCGGCTGCAAGGCCTTCCTGCCGGCGATGCTGGAGGCCAGGCGCGGGCACATCGTCAACATCGCCTCGTTCGCGGGGCTGGCCGGCGCGCCGCAGATCATGAGCTACGGCGTGGCCAAGGGCGGCGTGGTGATCCTGTCCGAGCAGCTGCGCGCGGAACTGTTCGAAACGGGCGTGGACGTGAGCGTGGCCTGCCCGGCCTTCTTCCAGACCAACCTGCTGCAGAACTGGCGCGGCACCGACCAGATGCGCCGCGCCGCCGGGCGGCTGATGCAGCACAGTTCGGACACGGTGGACACGGTGGCCGATGCCATCGTCGCGGCCGTGGCGCGGCGCGAATTCCTGATCCTGCCCACGCGCAACGAACCGATGCGCTGGCGCATGAAGCGCTGGTTCCCGAAGCTCTACTTCCGCCAGTTGCAGAAGATGCTGGCGGAACGCAAACGGCTCGCGAGCGAAAATCCGTGACGGCATTCGCAGCGCACCAAGGTACGGAGACGACGACATGCAGTGGATGATCTATGGCGCCAACGGCTACACCGGCCGGCTGATCGCACAGGGAGCGAAGCGGCGCGGCATGGCTCCGGTGCTCGCGGCGCGCAACGCGGCGACGCTGGCGCCGATCGCGCAGGAAACCGGGCTGGAGCAGCGCGTCTTCGACCTGAGTCCGGAAGGGCTTCGCGCCGGGCTCGAAGGCATCGACCTGGTGCTGCATTGCGCCGGGCCGTTCTCGGCGACGTGCGCGCCGATGCTGGAGGCCTGCCTTGCGCAGAAGGTACACTACCTCGACATCACCGGCGAGATCGACGTGTTCGCGCACTGCCACGCGCAGCACGAGCGCGCGCAGGCGGCCGGCATCGTGGTGCTGCCGGGCGCGGGCTTCGACGTGGTGCCGACCGACAGTCTCGCCGCGCAACTCAAGCGCGAGCTGCCGGGGGCGACGCATCTGGTGCTCGGCTTCGAGGCCGGCGGCGGGCTGAGCCCGGGCACGGCGAAGAGCAGCGTCGAAGGCCTCGCCAAGGGCGGTCGCGCGCGCATCGACGGCAAGCTGGTGCGCGTGCCGCTGGGCTGGAAGTCGCGCGATTTCGTGCGCGACGGCAAGCGCCGCCACGCGATGACGATTCCGTGGGGCGATGTCTACACCTCGTACGTTTCCACCGGCATTCCGAACGTGGAGGTCTATCTGGGCGTGCCGCCGTCCACCGTGAAGCGCATGCGCCGCCTGCGCCTGCTCGGGCCGGCGCTGGGCTGGGCGCCGGTGCAGGCATTCCTGAAACGCCGGGTCGAGAAGACCGTGCGCGGCCCGTCGGAGGACAAGCGTGGCAAGACCGACTGCTTCCTCTGGGGCGAGGTCACGGATGCCGCCGGCACGATGAAAACCGCGACGCTGCGCACGCCGAACGGCTACGACATCACCGTGACGGCCTCGCTGGGCATCGTCCAGCATCTGGCCGGGACGACGGTTCCCGGCGGGTACTACACGCCATCGCTGCTGATGGGGCCGGATTTCGTGCTGGGGCTGCCGGGCGTTTCGCGCGGGTAGCCACTCCAAACGTCTGCGAGATCGGCAAAGCGGTTGCATAGAGAGCATTTTAAGTGCATAAGTAGTGCAAATCCGCTGCTATTCTGTCATGCCATGAATGCCGTCCTTCAAGCTCCGTTGGTTGAACGCTTCCGTGAACCCGGCACGCAATACTTGTCTCCGATGCGCGTGGGGGAGTTCTTCGGGTTTCGCGTACAGGAACTGGCCGAGCGCGCCCACGTGCATCGCAATACGCCCACCGCGCGGCCGCAGGCACCGCAGTTGCAGCGCTACCTGCAAGACATGCTGCGGGTGCTTGCCGTCGCTACCGAATTGAGCGGCGATACGGAGCGCGCGGCCTTTCTGCTGCGCAACGAGCCGCTGCGCGCCTTCGGCTACAAGACCGCCGATGCGCTGGTGCAGGAAGGCCTTACCGATGCGGTGGTGGCCTACCTGGAGTCGCTGGCTGGCGGTGCGGCAGGATGATCCTGGCAACCCTTGCCGAAGGCGAGGCCTGGTATCGAGTCATTGCCCCCGCATATGCAGGAACGCCGCGTTCCGGCATGGGTGCGGCGCGACGCGGCGGCCGGTTCAACCGACCGGGGCAGGAAGCGCTCTATCTCTCGAAGGATGCGGCGACTGCGCTGGCGGAGTACCAGCAGGACAATCCGTGGCTGCCGCCCGGCACGATCTGCACATTCCTCGTGGATGGCTTGCGCGTGGCCGACCTCAGCGCGGGTTACCTCCCGGAGCATTGGCCACCGCTGTGGGCCGATTTCGTCGTGGACTGGCGGACGGAATGGTTCGGTCGTGGCATCGAACCACCGACCTGGTACATGGCTGACGACGCGATGGCTGCCGGGTTGGACGGCATCCTGTTTCCCTCGCAGGCGTATCCGGGCGGAACGAACCTGGTGATCTATCGAAGCTCGGAGAGAAGCGAGGCGGAATTGCAGGTGTACGACCCGGAGAACATTTTGCGAAAAATCGCTCGCGGGGTATAGGAAATTCAACCGCCCCTTCCGCGCAGTCCGCGAAGTATCCGGCCGGATGCAAGCAACGACTGCGGCGCGGATTGACCGTTTCCGGCGGCTGGCGCTTTCACGAAACCACGTTGCAACCCGCTACGATGCCGCCGACATCGCGGCCCTTTCCAGCCTTGATCCTGTCAAGCGCCGCCTACGGCATCGACCACCACCTGCTGCGCCGCTACGACCCGACGGCGGGACTGGTTCGTATCTGAGCTTAATTGAGCGTCGTGAACAGGCTGCACTAGCCCACCACCGGAATACGACCATGAACACCCGCCTTTTCCTCGCTGCCCTTGTCCTGTCGGCCGCGCCCCTCGCGCAGGCGCAACCGTCGTCCTACCAGACGTTGATGGGCCGGGTCGGCAACGACATGGCGCTACGGAACCAGTGCGAGGACGGAAAGCGGAAGGGCATGAAGCTGCCTGCGGAATGCGCGAACCTTGCCGCGTCCCCGGCGGGATCGGCGGCGGCTTCGTCCATCAGGACGCGGTTCACCCCGGTCGCCAACGACGATTCGGTGAAGCAGTTCGCGGACAGCCTGGGCAATACGCCCGAGGAACGCGGGCAGATCCTGCAACTGGCTGGCGCCGGCAAGGAACTGCTCGGGCAGAAGTACAAGGGCAAGTGGGACGACACGCTCGCCGGCGCGATGACGTTCTTCATCGTCGCCTCGTACATCGTGAGCACGGGCGAGCAGCCGGACGCGAATGCGGAAAACCGGCTGTTCGACTCGCTCGACGCGATCCTGGCGCAATCGGACATCGTGCGCGCCTCGAACGCGGAGAAGACTGCGCTGTACAACGTCCTGGTGGCCAGCGCCGGGCTGCCGCTGGTGGTCTATGTGGAGGGCAAGGAGAAAAACAATGCCGGACTGGTGGAGCAGGCGAAGGCGATGGCGGCGGGTTTGAACCGCAAGCTGTTCAACATGGAGATGCGGGAACTGACCGGCATGCTGAGCGCTGGCGGCGCGGGCACTCCGGTCGCCAGCGCGCCGGCCACGCAAGCGGCTGCCTCCGGCGGCGCTCCCGGACTCGACGGCCGTTACGACTGCCAGATGGCCGCGTTGCAGTTCGACGGCGCGAGTTACGTCACCCAATACCGGCCCACCGGGATGTGGTTCACGATCAAGGGCGGCACATATTCGGCGCAATCGGGCGGCGGCAGGATCGAGGCCAGCAGCGATGTCGTCGGCTTCCGTGGCGGCGCCTACGACGGTTGGCGCGGCGCGCGTCGGGGCGAGGCCATCGTGTTCCGCAACAACGACCACGGCAATCCGCGACCGGGCGAGAGCATCAAATCCAACGACTTCCGCTGCGGCAGGCGTTCGGGCTGATGGAATGCGCGTTTGGTCGAAGCCGGCGCTGCGGGGCGAGCGGCGATGCGCGCCGATCTAGCGCGGCGCACGGCGTGGCTGATCCAATGGCTCGATGCCGCGCGGCTGCGCCATGAACCGACCGCCGGAACCACGCATCGCCGCCGACTGGGGGACGCTCGACCTGGGCGAAGGCGGCCGCAGCCTGATCGAAGCCAGCGCCGGCACCGGCAAGACCTGGACGATCGCGGTGCTGTACCTGCGCCTGGTGCTGGAACGCGGCCTGCCGCCGCGCCGCATCGTGGCCGCCACCTTCACCGACGCCGCCGCGCAGGAGTTGCGGGATCGCCTGCGCGCCAAGTTGCAATGGGCGCTGGCGCAAGCCGCATCGACGCCTTCCGCGGCGCCCGCACCGGACGAACACTGGCTGCGGCAGCGCTGGATGGCAGATGCGGCCACGCGCGAACGCGACATCGACGCGCTGCACCTGGCGATCTCGCAACTGGATCAGGCCCCCATCGGCACCCTGCATGGCCTTTGCCGACGCATCCTGGCCGATCATCCGTTCGCCAGCGGCGCGCTGTTCTCCCTCGGCGAACTGGTCAACGGCGATGAACTGCGCGAGGAAGTGGCGGACGATCTGTGGCGGCACCTGCAACAAGGCAGCCCGGACGACGAACTGGTCGCACGCCAGCGCCTGCTCGAACCCGATCTTGGCCTGGGCGTGCTCAAGGCCCGGCTCAAGCGCTGTCTTGCACCGGGCGTGGCGTTCGATCTTTCCGAATCGGCCCAGCCGACGTTCGAGATCGATCCGACATGGGCCGCGCGCCTGCGCCGCATCACCCGCGCCGATGAGCACTTCAACAAGAACAGCGTCCTTCGTGGCTGTTGGGAGGAGCTGGCGTGCTTCATCGAGAACCCGGAAGCCCTGCCTTCGGCCAATGCGCTGGATCGCCTGAAAAGCGCCACGGCGCTCGCCGGCGTCACCAAGAACAGCAAGAACCTTCCGGAGATCATCGAAGCCGCCGCGTTCTCCGAACAGTGCGCGCATGCCATCCAGACCCACTGGATCGACCTGCCGCGCAAGCGGCTCTGGCGCGATCTTGCGGCCTGGGCGCGGGCGCAGATCGACGAACGCCTGCGCGCCCGCCATCGGCTGGGCTTCGACGACCTGCTCGCCAAGGTATCGACCGCGCTCGATCCGACCCAGCAAGCCACCGCGCGCACCCTCGCCGATGCGCTGTTCGCGGCCTGGCCGGTGGCGCTGGTGGACGAATTCCAGGACACCGACGGCGTGCAGTTCGGCATCCTGGATGCGATCTACCGCAACGCCGATGGCGGCGCACGCGGGCGGCTGGTGATGATCGGCGACCCCAAGCAGGCCATCTACCGCTTTCGCGGCGGGGATATCCACGCCTACCAACGCGCCGCGGCGCAGGCCGAGGAACACCTCACGCTCGGCGTGAACCACCGTTCCGCGCGCGCGCTCGTGGCCGCCTTCAACCAGTTCTACGCCATCGGCGGGGAAATGCTCGGCGCGCAGGAGGATCAACCGATCCGCTATCGCGCGGTGCAACCCAGCGCGCGCCGCGACGGGGAACCGCTGTTCGTCGATGGCAAGGGATGCACGCAGCCGCTGCAGATACACCAGTGGCGCGATCCGCCGGAATCCGCGCCGGCACGCCGCGAAGCCGCGCTGGACGCCTGCGCCGGCCAGATCGTGCATCTGCTCAATGACGAAACCGCGCACATCGCAGGCAAACCGCTGCAACCTTCGGACATCGCCGTACTGCTGCCGACGAACCGCGACATCGCCAGCCTCGCACAGCGCCTGCGCGAGGCCGGCGTGCCCTGCGTGGCGACGGGCCGGCACAGCGTGTTCGACACCGATACCGCACGGGAATTGCAGGTTCTGCTCCACGCCATCGCGCACCCCGACGACGCGGGCGCCGTGCGCGCCGCCGCCGCGACGGTGCTTATGGGCGTCACCTTCGAACAGTTGCTGGAATGGGAAGAGCACCCCGCCGGCTGGCAGGCGTTGCTGGAAGACTTCCGGCGCCTGCATCGGCTGTGGAACGAACGTGGCGTGCAGGCCGTCGTAGCGAAGCTGATTTCCGAACGCGCCGCGCCGCGCTTTCTTCCCACCCCGGCCGGGGAGCGCGTGCTCACCGATCTGCGCCACCTGGGCGAACTGCTCCAGACCCGCGCCGCTACCGCCAGCGGCATGGAAGAACTGCTGGCGTGGTTCGGCGATTGCAGGCGCGGCGAAGGCGATGCCGAAGCGGGCGAGGAAGACCAGTTGCGGATCGAATCCGACCGCCCGCGCCTGCGGCTGACCACGCTGCACGCCAGCAAGGGGCTGGAGTTCCCCATCGTGCTGCTGCCGCTGATGTGGGCACACGGAGAACAGCAGGATCGAACCGGCCTTTACCTGGTGACCGACGAGGCCACCGGGCAACGCCTGGTCGAAGTTTCCGACGAGGCCAGGGCGGCGGAAAGGCAGGACGACCAGGACGAACGCTTCCGCGTGCTCTACGTCGCCCTTACCCGCGCCATCCATGCCTGCCACGTCTATGCGCTGCCGCCGGATCGGCCACAGCGGAAAAACTCGCCCAAGCCCGCCGAAGGCACCGAGCGATCCGCGCTGGACGTAATGCTCCAGCGGATCGAAGACCGGAAATTGGCGCCCGACGCCTTGCAGCAGGAAACGCCGAACATCCGCTGGCGGTCGGGCTGGTTCGAAACCACGTCCGAACGTTACGCCCCCCCCATCACGGAAGAACCCCGGCAACGCCACGCGCGGCCCATGCCAGCGCGTCCGGACGGCCCGCTGGAAGGCAAATACAGCTTTACCACCCTCACCCGCTCCGGCCCACATGGCTTGACCGGAACGGATGCCCCGGCGGACGACGAACGCGACCACGGCCTGGAACTTCTGCCCGATGCGCCCGCCCTCGCCGATGCGCCCCTGCCTACCTCCGATCCGCACCCGGAACTGCTGGCGCTTTCCGCCGTGCGCGGCGTGGACATCGGCAATGCAATCCACGCCATCCTCGAACAGCGGCGGATCGGCGTGCCGCTCGCACAGCAGCGCGACCTCATCGCAAGCGCGCTGGATGCGGCAGGCGTGCGGCGCGAGCGGATGGATCAGGACACCCTGGCCGATACGCTCGCCCAGCGCCTGCAGGCCGCGCTCGATGCCGACCTGAGCGCAGGCGATGCCTCCCCGCTGCGGCTGTCCGCGCTGCCCGCCCGCGACCTGCGCGCGGAAATGGAATTCACCTTCGCCCTGGATGCCGTGGCGCTGGACGCCCTGCACCGCGCCTGCGCCGCGCATGGCGAGGCAGGGCTGATTCCCGTGCGCGGCAAGCGCATCGCGGGCCTGCTCACCGGCAAGATCGACCTCGTGTTCCGCCACGAAGGCCGCTTCCACGTGCTGGATTACAAGGGCAACCATCTGGGCGAACGCCTTTCCGACTACGCGCCGGCCGCCCTGGGCGAACGCATGGACGAGCACCACTACCGCTTCCAGGCGCTGCTCTACACCGTCGCGGTCGATCGCTACCTGCGCCAGCGCCTGCGCGGTGCCTACCGCCGCCAGGAGCACCTGGGCGAATGTTTCTATCTGTTCGTGCGCGCCGTCGGATTGGCGCCGGGCGCGGGCGTGTGGCGGCATCGCTTCGGCGATGGCTTGCTCGATGCGGTGGCCGCCGTGTTCGCAGGCGTCGCGAAGGAAGGTGCGGCATGAACGCGCCCGGCTACCACTTCCGCCCGTTGCCGCGCGAAGCCGTGCCCCCCGACCCCTGGAGTGCGCTGGATCGCGCCGTGGCGCGCTGGGCAGCGATCCACGGCGGTTCGTCCTTGCTGGCGGAACTGGCAGGCTGGGCCAGTTTCGCCGATGCCCAGGGCGATGCCGCGCTGGTGCTGGCGGGCGATGGCGCCGGCAGGCACGGCGCAAAGGCGCTCGACGAAAGCCGAATGCAGGCATTGGGGCAGGAAGCACTGGTCTGCGTCGCGGAAAGCGACGGCCACGCGCCGGGCGATGCGCCCTTCGTGCTCGATGGCGAACGCTTCTACCTGCGCCGCAACCACCGGCACGAAACCGCCGTCGCGGCGCAGTTGTCGATGCGGCTGGAAGCAGCGCCCGGCGCCTGGATTACGGTGCAGGAACCCGACCTGGACGCACTGTTCCAGCACGACGCCAGCGAGCCGGTGCAGGCGCAGCGTCAGGCCGTGAAAGCGGCGGCTTCCTCGCGCCTGTTCGTCCTTACCGGCGGCCCCGGCACCGGCAAGACCACCACCGTGCTGCGCATGTTGGCGATGCTTGCCAAGCAGAGCGAAAGGCAGGGCGAGGCACGGCCAATCATCCGCATCGCCGCCCCCACCGGCAAGGCGGCGCAGCGTCTGGCGCAGGCCCTGCGCGAGGGCTCGGCCCTGCTTTCCGGGCACGCCCGCCATCCACTGCCGGAAGATTGGAAACCCGCGCTGGAGGCCGCGCTCCACGCCCAGGCCAGCACCCTGCACCGCCTGCTCGGAAGCCGTGGCGCTTCCGGTGGCTTCCGCTACCACGCCAACCATCGCCTGCCGGCGGATATCGTGGTGGTGGACGAAGCCTCGATGCTGGATCTGGACATGCTGCACGCGCTGCTGCATGCGCTGCGCGAGGACGCCACGCTCATCCTCGTCGGCGATGCGGATCAACTGGCCCCGGTCGGCACCGGTTCGGTATTGCGGGATCTGGTTTCCGCACTGGAAGCGCGCCACGCGCCGCAACTGGTGCGGCTGCGGCACGGCTTCCGCGCGGTCGCGCCGCTGGCCGCGATCAACCGCGCCATCCTCGGCGGCGATGCGCAACGCCTGCGCGAAGCCTGGCAAATGGCAGGCGAATGCGTCCGCTTCCGGGACGCGGCCTCGCTTGCGGAGTTGCGTGCCGCACTGAATCGCTGGTGCGGCGAACTGCACGCGCAACTGCGCCGCATCGGCGCGTTCGATCCGGTGTCCTCCAAGGATGGGGAGCGGGCGCTGCGCGCGCTGGATGGATTGCGCCAGCGGCAACTGCTCTGCGCGCTGCGCGAAGGCGACTTCGGCGCGGACGCCATCGGGCAGGCGCTGGACGAGGCGCTGCGACGGCCGGTCGCGGGCGACGGACAGGCGCGCTGGTATCCGGGCCGCGCCGTGATGATCCTGCGCAACGATGCCGCCAGCGGCCTGTTCAACGGCGACATCGGCCTGTGCCTGCCCGATGCGCAAGGCCAGCCCTGGGTGTGGTTCGAGGCCAATGCCACCGAACAGGCGCAAGGCCCGTCGCGCCGCGCGATCCGTTTCGCACCCGGCGTCCTGCCCGAACACCAAAGCGCCTTCGCCATCACCGTCCACAAGAGCCAGGGTTCCGAGTACGGCCACCTGGCCCTGTTGTTGCCGCCCGATCCGGGCAACCGCATCCTTTCGCGCCAGTTGCTCTACACCGGCGTTTCCCGCGCCCGCCAATCGCTGGAACTGTGGGGCGTGCGCGCTGCGCTGGATACTGCCCTGGCCACGCCGATCCACCGCAGCGGCGGATTGGCGCAGCGGCTGGCGTAAGTCATGCAACCTCCATCATTCTGCGAACGCATCACTTGCTCGTCATTCCCGCGAAGGCGGGAATGACAAGGTTTTTCCAGGCTCCCTCCGTTCCTTCCGCCCGAACGCCACCGCCTTCCAGCACCGAAAATCCCACCATGCAGCTCGTCATCCGCTCCCGCAGCCCCATCGCACAGGACATCCTTTCGCTCGAACTGGCCGCGCCCGATGGCGCGCCACTGCCCGCCTTCAGCGCCGGAGCGCACATCGACCTGCACCTGCCCAGCGGCCTCAACCGCAGCTATTCGCTGGTGAACGATCCGGACGAGCGGCAGCGCTACCTCATCGCCGTGCAGAAGGAACAGGATGGCCGCGGCGGTTCGGCCTTCGTACACGAGGCGTTGAAGCAAGGCGACGTGCTGGAAGTCACCGGCCCGCGCAACAACTTCGCGTTGGTGGAGGATGCGCAAGACGTGCTGCTGATCGCCGGCGGCATCGGCATCACGCCGCTGTACTGCATGATCCAGCGGCTGCAACGCATCGGCCAGCCGTGGCGGCTGTTCTACGCCGCACGCAGCCGCGCCAGGGCGGCCTACCTTCCGGAACTGCTCGCGCTGGAAGCCGCCGCGCCGGGCCGCGTGCAACTGCATTTCAACGACGAACACGCAGGCGCTGTCCCTAATGTGGCCGCCGCCGTGGCTTCCGCGCCGCCCGATGCGCACCTCTACTGCTGCGGGCCTGCGCCGATGCTGGAAGCCTTCCTGAAAGCCGCGACGGATCGCCCGGAGGCGCACGTCCACGTCGAATACTTCTCCGCCGCGCACGAGGCCGCCACCGCCGGCGGCTTCGTGGTGGAACTTGCCCGCAGCCAGCGCCGCTTCCACATCCCCGAAGGCAAGACCATCCTCGCCGTGCTGCTCGACGCTGGCGTGAACGTGGATTACTCCTGCGAGGAAGGCACCTGCGGCACCTGCGAAACCGCCGTGATCGAAGGCGAACCCGACCACCGCGACTCCTGGCTCACGCCCGCCGAACGCGCCTCCGGCAAGACCATGATGATCTGCTGCTCCGGCAGCAGGGGGGCGAGGTTGGTGCTCGATCTTTGATTTACCTAGATTTTCATCGCTTCGTCCTGACCTTGAGCGTTCAACCGGCCGCCGGTTCTGGCAAAATGCGCAGTCCACACGGGGGCACTGCGGGGGCGATGGACAGGAATCGGGCACACGGCGCCGTTTCCTGCCGTACGCATCGGCCTGCCTCCAGGCCTTCCACTCCTACCTGTTCCGGCATCCATGAGCTTTCGATTCGTTGTCCAACGCTGGGCTGCCTGGGCACCTGGCCTATCCAGCCGCGAGGCCTGGCTGGATTGGTTCGCCCGGCCCGCAGTCGTGGAAGGAAACGAAGTGCCGCCGCTGGCGCAGATGCCGGCGATGATGCGGCGGCGGATCGAACGGCTGGGCCGCGCCGCGCTGCAAACCGCCTACGAGGCGCTGGATGACGCATCGCAGCCCTGCCCCGCCGTGTTCGCGTCGCGCTATGGGGACATGCGTCGCTCCATCGAACTGATGCGGCAACTGGCGGACGAGGGCGCGGTTTCGCCCACGGCCTTCAGTGTTTCGGTACACAACGCCTTCGCCGCGCTGTTCTCGATTGCGCGCGGCGACCGTTCCAACTACAGCGCCGTGGCGGCCGGGCCGGAAACCGCCGAAGCGGCGCTGGTGGAAGCTATCGGGCTGCTGGCCGAGGGCGCGCCGGAAGTGTTGGTGGTGGTTTACGACGAACCTCTGCCCGAGCCGCTGGAACATTTCGCGGCGCCCGGCGAATTCATCCGCGCCTGGGCGGTACGGATCGCGCCCGCGCAGGAGTCGGGCATTGCCTTCTCGCTCGCGCCCGCCACGGACGATGCACCGGCGCATGATGCCGCGCTGCCTTCCGATCTGGCCCTGCTGGAGTTCCTCGCCGGCGAAAAGCGCGAATACCGCCGCGATGTGGATGGCCGCCGCTGGCATTGGAAGCGGGCATGAACCTGGAACGCAGCCTGCGCGTGATCACCACGGGCATTTCCTTTGCCACCTTCGGCATCGGCGGGCTGCTGCTGCGGCTGCTGTGTTTTCCGGCGCTGGATCTGTTCGTGCGCGATACCGACCGCAAGGCGCGGCTGGCGCGCGGGCTGGTGCGGCGCAGTTTCGGTTTCTTCATCGAGATGATGCGGGTGATGCGGGTGCTGGATTACCAGGTGCGCGGCACCGATCGCCTGCAACGCGAAGGCCTGCTGATCCTGGCCAACCATCCGACCTTGCTGGACGTGGTGTTCCTGGTGTCGCAGGTGCCCAACGCCGATTGCGTGGTGAACGCGCGCCGCGCCGCCAATCCCTTCACGCGCGGGCCGATCCGCGCCGCGCGCTACATCAGCAACGATTCCGGCGCCGGCCTGATCGACGATTGCATCGCCTCGCTGCGTGCCGGCAGCAATCTTTTGATCTTCCCGGAAGGCACGCGCACGGCGCTGGATGGCACGGTGAAGCTGCAACGCGGCGCGGCGAATATCGCAGTGCGCGGCGCGCGCGACGTGACGCCGATATTGATCGACTGCACCCCGCGCAGCCTGACCAAGGGCCTGCCGTGGTGGAAGGTGCCGCCCACGCGCATGAAATTCACCATCGAGGTGCGCGAGGATATCCCCGTGGCCCCCTTCATCGACGACGCCGGCGGCGAAGCGGCGCTGGCCGCACGCCGCCTCACCGACCATTTGCGCAACTATTTCCAGACGGAGAAACCCGCCCATGCTGGCGCTTGAAGAAGACATCAAAACCCTGCTGATCCAGAGCCTGAACCTGGAAGACATCACGCCGGACGACATCGATCCTTCCGCTGCGCTGTTCGGCGATGGCCTGGGCCTTGATTCGATCGACGCGCTGGAGCTGGGGCTGGCGCTGCAAAAACGCTTCGGCGTGGCGCTTTCCTCGGATTCGTCCGAAACCCGCAAGCACTTCGCCAGCGTGCGCGCCCTGGCCGCCTTCGTGGCGGCGAACCGAAAATCCTGACCGTACCGACACCGGAACCTGCCAATGACCCGCGAAGAAATCCTCGCCGCCCTGTCCAATATCCTGCAAGAAACCTTCGACATCGACGCGGCCAAGGTCGTGCCGGAAGCGCGGCTGTTCCAGGATCTGGACATCGACAGCATCGACGCCGTGGACATGATCGTGAAGCTCAAGCCCATCGTCGGCAAACGCCTGCAACCGGAAGCCTTCAGGCAGGTGCGCACCGTGGACGACGTGGTGAACGCGCTCCAGAACCTGCTGCAACAGCCCGAGTAAGCGCCTCCATGCGCATCCTGCGCACCGTGCTGGTGTCGGCGTTGATGCTGGCCTACCCGCTGCTGGTGTACTTTGGCCTGGCGCATTTTTCCCCGCGCACGCTCGCCCTGCTGCTGGCGGGCGTGGCCTTGTTGCGCGCGCTGCTGAAACGGGAGAAGGTGTGGTTCATCGCGGCGGGCGGTGCGCTGCTGCTGGCGGGGATCGCCGCGGCCTCGAACGAAGCTGCGGCACTGAAGCTCTATCCGGTGCTGGTGAACGCGGCGATGCTGGCGCTGTTCGGTGCGAGCCTGGTGCATCCGCCCACCGTGGTGGAACGCATCGCGCGCCTCACCGAACCGAACCTGCCGCCCTCAGGCGTGGCCTACACGCGGCGCGTCACACAGGTGTGGTGCGGCTTCTTCGTGCTGAACGGGGCGATTGCGCTTTACACCGCGCTGTACGCCAGCGATGCGCAGTGGGCGCTGTACAACGGCCTCATCGCCTACGTGCTGATGGGCCTGCTGTTCGGCGGCGAATGGCTGGTGCGCCAGCGCGTGCGGAGCGCGCCGCATGGGTGAGTTCATCGAACTGCACGAACTGCTGGCGACAGGGCGCGAGGCCGCCGCGGCCTTCGCGCTGCGCGCCGGCCAGTGGCTGGGGTTTTCCGAATTCGCCGCGCGTGCGAACGCCTGGCGCGCGGCCTTCTCGGCCATGCCCGGCGAGAAAGTCGCCTTGTTCTTCGAGGACAGCGCCGCCTTCGCCGGTGCGCTGTTCGGCGCATGGCACGCCGGCAAGCAGGCGGTGCTGCCCGCCGATGCGCTGCCGGAAACGTTGCGGCGGCTGGCCGCGACCTGCGCCGGATGCGCGGGCGATTTCCCTGCCGATGCGCCGCTGCCGCGCGTGACGGCCAGCGCATCGCCGGATGCGGCGCCGTGGCGGAAACTGGACCCCGAACGCATCGCGCTGTTCGTCTTCACCTCCGGCTCCACCGGGGAACCGACGCTGGTCCCCAAGCGCCTGTCCCAGCTTTCCGCCGAAGTGCGCGCGCTGGAAACCGCGTTCGGATCGCGGCTGGGCGAGGCCACCGTGTTCGCCACGGTCACGCATCAACATATGTATGGCTTGCCATTCCGTCTGCTGTGGCCGCTGGCTGCTGGCCGCGCCTTCGCCGCCGAACGCTGGACGTTCCCCGAGGACATGGCGCGCGGCCTGGGGAATGGCGCGTGCGCCCTGATCGCCAGCCCCGCGCACCTGAAACGCCTGCCGCAGACGCTGGACTGGAACGGCGCGCGCGCCAACCTGCGCGCCCTGTTTTCCGCCGGCGGGCCGTTGCCGGACGAGGCCCTGCCGTTGTGCGACCACGCCTTCGGCCAGCGCCCCGTGGAAATCTACGGCAGCAGCGAAACCGGCGCAGTGGCGTGGCGGCAGCGCGCGGACGAGCCGGATGCGCCGTGGCGCGCGCTGCCCGGCATGGCGCTGGCCATCGAAGAAGATACTTTGCGCATGGCCGCGCCGTGGTTGCAGGAATCCGGCTGGCAGCAGGCCAGCGACAAGGTTCAGGCGCAGGGCGAGGGCTTCGCGCTGCTGGGGCGCGCCGACCGCATCGTGAAGATCGAGGAAAAGCGCATTTCGCTCCAGGCCGTGGAACGCGCACTGTTGGAAAGCGGCCTGCTGGCCGAAGCGCGCGTGGTGCCGCAGCCCGGCGAGCGCGTGCGGCTGGGCGTGGCGGCGGTGCCGAACGAAGCCGGCTGGGATCTTCACGACACGGCGGGCCGCAAGGCGCTGGCCGATGCGCTGCGCACGCAACTTTCGCGCAGCATCGAAGCCATCACGCTGCCGCGCCACTGGCGCTTCACCTGGGCCTTGCCGATGAACGCCGCCGGCAAGACGCCCGAATCGGCGCTGCTGCCGCTGTTCGATCCGCGCCGCCCGCCCGCGCGGCTGCTCGAGCGCAGCCCGGAATCCGCACGGCTGCGCATCGAGATCGCCGCCAGCCTGCCGTTCTTCGACGGCCATTTCCCGCAGGCGAAGATCCTGCCGGGCGTGGCGCAACTGGACATCACGATCCGCTTCGCGCGCGAACTGTTCGCGCTGCCGCCGGATTTCGCCGGCGCGGAAAACCTCAAGTTCCTGGATTGGATCGGCCCGGATTCGACGATCGAACTGGAACTGGCGAAACAGGAGGATGCCATCGCCTTCCGCATCGATTCGGCCAAAGGCCGCCATGCCAGCGGCCGGCTGCGATTTTCGTCGGGCGACTCCTCTTCCGGCACGCCTTCGCCATGAAGCCGATCGTAACGATCCCCGTGTACAACCACGGCGCGGCCATCGGCAACGTGGTGGCGGCGGTGCGCAGGCACGGGCTGCCGGTGCTCTTGATCGACGACGGCAGCGAACCGGGCTGCGCCGCGCGCATCGCGGAACTGGCGGCGCAGGAACCCCATGCCGTGCGCGCCATCCGGCTCGATCCGAACCAGGGCAAGGGCGCGGCGATGATGGCCGGTTTCCGCGAAGCCGCGCGCCTGGGCTACACCCATGCGCTGCAGATCGACGCCGACGGCCAGCACGATGCCAACGACATCCCGCGCTTCGTGCAACGCGCGCAGGAATATCCGGAGGCGGTGATCTGCGGCGTGCCGATCTACGACGACTCCGTGCCCAGGGCGCGGCTCTACGGGCGCTATCTCACGCACGTCTGGGTGTGGATCAACACACTGTCGTTTTCCATCGTCGATTCCATGTGCGGCTTCCGTCTCTATCCGCTGCCGGCCGCCCTGGCCGTGATCGCGCAGGAAAAAATCGGATCGCGCATGGATTTCGATACGGAAATCCTGGTGCGCCTTTATTGGCGCGGCGTGACGGTGGTGAACGAGAAAACCCGCGTGCGCTATCCGGAAGACGGCGTTTCGCACTTCCGCCCCTGGCAGGACAACGTGGCGATCTCCAGGATGCACGCGCGCCTGTTCTTCGGCATGGTGTGGCGGTTGCCCGGCCTGCTGTGGCGCAAGGTGGCGCGATGAGGCCAGCGCGCGACAAGGCCGAGATGCACTGGGCGCGGATCGGCGAAAGCACCTTCACGCTCGGCATCTGGTTCCTGTACGGCACCTACCGCGTGTTCGGGCGCTGGCCGTTCCGGCTGTGCCTGTATCCGGTGGTGCTGGCGCACTGGCTGCTGCGGCCTGCCGCGCGGCAGGCTTCGCTGGAGTACCTGCAACGCCTGCAACAGGCCACCGGCGCGCTGGGGCACGCACCCACCCGCCGCGACAGCCTGCGCCACGTCGCGCTGTTCGCCGAAACCCTGCTGGACAAGCTGCTCGCCGTTTCCGGCCGCTACCCGTTCGCGCAGGTTCGCACCCAGGGGCGCGAGGAACTGTACGAATACCTGTCGCGCGGGCGAGGGGCGATGATCGTCACCGCGCACATGGGCTGCATGGAAATGTGCCGCGCGATGGGCGAGGCGCGCGGGGCGAAGATCAACATCCTGGTGCACACGCGCCACGCCGAGCGCTTCAACCGCGTGCTGGAAATCCTCTCGCCCGGCCACGGCGTGCGGCTGCTGGAAGTGGCGCAGACCGATCCGGCCTTTTCCTCGAAGTTGGCCGAACGCATCGAGGCCGGCGAACTGGTCGCGGTGGCCGGCGACCGCGTGCCGGTGACGGCGAGCCAGGCCGTGGATGCGCAATTCCTCGGCCACGCGGCGCAGTTCCCGGTCGGCCCCTACGTGCTGGCCGCGCTGCTGCGCTGCCCGCTGTATCTGCTGACCAGCATCCACGAGGACGACACCTACCGCATCCAGGTGGAGCGCCTGGCCGATGCCGTGCTGCTGCCGCGCGGCAACCGTGCGCAGGCGCTGGGCGAACTGGCGCAGCGCTACGCCGATGCGCTCGCGCAGCGGCTTGCCCGTTCGCCCTACGATTGGTTCAACTTCTTCCCGTTCTGGAGCCGGCACCATGACCGAGCACCACGCTGATTCCGCTTCGCGCCTTTCCTGCGAGATCGAACTGGCCCCCGCCTTCCACGATCTGGATCCGATGAACATCGTCTGGCATGGGCACTACATCAAGTACCTGGAACTGGCGCGCTGCGCGCTGCTGCAACAGATCGGCTACGACTACCCGCAGATGCACGAATCCGGCTACCTGTGGCCGATCGTGGACCTGCGGCTCAAGTACGTGCGGCCCGCGAGCTACGCGCAGAAACTGAAAGTGCGCGCCAGCATCGTGGAATGGGAATGCCGATTGAAGATCGACTACGAAATCCGCGATGCGCACAGCGGCGAGCGCCTCACCCGCGCCAGCACGGTGCAGGTGGCGGTGGATGCCAGCACGCGCGAGATGCTCTACGTCTGCCCGAACGTGTTGTGGGAAAAATTGGGGATTTCGCCATGATCTTCCGCGTCGCATTGCTTGCCTTCGCCGCAGGGCTGGCGTTCCCGGCCGTGGCGCAGGACGACGCCGCGCTCGCCCGGATCGCCGCGCGCGTGGAGCAGCCGGAACTGTTGCGCGGGCAATTCGTGCAGGCCCGGCAGGTGCAGGGCTTCCGCCAGCCGCTGCGCTCGTCGGGCCGCTTCGTGCTGGCGCGCGAGCAGGGCGTGCTGTGGCTGACGGAAAAACCGTTTCCTTCCAGCCTCTCGGTCACCCCGCGCGGGCTGGTCGCGGAAAACGGCGGGCAGGTGCGGCGCATCGACACCGACAAGGAGCCGGGCCTGCGCGCGGTGAATGCGCTGCTTTCCGATCTTCTCGGCGGCGAACTGGCGCGGCTGGCACGGGATTTCTCCATCGAAGTTGCGCACGAGGACGCCGACGGCTGGCGGCTGAAACTCACGCCCAGGGGCGAACCGTTGAGCCGCGTGTTCGACGCCATCGCACTGCAAGGGGCCGATGTCGTGGAATCCGTATCGCTGATCGAAGGCAACGGCGATGTCACCGACATTGCCTTTTCGCAGTTGGCGAAGGAACCGGCCCTGAGCGATGCGGAGGCGCAACGCCTTGCGCAGTGAGCCTGCCTCCCGCGCACCGCTGCTGCGCTGGCTGGCGCTGGGCTGGCTGCTGTTCCTGTGCGTGGTGGCGGTGCACCAGTGGCGCTTCTGGCAGGATGCGCCGATCCAGTCCGACGTGCTGGCGCTGCTGCCGCAGGAAGAACACGATGAGCTGCTGCGGCAGGCGAATACGAAACTCGCCGCATTGGGCGAACGGCGCGTGGTGGTGCTGGCCGGCGCGCAGGATGCCGCTTCCGCGCGCCGTGCCGCACAGGCGGTACGCAAGGTGCTGGCCACGCAGGCCCACACGCTGAAAGAACGCCATGACGCACCCGACGCCAAGGCGCTGATCGACGCACTGCAACCCTGGCGCGATCGCCTGCTGACGCCGCAGCAGCGCGAGGAGCTTGCGCACGCCGATCCCGATGCGCTGGCGCAGCAGGCGCTGGCGCAGTTGTACCAGCCCTTCGGCGCACCGCGCCTTTCGTCCTTCGCCGCCGATCCGCTGTCGCTGTGGCCGACGTGGTGGAGCGAACGCGCCCGCACTTCCAACGCGCGCCCCGCCGAGGGCGAACTGCTGGTCGAAGGCGAAGGCCGGCATTGGGCGGTGCTGAACTTCGTCACCGAACAATCGGCGTTTTCCGTGTCGGGCGAAACGCCGCTGGCCGATGCCATCGCCGCCGCGCGCAAGGCGGCGGAAATCGACGTGGGAGGCACGGAACTCGTCGTCGCCGGCGTGCCGCTGTTCGCCGAAGCCGCCGCCGCGCGCGCCACCTTCGAGATGAACACCATCGGCTGGGGCTCGCTGGCGGCGGTGCTGCTGCTGGCATGGGCGATCTTCGCCTCGCTGCGGCCGATCCTGCTGGTGGGCCTGTCGCTGGTGGTGGGCTGCGGCGTGGCCTTGAGCGTCACCGGCTGGCTGTTCGGGCAGGTGCACCTGCTCACCCTGGTGTTCGGCGCAAGCCTGGTCGGCGTGGCGGAGGACTACGGGATGCACTGGTTCGCCGCACGCCAGCACGCGCCGGAAAAACCCACCTTCGCCATCCTCAGGCACCTGGGGCCGGGCATGGCGCTGGCGCTGCTCACCAGCGTGGTGGCCTACCTCGCCCTGGGCCTGGCGCCGCTGCCGGGACTGCGGCAGATGGCGGTGTTTTCCGCCACGGGCCTGGCCGCCGCCTTCCTCACCGTGGTGTGGCTGTTTCCCTTCCTCGACCACCGCGCGCCCGCCTCCACACGCTTTGCCGAACGCTTCGCGGCCAGCCTGATGCACTGGCCGCACTGGCGCGCCAACCGCATCGGCCTGATCGCGGCGATTGCGCTGCTCGCCTTCATCGCGCTGGGCCTCGCGCGCCTTTCCGCCCGCGACGACCTGCGCCAGTTGCACGCCCCGCCGCCGGAACTGGTGGCGATGCAGGCCCGCGCCAGCGCCCTGCTCGGCCTGCCCAGCCCGGCGCAGTTCTTCCTGATCGAAGGCGATTCGCCCGAGCAGGTATTGCAACGCGAGGAAGCCCTCGCCCCGCGGCTGGAGGCGTTGCGGCAGGCCGGCGCGATCACCGGCTGGCAGGGCGTATCGCAATGGCTGCCTTCGCAGCAGCGCCAGCGCGAGGATGCGCAGCTCGCCGCGCGGGTGGAAAGCGCCGTGCTGGAACGGTTGAACCAGGCCCTGGACGAAGCCTTCCAGCGCCCAGGCTTCGCGTTTTCGCCGCTGACGCTGGAGGGTTTTCGCGAGACTCCCCACGCCGATTCGCTGCTGGCCGCATGGATCGGCGAAGTCGATGGCCGCCACGGTTCGCTGGTGCTGCTCGGCGGCCTTTCGCCCGCATCGCTCGCAGCGATGCAGGACGCGGCGAACGGATTGCAGGGCGTGCGTTTCTCCGACCGCAGCGCCACGCTTTCCGCCGCGCTCTCCCGCTATCGCCTGAACATGGGTGCGCTGGTGCTGGCCGGTTATCTGGGCTTGGCGGCGCTCCTGTTCTGCCGCTGCCGCGGCCAGGCCTGGCGCGCGCTGCTGCCCACGGTGCTGGGCAGCGCGTTCACGCTGGCCGTGTTCGGATTCATGGGCTGGCCGCTGCAACTGTTCGGCGTGCTGGCGCTGCTGCTGCTCCTGGGCATGGGCATCGACTACGGCATCTTCCTG
>CAZHXV010000013.1:0-1352 GCA_964536455.1 uncultured Aquimonas sp.
TCGTAGGAAAGCGCGTCCTTGCGCACGAACGGCGCCATGTAGGTATCGAACGAGGAAAACGCCTGTGCGCCCGCCCATTCGTTCTGCAAGGTGCCGAGGAAATTGACGATCTGCCCCACCGCCGAGGAAAGATGCTTCGGCGGCCCGGCTTCCACCTTGTTGGGCACGCCGTTGAAGCCCTCGTACAGCAGCGTGCGCAGCGACCAGCCCGCGCAGTAGCCGGCCAGCATGTCCAGATCGTGGATGTGCAGATCGCCCTCGCGGTGGGCGCGACCGATTTCCGGCGGATAGACATGCGAAAGCCAGTAATTGGCCGTCACCTTGCCCGCCACGTTCAGGATCATCCCGCCCAGCGAATAGCCCTGGTTGGCGTTGGCGTTGACCCGCCAGTCGCTCCGGGTGAGGTATTCCTCGACCGATGCCACCGGGTCGATGCCCTGCGCCGCCACTGCGGCGGGATATCTGGATACGTGCATGCTCGCCCCAATGACCACAAGATGTTGTGCTTATCCTCGCACCGAACAACTAGATGTTGAATTGACATGGATCAAGCCGAACGCAGATTCGGGCATCGCGGGCGGGTCGATGCCCGGCTTGACCCACATCAAGGCGAGGCCGCCGCCACCGGGATTAAGGTTGGCCAGCGCCCGCCGTTGCGGGCATCGCACAGGAACGCACCGTCATGCAATTCAATGTCCTTTTCACCCACTCGAACATCGACGTGGAAGCGGTGGAGCGCTTGTTGCAGCAGATGGATCCGGCGGGCCTGGTCGATGTCGATCGGCTGAACCGGCGGCTACGCATTTCCACCTACATTTCCGGCGCGGAACTGCTCGACCTCATGGACAAGGCCGGCACACCCATCCACGCCAGCCAGATCGAGCAGATTCCCTCCGTATGCTGCGGGGGTTGCGGGGGATAGCACCGCACGCTGCCGCAAGCGGAATGGTGCGAATGCCGATCATCCACGGGCCTGATCGATAGACCGTCGCGTCGGACGTTCCCAGCGCGCCTGACGCAGGTCAAGGCACCGGCACGGCTTGTGGCGCAGACTGCCGACATGCAACCGAACCCGCTTTCCGCTTCGTCCGTCGGCCCCTCCTTTGGCCAATTGGCAAAGGCGCCGCACCGGCTGATGTTCTTCATCGGGGCCAGCAACGTGCTGCTGGCGATGTTGTGGTGGGCGGCGTGGCTGATCGCGGCGCGCTGGCCCGGTGTGATGGCGATGCCCCAACCGCCGCCGCCGATCCAGGCTGGCTGGCTGCACGCCTTCATCATGCAGTACCTGGTGCTGCCCAGCTTCATGTTCGGCTTCCTGCTGACCGTGTTCCCGCGCTGGATGGGCCTGCCCG
>CAZHXV010000013.1:1362-26453 GCA_964536455.1 uncultured Aquimonas sp.
ACCCCCACGACCATCCGGCCACCACCATCAGAAGCCCGACCTGAAACAACGCGATTACGTGCCCGTGGGCGTCGGGCTGATGGGCGGGCAACTGGCGATCCTGCTTTCCACGCTGGGCCTGAAGGCCGGGCTGGTGGTCGGGCTTCTGATGGTGGTGGCCGGATGGTCGTGGGGGTTGTTCCTGCTCGGGCGGTTGCTGTTCGCCGAACGAGGCGCGACCTGGCACGCGCGCTCCTGCCATGCGGCGCTCGTGATCGGATACGTGGGGATACTGGGATTCCTGGCTTCGGTACTCACCGAGAACGCGGCGCTGGTGTTCTTTTCCATCAAACTTGGCGGCATCGGCCTGCTGTTCCCGATCTACATCACGGTGGCGCACCGGATGTTCCCCTTCTTCGCGGGCAACGTCGTGCCCGGCTACACACCCTGGCGTCCATTGCCGTGGCTGGCGGCAGTGTGGGGCTTCGCGCTGCTGCACCTTGGCCTTGAAATGGCGAACGCCATCCGCTGGCTGTGGCTTGCGGATCTGCCGTTGTTCGGCCTCACCGCCTACGCCACCTGGCGCTGGTGGCCGCGCGGCCGGATGCCCGGGCTGCTGGCGGTGCTGTTCTATGGCGCAGCGTGGATTCCGCTCACCTTCGCGCTGTACACCGCGCAGAGCCTCATCCTGTTGGCGACCTGCGAACTGGTGCTCGGGCGCGCCCCGGCGCACGCCCTGTTCGTCGGCTTCTTCGGCAGCGTGCTGGTGGCCATGGTGACGCGCGTGACGCAGGGCCATTCCGGCCGCGCGCTGGTCATGCCCAAGGTGGCCTGGTTCGCATTCGTTGCCCTGCAGATCGTCGCGGTGCTGCGCATCGCCTCGGAAACCGCGGCGGATGCCTATCTTTGGTATGCCCTCTCCGCCGCCGGGTGGATCGTTGCCCTGCTGCCCTGGGTCTGCCGCATCGGCTGGATCTACCTCAGCCCGCGTGCGGACGGACGCCCCGGATAGATCCGGAGATCGGGCAACGCCCCGCCCGCCGCGCCACCCGAGCCCGCACCGCCTGCCGCTCCCGCATCTGCGCGAAGGTTGCGCCGACGCGCTGATTGGGGAAAAGGCCTGCTGCGGACGCCCGGACGGTGGGCAACAAGAAGCCCGCATCACAGCGGGCTTCTTGTCATCTTCGCGATGTGGGTCGGAATCGAATCTATCGCAGAAAATGGCTCAACTGCGCGAATACTTCGACAGGCTATTTTTCAGCTACCACCATATCTATCGTCAACCGCTTTCGACGCTCCCGCTTTTGCCCCGATCCGCCCCAAAAAGCGAAACCCGGCTGGAGCCGGGTTCGTTCTCGTCCATCGCGTGCGGATCGGTCAGAATGCCGGTTACCGGGTCAGCGCGCCTTCGACCCTCTCGTTGGTCGCGGCCTGCCGTTCCAGCACATCGGCGGCATAGGTCATTAATGTCGTGGTGGCCAACCCACTCCATGACTTTCCCGGCTATGTCGTCGGCTCGAGTCGGCCCGATCATTCAATGATTTTTCTGGCTTATCAGCCATCCGCGCACCCTCGCCCCTGAAATGAAGCCGCGCCAGCGTTGCAGGGTGGCGGCATTTTCGCCCCGTCGGGCTAGGCGCGGCTGTTCGGTCAGACCAATGCTTCCGCCCGCAATCCCAACTTGGTGGCCTTGCGGCGCAATGCCTTGTCGAAGGTCAGGAGCGGTTCGCCGCCTGCCTGCGCGATGTGCAGGGCATCGGCGAAGTCCAGCCCTGCGCGGTGATGCGCCACGGCGGCACGGATGGTTTCTGCTTCCACCAGCACGATACGCCCGTTGGCATCCATCCATTCCACGAAGTCGGCGAACTGCCTAGGCGCGTAGCCGTACACGGAGCGCAGCACCCATTCGGTTTCGAGTATCACGGTCGGGAAAACCCGCCACGGGCGCGCGGCCAGAGATTCGACGGCGGCGCGGTGTTCGCGCGCGTCGTCGCCGGTCGCCAGGCGGACGAGGACGTTCGTATCAACGGCGACGGGTTTCACGCTTCAAATCCACGGGCAAGGCCAGTTCCTCGGCACTCAGGCTCGCACCCGCCGGATTCAGCGGCTTCCAGCCTTGCGCGGCTTCGGGTTTCAGCACGATGTTCCCGCCTTCCACGGACACGTTGAGGCGGTTGCCCGCCTTGAGCCGCAGCGCACCGCGCACACTGGCCGGGATGACGAGCTGCCCCTTGGTGGAGAGGGTGACGGTTTCCATGGAAGATGCCTCGTATCGGTAAGATTCGAATCGATGCTACGGCTTACCTTGCGTGATGACAAGTGAACTTGCGGGATGTTCCGATGCGTCGGGTTGGCCCGCCTTGCGCCCGATTGCCACCACGTTCGCGCCGGTGCGCAGGCCGTCCAGGTAGTTCGCCCACGCCTGCATCATCCTTCGGCGTTCGTCCAGGTACTGAGCCAGATTGTAGGTTCCGCGAATCTCGTTCGGGTCGCGGTGCGATAGCTGGCGCTCAATGGCGTCGGGATTGAAGCCAAGTTCGTTCAAGCGCGTACTGGCTCATGTGGCGAACGCCGTGGTCGTGCTTGGCCCGGCCCGTGGCGATGGCGTAGCGAAAGATCATGCTCAGCATCTCGCGCGCGCTCTGCCGAGTTCAGCGTCCCGCGCGTCACCATCTTGCGCAGCATGGCGAGTAATTCGGGCGCGTCGATCCCGCCAATGGGCCGCGGCCCGATGGACTCGCCCGCCCGCTTGTAAGGCTTGGCCCGCGGCTTGGCGTTCTGGACTGGGGAAGGGGTCAGCATGGCGACGCTCCGAACTCGCGTTCTGACAGTAACCGGGTTTGGCTTCCGTCAGCTACCGTCAACCCTACCGCCAGACTTGCGGTAACTCAGGTGATGCCCCGTGATGTTCCGGCAAGCGCCAGGCACAAAAAACCCCGCAAAGGTACGGGGTTCAGTGATGTTCCGGGATGTTGCGTTATCCCGTTTTGGAGGCCTGGGTCGGAATCGAACCGGCGTACACGGATTTGCAGTCCGCTGCATGACCACTCTGCCACCAGGCCGGAGGCAATCGACGAATCGGATTCGCCGGGCCGGGCAGTCTAGCGGCTGGCCGGCTTTCCCGGAAGGCGGGCGATCCATGCCTGCTTCCAGAAACGCAAAACCCCGGCGCTAAACCGGGGTTCTGCTTTGATGTTTTGGAGCGGGAAACGAGACTCGAACTCGCGACCCCGACCTTGGCAAGGTCGTGCTCTACCAACTGAGCTATTCCCGCGTGAGACCGACCATTCTACGGGGCTTCGATGCGATGTCAAGCCTGTCGCGCTTGAACATTCGTCAACGCATCGCCAGCTTCGCCGCACCCTTCGGTACGAAGAAGAACTCGCCCGCTTCATGGCCGGCGAAACGGATCGGCGAGTACTCCGGCGTCTGCGTGATCGGTGCATCGAGCGAGGCCAAGGCCAACGACGAACCGATCTCGCGGTAGAGACGCTGGGCTTCGAGCACGCGGTTGTTGTCCTGCAACGCATTGAGGAAGGCGCGCGCGAAGTAGGAGTGCTTGCCGCTGCCGGTGTCGGGCACCGGTTGCAGGCCACCGGAGGTGAGTGCAGTGCGCGAGCGCCCGGCATTCATCGTCTTCACCCATTCGCCCCAGGCTTCGCCGGGCATGGTGGCGCTCTCGAACGAGGCCATCGCACTGCGCGTCATCGAACCGGAATAGCAGGAATCGGCCACCACCAGCACGTGCCGGGATTCCATGGTTTCCAGGATGGAGCTGATCGCGGCGTTGGAAATCCAGGTCTGCGGCGCGCCGGGCAGGCCATCGACCGGAATCCAGTAGCCCTCTCCGCCGTCGGCGGCCAGTTCGCCGTGGCCGGCGTAATAGACCAGCAGGTTGTCCTGCGGCTTGAGCTTGGCCCGGGCCTCGCCCAGTGCAGTAAGGAGATCCATGCGCGTGGCGTTGAGCAGCAACTGCACCTCGTAGCCATAGCGCTCGCGCAGCAGTTGCGCCACGGCGGTGGCGTCGGCGATGGCGCTTTGCAGCGTCGGGAACTGCGCGGAACCATAGGTGTTGTTGCCGACGACGATGGCGTGGAAGCGCCCGAGTTCCACGCCGCGCGGAACGCTGCCCGGTTGCACGGCAGGATTCGACACGGGCGCCACGCCGCCAGCCTGCGGCACCAGGGTGAATTCCAGTTCCGCAGTGCGGTCGCGGCCATCCACCGCCGCCACCTTCACCGGCGTACCGCCGGCGGCGACGTCGACGCTGGAACGGAAACCGCCGTCGCCGGAAAGCTGCGCCGGCACGCCATTCAGCGTCACCGATTTCACGCCCTGCGGCGCGCTGACCTTGCCCACCACCAGTTGCCGTCCCGGCCCGGAGCGCAGCATCGCGGCGGGGCTGCCGCGGGTGAGCGTGAGCGCAGGCTGGATGATTTCCAGCATTGGCGCGCCGGCCGCCGCCAGCGAAACGCCTCCGCTGGTGCGCTCCAGCTGCGCCACGCGGGCCTGTTGGTTGCGCAGTTCCGATTCCTTGGCGAGCAACTGGTTTTCCAGCAATTTCATCAATTCCCAGTCTTCCTTCTGCCGCCCGTCCTGGCCGGCGGCAAGGCGCTCGATCTCGCTTTCGTATTGCCGCTTTTGTTGCGTCAACGCGGCTTCGCGCTCGGCCAACTGCGCCTGCAGGCGCTGCACCTGGGCCTGCACATTGGCCTGTGCGGCGGCGATTTCATCCGTCTGCGCCTTCACCTGAGCCAGCGCATCGGCATCGTTGCGCTTGGAAAGTTGCGCTTCGCGCTGGCGCAGCGCCTGAAGCTGCCGCTCCATCTGCATGGCCTGCATGGATTGCTGGCCTTGTTGCTCGCGCAGGCGCTCGGATTCGGCCTGCACTTTGGCGGACTGCTCTGTCAGCTCGGCGCGCAGCGCATCCAGGCGCGCGAATTCCTCGCCGCTGGCGGCCTGGGTCTGTTCCAGCCTCGCGCGGGCCTGGCCAAGTTCGCGCTTCGAGTTCTCCAGCTCGCGCTTGCGCGAATCGAGCTGGCCGCGCAGGCGGTTGAGCTCCTCGCGCTGGGCGGCGTTCTCGCGCTGTTGCTGATCCACCGTCTGTTGCAGTTCGCCGATGCGCGTGTCCTTGGCTTCCATTTCCAGCCGCACGGAGGAGGCGAACAGCAGATCGTCGTTCTGGATGCCGGAGGCGGCGCGGTACAGGTTCAACGCCTGCGCCACGTCCTTTTCCACGCCCAGGCCTTCTTCGTACAGGTAGCCCAGGTTGATCCGCGCGCGGCTGTTGCCCTGGTCCGCGGCCTTGCGGAACCATTGCGCGGCCATCGCGTAATCCGGTGCCACGCCCAGGCCCTTGGAATAGATTTCCCCAACCATGTTCTGCGCCTGCGCATCGCCGCCCATCGCCGATTCCATCCATACCTTCAGCGCGGTCTGGTAGTTGGCGCGGTCGTAGGCGACGTACTCGCCGCCACGGATCTGGCAATCGGCCTCCGTGGTGCGGATCGGCCGGCGTGCGCTCAGGAAGCTGGCCTGTGCGCCGAGCTTGCGGATCTGCCCCGGCAACAGGCAATCCACGATCAGCAACTCTTCCGCGTTGCGCGGCTTGGGTTTGGCCGGAGCCTGCGAGGGCACGAGCCCCGCCGCCGCGACGATGCAGGCGGCCAGCGCGAACACCGGAAAGCGCGCCCGCGCCTTGCATACTCCACCGAATTTGATCGACATCGCCCGATCTCCCTGAATGTCCCGTCTGGATTGAAAAACAACGGCCATACTCCGTCCTAAGTGGAGTGCGACCTACACGGAAAACGAGGAACGGCCATGAATTCGCAAATGCACCCGATGAACGGCAAGGCGGAGGGCGCGAACGCACGCCGCCGGTTCTCGCTGACGCTGCGGCTGGTGTTGATGCTGGTGGCGATGCTGGGGGCGTCGCAGGTCTGGGCACAAACTGCCTGCTTCCCTGTGATAACCGACCCCGCCACCACGACGACTGTCGTGTACCTGGGTCAAACCCCGACGGTGACGATAGGTCTCAGCCCAGCCAATGGCGACTTCGTAGCTTCCACCTCGGGCTACGACATCGTTTCGGATGACACGTCTGTCCTCACACCCAGCCAGTCCACATGGGTGCCGACCAACTGCAACCAATCGATCACCGTTGCGCTGAACCTGAATCAACCTGGCACGGCAACCCTCTCCATCTGCGAGGTTGGAGGTTCCTGCGTTCCCCCCGAAGATTCGGTTCAGATCACCGTCAGCCCCCTCGGTGGTGGCGCGTACACGATCACGCCCACCGCTGGCGACAACCAGACCCTCCCCTCCGGAAGCACCCTCGCGCCATTGGAGGTATTCCTGGAACAAGCCACCGCCGGCTGCCCCACGTGTCCCACCATTCCGGCCGCCGGCGAGGAAATCTATTGGGAAGTTTCCCCGCCGGCCGCCTCGACCACGCCAACGTTCTCCACGTTCACGGATACAGGCGGTCACGCCCAGGCGACGATCGACATTGCACCCACGTACGTCGGCCCGTTCACCATCACCGCCACGGTGGAAAACGACCCGGGTGTCCAGTACGCCTTCTCGGCCACGGCCACTTCCATCGGGAGCAGTTACACGCTCGACTACGTTTCCGGCGACGCCCAGAGCGCCCAATCCGGCCAAGCCCTGCCCGACCCCCTGGTCGTGGCCCTGTCGAACAATGCTGGCAACTTCCCCGGCCCAGTCCCGAACGCCACCATCAACTGGACGGTTTCGCCCACATCCGCCGCCTATACGCCCAGCTTCTCCACCACCACGGACGCCAGCGGCAGGAGCCAGGCCTACGTCACCATTTCCTCCGGCTTCACCGGAGCCTTCACCATCACCGCCCAATCCGCCGACAACCCGAATGCCTCGTACACTTTCGAGGCGCAGGCCACGCAAAGAACCTACGAACTTTCCAAGCCGCAGAACTCCGGCGATGGTGCCGCGATCGTCGCTGGAGGCAGCGCCACGCTGCGCGCGCAGGTCACCAGCAATGGCGAGCCCGCCGCCAACCGCGGCGTGATCTGGACGGTGCTCGAAGGCCAGGCCACGCCGGCGCAGCGCACCGTGAACAGCGACGCCAACGGCATTTCCAGCATCGACTACACCTTCGGGCAAACGCCCGGCCCGGTGCACATCCAGGCCGTGCTGGCCACCAGTGCCGGGCAGATCCAGAACTACGTCCTCACGGTGGAAGCCGCCCCCGTCCCCGGCGGCGTGTCGTTGAACTACGTTTCCGGCGACGGGCAAAGCGCAATGGCTGGCGAGAGCCTGCCCGAGGCGCTCGTGGTTTCCGTGATGCGCAGCGCCACCGACTGCCAGATGGGCGAGGATCAAGGCTGTCCGCCGGGGCCGGATACGGGTGCCACCGTGGTATGGACGGTTTCCCCACCGGCCGCCTCGCCCACGCCGATCGCCACCTCCACCGTGGGCAGCGATGGCTTGGCGTCGATCCAGATTGCAACCTCGTCCGGCTTCAGCGGGGGGTTCACCATCCGCGCCGAGCATTTCGACAATCCGGATGCGGCTTACGTTTTCCACGCCAACGCCAACGCCACACCGCTGACGCTGGTGAAGCCGGTTGCGGATTCCGGCGACGGGCAAAAGGGCTTCATCGGCCAGGCACTGGAACATCCGCTGCGCGTACAGGTGCTGCAGAGCGGCGCGGGCGTGGGCGGCGTATCCATCGCGTGGAACATCACCACCGGCGATGCCAGCCTCGATGCGTCCACTTCCGTCACCGACGCCAACGGCTACGCCATGATGAACCTCACCTTCGGCAACGAGCCGGGCGACGTCGACATCCACGCAACCATCCAGGGCGACAGCAGCCAGGGCGTGGATTTCGGCGTAACCGCCGAAGCGCCCGCCGCGCCCGATACCGTGACGATGAACATCGTTTCCGGCGATGGACAAAGCGCCGAAGCCGGCCAGGCACTGCCGCAGGCGCTGGTTGTCTCTGTGCTGCGCAGCGTCGCTGGCGGCACTGCGGTACCGGATGCCGGCGCGACGGTGAACTGGACGGTATCCCCCCCCGCCGCCTCGCCCGCGCCGGTGCTTTCCTCCACCGTCGGCAGCGATGGTCGCGCCTCGATCCAGATCGAGATCTCGCCCGGGTTCACCGGTGCATTCACCATCCGCGCCGAGCACGGCGGCGATCCGGAAACCGCGCAGGTGTTCCACGCCACCGCCATCGATTCGACCGCAGGCATCGCGCTTCAGATCGTTTCCGGCAACGGGCAGGCCAACCCGCCCGGCTGGCCTTCCGCGCCACTGGTGGTGCGTGCCGTCGATGGCGCAGGCCATCCGGTCGCCGGCCTCACCATCGCCTGGACGGCGACGAACGCCACGGTTGCGCCTGCCACTTCCGTCACGGATGCACAGGGCCTGGCCAGCACCGTCGCGCAGATCACCACGCCCAGCACGGCGCAGATCACCGCGCATCTCCAGGGGCACGATGCGGCGGTCACCTTCGTACTGAACGGCGGCCTGCAGGGCATTGAAATCCTGAGCGACCGGGAGCGCGCCTACGCCCGCGCCATGGACACGATGTGGCCGGCGCTGCAGGCCAGCACGACCCTCACTCCCGAACAGCAGGATCTGGCCGCGCGCTGCATCGAACTGATCCAGATCGCCGACAGCGGCCAGGTCGATGTCAAGAACGCGCTTGGCGCGATGGGCCAGGATACCGCGCCCACCCAGTCCAATGCCGCCGTCAGCGCCAATGCGGCGCAGTTCGACAACATCGCCTCCCGCATCGTAGCGCTGCGCGGCGGCGCATCCGGCTTCAGCCTTGGAGGCTTGTCGATGGCCATGCCCAACGGCGGCCTCCTGCCGCTCTCCTTCCTGCCTTCGGCGGTGCTCTCCCAGGCCGCCGCCGACACCGCGGCGGCGAACGATCCGGGCTTCGCGCGCTGGGGCTTCTTCGCCACCGGCACCATTGGCCGCGGCAAGCGCGACCCCAATGGCGAGAACACCGGATACGACTTCGACACTGCGGGCATCACCGCCGGCTTCGACTACCGCGTGCGCGACAACCTCGTGCTGGGCGTCTCACTGGGCTACACCAAGCAGGACACCGATCTGGCCCAAGGCGGCGGCGAGGTCAAGACCGATGGCGTCAGCGTTTCGCTCTACGGCAGTTGGTACAGCGAAAGATCCTGGTACCTGGACGCCGTGCTCACGCATGGCCGCAACAGCTACGACATGAAGCGCTACATCAGCTACTCCGCACAGACCATCGGCGGCACATCGACCGTGAACCAGCTTGCCCGCGCCGACGGCGACGGCACCCAGACCGCGCTTTCGATCTCCGCCGGGCGCGACTTCCAGAAGGGCGCCTGGAGCCTCTCGCCCTACCTGCGCGGCAGCCTTACCCGCATCGATTTCGACGGCTACGAGGAAACCATGCTCGCCAACCAGCCCGGCTCCGGCCTGGCGCTGGGCGTGGAATCGCGCGAACTGGACAGCCGCACCCTGGTGCTCGGCTCGCGCTTTGCATACACCATGAGCCGCGACTGGGGCATCCTGACGCCACACATGCACCTGGAATGGGAACACGAATTCAAGGACGACCCCGACCAGATCACCGCGTACTTCCGCTACGACCCGTTGCGTACACCGATCCAGATCGAGGGCGAAGCGCTCGACGGCAATTACGCCAACATCGGCATCGGCGTCTCGGCACTGTTCCCGCGCGGCCGCTCGGCATTCCTGATGTACGAAAAGCTGCTGGGAGCCGAGCACCTGTCGCGCGATACGATCTCCATCGGCATCAGAATGGAATTCTGATCCGATGCCCGCCGCACGGCTCCTGTCCCGCAGCCCGAATCCTCCAAGGACTTGCGCGGCTTTCGGGAGCCACGGCATCATGCCGAACCAGCCCGGTCGCCCCCGGCCGGCTTACAACTACAGGGCCGGAACTGCGCGCGTGCAACACGTTCTTCACCAACCCTCCGCCGCACGCGCACCGCTTCCGGGTGGCGCATGATCGAATTCGGCCACCTCACCCACGTCGGGCTGCGGCGCGAACACAACGAAGACACCTATTACGGTGATGCGCAGCTCGGGCTTTGGCTGGTGGCCGACGGCATGGGCGGACACGAATTCGGCGAAGTGGCCAGCGCCCTGGCGCGCGACGCCATCGTGCGCAGCATCGGCCAGGGCTCATCGCTGGAGGATGCGATCCGCGCCGCCGACCGGGAAATCATCGCCCAGTCCCAGCGCCGTACCGAAGCGCTGCCGATGGGCACCACCATTGCCGCCGTGCGCATCGTGGACAACCGCTACAAGGTTGCCTGGGTCGGCGACAGCCGCATCTACCTGTGGAACGGCAACCTCAAACAGATTTCGCAGGATCATTCCTACGTGCAGGAACTGATCGACCAGGGCGCGATCACGCCCGAACAGGCCCGCACCCATCCGCACCGCAACGTCGTCACCCAGGCACTGGGCGTCACCGACCCCAATGCGCTGAAAGTGGAAGCCGTTGAAGGCGAACTGGCGCCAGGGCTTGCGCTGCTGCTGTGCAGCGATGGGCTGACCGAGGAAGTGGACGACACGCATATCGCCCGCATCCTGGCCAAGCACGACCTGACCGCGCAGGAGTGCGTCGACCAGCTGGTTCTTGCCGCACTGGAAGGCGGCGGCTCGGACAACGTCACCGTGCTGCTGATCCGCCGCGACTGATCGCCGCTCGAAGAAGGCACCGGAACCTTGCTGAGCGCGCCGTTTTCGTGACGTGACGCGCGATATTCCGTCGGCGGCCGGGATATGTTACCGAACGTAACATAATCCAGCCGATGGCCGCCCGATGGACACGCCTCACTCCCCCGCTGCAGCGCCCGTGATCCGTGGCGAAGACCCCGACCGGATCTTCGGCGACAGTCTGGAAACGCCCTACGTACCACCGGAGCCGCCCGCGCTTCCACCCCTTGCGGTGCGGGTGCTGAACAAGTGCGCCTACGGCCCGCGCCCCGGCGACGTGGCCGCGTTCAACGCGCTGGGCGGCAACGACGATGCGCGCCTGCTGGCCTGGGTAAATCTCCAGCTCAATCCCGATGCCATCAACGACAATGCCTGCACCAACCGCATCAACGCTGGCGGCTACACCACCCATACCCGGACGCTGGCGCAGTTGTGGGCCAAGTACGTGCGCGGGGATTCCACCGGCTGGCCGCAGCGCTATTACCCCTGCGAGGAGGCGCACTGCATCAAGCTGATCCGCGCGGTCTATAGCGAGCGCCAGTTGTACGAAGTGATGGTGGATTTCTGGCACAACCACTTCAATGTGCAGGGCTGGGAATTCAACATCGCCCCGGTCTTCATGCATTACGACCGCGACGTGATGCGCGGCACGCACCCGGCCAGCGGCAAACGCTATGCGCTCGGCAATTTCCGCGCGCTGCTGGAGGAAGTGGCCAAGGCGCCGGCGATGCTGATGTTCCTGGACAACAAATCCAGCCGCCGCGAAGGCTACAACGAGAATTTTGCGCGCGAGCTGTGCGAACTGCACACCCTGGGCGCAATGCATTACTACCCCGGCAACGATCCGTCGGTGGTGCCGGACAACGATGCCGACGGAATCCCCGATGGGTATTGCGACAACGACGTCTATGAAGCCGCACGCGCCCTGACCGGCTGGACGATGCGCGACGACCACTGGCAGTTTCCCGATCTGCCCGAATACGACACGGGCGAATTCCTCTACTACCCGAGCTGGCACGATCCCGCCGCGAAATACTTCGTCGGCCTCTACATCCTGGCCAACGGGCCGGCGATGTCCGACGGGCAAAAGGTCTTTGATCGCCTCTGCCAGCACCCGGCCACGGCCAGACACATCTGCCTCAAGCTCTGCCGCCGCTTCATCTCCGACGATCCGCCGCAGGCATTGGTGGAATCGGCCGCCGCGATCTGGCGCGCACAGTGGCAGGCGGAGGATCAGATCGCGCAGGTGCTGCGCCACATCCTCACCTCCGATGCCTTCAAGACCACCTGGGGCGAAAAGACCAAGCGCCCGTGGGAAGCGCTGATGCACGCATTGCGCGCCACCGCGACGGAACTGACGCCGCAGGTTCGCCCGGCATCGGGCTGGAACAGCTATGTCGAGCTGACCGACCGCATCCAGCAAACCGGCAATGGCCCCTTCCGCTGGCCCACGCCGGACGGCTATCCCGACCACGGCCGCAAGTGGCAGGCTGTCAGTCCGCTCTCTCAGACCTGGCGCACGCTGTCGCGGCTGGCCGAACTGCGCGTCCCCGGCAGCGGCGATACGGCCTTCTTCCAGCGCATCGAGCAAACCACCAAGAGCGGCATTCCAGCCAACCAGCGCAGCGCCACGCGCCTGGTCGATTTCTGGATCGAACGCTTCTACGGCTACGAGATCGAAGCCGGCCGCCGCCAGCGCCTGATCGATTTCATGCGCCAGAGCGCCACGGCGGATGCCGTGCTGAACCTGGACGAAGACACCATCCCCACCAGCGGCGACCAGGCGGGCATTCCGCAACACACCGGCGTCTGGCAGGGCGGCAACCTCAGCCGGCATTACGCCATCGCCCGCTTGCGCGCCATGGTGGCGCTGCTGGCGATGTGCCCCGAATTCCATCATCGCTGAGGGCCCGCCATGTCCGCCTCCCGTCGCGACTTCCTCAAAGGCTGCTGTGCCGGTGCCGCCACCGCCCTCGGCACGGGCCAGGTGATGGCCTTCTTCGATCCGCTCGCCGCCACAGGCGCGCAAAGCGCCGCCGATGGCGACGTGTTGGTGTACGTCTTCCTGCGCGGGGCCATCGACGGTCTGCATCTGGTGGTGCCCTACGCAGGTGCCGACCGCACTGCTTATGAAACCAAACGCGCCGGCATGGCGATTCCGCTGAATCGCTTGCGCCGCATCGGCACCGGCAACTGGGCCTGGCATCCGCGCGCCGGCGGCGGCACCGGCGATGCCGTCGGCACCACGGCGAAGTGGCTGCAAAAACTCTATGGCAACGGCAAGCTCGGCATCGTCCACGCCACCGGAATGCCCACGCCCAACCGCAGCCATTTCGAGTCGCAGGCGATGATGGAACTGGGTACGCCCGGCGTCACCGGCGGCAGCACCGGCTGGCTGGCGCGCTACCTTTCCATCGCCACCGGCCTGCCCGCGCCCGTGATCGCACCGGCCTACGGTTTCGGCAGCAATCTCCAGACCAGCCTCGTGGGGCTGGATGAAGCCGTCGGCTTCAGCAGCGCCGAACAGTTCCGCGTCGATGGCTTCCACTGGGGCTGGAACGACGATGCCTCCACGCTCAACAACTATCGCCCGGCACACACCCACCTGTACCCGCTGTGGACAGGCAACTCCTCGCTGGAGCGCGCCGGGCGCGACGCCGCCGATGCGCTGGAATACATGCGCACCTTCAACTTCGGCCTGTACAACGCCAGCAACAATCCCGGCGGCTACCAGCCCGGTGGCGGCGCGGTGTATCCGGACGGCAGTTTCGGCACCCAGCTCCGCAACCTGGCGCAGATGCTCAAATCCCCGCTCAAGCAGGGCCTCATCGCCGCTGCGGTGGATCACGGTTTCTGGGATACGCACGAAAACCAGGGAATGCCCAATCCCGGCGTCGCCGGGCACTACGACTGGTTCGGCAATCTCGTGGAGGAACTCGGGCGCGGGCTGGATGCGTTCTATGCCGACCTCAACGCCACCGCCTTGCCCGGCGGCGGCGGCCAGACCTTGATGCACAAGGTCACCGTGATCGTGCAGAGCGAATTCGGCCGCCGCTTCCTGCCCAACGCCAGCAGCGGCACCGACCACGGCTACGGCAACGTGATGCTGGCGCTGGGCAACAAGGTCAACGGCGGCCAGATGCACGGCACCTTCCCCGGCCTGGACGATGGCAGCCTGTACGAAGGCCAGGACGTGGCGGTGACCACGGATTTCCGCCAGATCATCTCCGAGGCGCTGGTGGATCGCATGGGGCTGCCCACCGGGCAATTGACGCAGGTGTTTCCGGGCTTCTCGTACAGCGCCGGGCTGCGCAACGTATTCCAGACCTGACGCCATCGGCTTCTTCCCGCCATGACGGGAAGAAGCCCCCCGTACAGCCGCTATCATGCGCGGATGAACGAGCATCCCCCACCGTTCGACGTGCTGATCGCAGGCTCCGGCCTGGTCGGCGGCAGCCTGGCCTGCGCGCTGGATCGGATCGGTGTGCGGGTGGCGCTTGCTGAAGCTGCACCGCTGCCCAACACCGGCACGCCTGCAGCACCACCGGGTTTCGACGACCGCAACCTCGCCCTGGCGCTGGCCACGATCAATGCACTGCAGGCGCTGGGCGTGCGGCCCCTGATCGAAACGGCTCCCGCGCCGATCCGCCACATCCACGTCAGCAGCCGGGGAGATTTCGGCGCGGTGCGGCTGGATGCGGGCGAGCGCGGGCTGGATCGCTTCGGCGAAACCGTGGTGGCGCGGATGCTCGGCGCAGCGCTGGAATCTCGGCTTTCTTCTCTGGAACGCCTCACGCAGTTCCGCCCGGCGCGCGTGGCCGCCGTCGATACGGAACCAGATCGCATCACGGCCACGCTGCACACGCCCGAAGGCGAACGCCGCGTGGCCGCACGCCTGCTGGTGATCGCCGACGGCACCGATTCCTCGCTGCGCACCCTGCTGGGCATCGGCGCGCAAACCCACGACTATCGGCAAACCCTGTTCGTCGCCGTGACGCAGGCCGATGCCGCGCCACCGGATACCGCCTTTGAGCGCTTCACGCCCGATGGCCCCGTCGCGCTACTGCCGCTTTCCGGCAGGCGCCTTGGCAGCGTGCTCACCGTAAACCGCGATGATGCCCAGGCCATCGCCGCGCTGGACGATGCAGGCTATCTGACCGTGTTGCAGGAACGCTTCGGCTGGCGCTGCGGGCGTTTCCGCAAGGTCGGCAAGCGCAGCGCCTATCCGCTGCGCAAGGTCATCGCCGAACGCCTTATCGCACCGCGTGCGGTGCTGGCGGGCAACGCCGCGCAAACCCTGCACCCGATCGGCGCGCAAGGCTTCAACCTCGGCCTGCGCGATGCACTAACCCTCGCCGACGTACTGGAGGAAACGCTGCGCCACCACGGCGACATCGGTGGGGAAGCGATGCTGGCCGAATACGCCCGCCGCCGCCACGCCGACCGTGCCGAAACGCTGGCCGGCAGCGACGGACTGGCGCGGCTGTTCTCTAACACCTTCGCGCCGCTGCGGCTGGCGCGTGCCGCCGCGATGGTCGCACTGGACCGCATGCCGCACCTTTCCGATGGCCTCGTTGCCGCCGCGATGGGATTCCACGGCGAAGTGCCCGCGCTGGCACGGGCAGTACACCCATGACCGCGATTTCCGAAGCCCGCCGCCGGCTGGATGCCATCGTCGTGGGCGCGGGCCTGGTCGGTGCGAGCGCCGCGCTGGGGCTGGCGCGCATCGGCCTGCGCACGACGCTGGTGGATGCGGGCGCACCACCAGCATGGAACCCGCAGGATGCGCCCGACCTGCGCGTCTATGCGATCTCGCCCGGCTCCTCCGATCTGCTGGCCCATCTCGGCGTGTGGCAACCGATCCGCGCCGCGTGCGCCCAGCCTTACCGCGCGATGCGCGTGTGGGATGCGGCCTCGCCGCAGGATCGACTGCACTTCGCCGCCGACGATGCCTCGCTTCCAATCCTGGGCCACATCGTCGAACAGAACCTGATCCAGTCCGAACTGTGGCGCGCGCTGCAACACACCGCCAACGTGACGCTGCATCGCCCGGCCCGCGTGGTGGAACTGGAACAGGACGAGGATTTCGTCGCCATCGAACTGGACAGCGGCCAGCGCCTCAAGGCAAGGCTGTTGATCGCCGCCGATGGCGCGGCCTCGCCGCTGCGCGAAAAGCTCGGCATCCCCACCACGGGCCGCGATTACCGCCAGCGCGGCGTGGTCGGTTTCGTGCGCAGCGAAAAACCCCACCAGGACACCTGCTGGCAGCGCTTTGCGCCCGGCGGCCCGCTCGCCCTGCTGCCTTTCACGGAAGGCCGCTGCTCCTTCGTCTGGACGCTGCCGGAGGCCGAAGCCCTGCGCGTGCTCGCGCTCGATGACGACGCCTTCGCACGCGAGTTCGAACGCGCCAGCGGCGGTTGCCTCGGCGCCATCCAACCCATTTCCCCGCGCGCCTCGTTCCCGCTGAAACTGCGGCTGGCCAATACCTACGTCAAAGGCCGCACCCTGCTGGCGGGCGACGCCGCGCATGGCGTGCATCCGCTCGCAGGACAGGGCGTGAACCTCGGCTTCCAGGACGTGGCCGAACTGCTGCGCCTCGTCGAGCCGGCGCATGCGCAAGGCCAGGACATCGGCTCCGCGCACCTGCTGCAACGCTACGCCGCCCGCCGCCGCAGCGACGACACCCTCGCCGCCTACGCCTTCGACGGCATCGAGCGCCTGTTCGGTACCGATGCCCTCCTGCCCACCCTGCTGCGCGGCCCCGCCTTGGGCCTCGTCAACCGCCTGCCGCCGCTGAAACGCTTCTTCGCGCGGCACGCCAGCGGGAAACGTTGAACGCCCGCGCCTCTTTCAATACGCGAAGAAATCCGCCGCCTCATGGATCACGTCTTCATCGAACAGCTCGAAGTCCACGCCCTGATCGGCATCTACGATTGGGAACGCCGTATCCGCCAGCCGCTGCTGTTCGACATCGAAATGGCCTTCGACAACCGCATCCCGGCGGCCAGCGACGACATTGCCGATACGCTGGATTACAAGGCCGTCAGCAAGCGCGTGATCGCCTACGTGGAAGCCAGCGGCTTCGGCCTGGTCGAAACCCTGGCCGAGCGCGTGGCAGCGCTGATCCTGGACGAGTTCAACGTGCAGCGCGTGAAACTGAAACTCTCCAAGCCCGGCGCAGTGCGCGGTGCGCGCGCGGTGGGCGTGGCGATCGAGCGCAGCAAGGCATGATCCGCATGGGAACCGCGTTGCTCAGTCTCGGCAGCAATCTCGAACCCGAACGGCATCTGCGCGCGGCAGCGCAGGCGCTGCGCGAACGCTTCCCCGGCATCGTGTTTTCCGCCCCGTATCGTTACGAAGCGCTGGGCTTCGACGGGCCGGACTTCATCAATGCAGGCGCGATGCTGCAAAGCGACCTCGACCCGTTCGCCCTGAACGACTGGCTGCACGCACTGGAAGACGCCCAGGGCCGGAAACGCGACGCAGCGCGATTTTCCTCGCGCACGCTGGATATCGACATCGTCTTCTACGACGACCTGCTGCTGGATGGCCCCGGTCACCTGCAACTGCCGCGCCCGGAACTGCGCCACGCCTTCGTCCTGCACCCCTTGGCCGAAATCGCACCGGATTTCCGCGACCCCGTATCCGGGGAAACGCTGGCGCAGCTGTGGCAGGCGCATGAGGATTTTGGCCGTACGCCTGTACCGGAAGCCTGGATGTTCCAGCCGTAAGGCCGATATTGAGGTCTGTCTGGCCGATGCCGTCCAAGCGTGAAGCCCGCCCGAGTTCCGCGATCATCGGCTCCGCCCGACCGGCCATCGGCCCGCGCTGGCGCAGCCGGGCCGCTTCGCCTAGGTTTATCCGGTCAGAACAGGAGCTTGAGATGCGCTCTCGCCTTGCACCAACATTTTCGGCACGCGGCTTTACCCTGATAGAACTGATCGTGACGCTCATGGTTATCGCGATCCTCGCGGCCATCGCGGTGCCGAGTTTCAGCGAGTTCATGCTGCGAATGAACACCACCACCCAAACCAACGAACTGGTCGGGGCGCTCAACATCGCCCGCGCCGAAGCCGTCAAACGCGGCCGCGCCGTGGGCGTAGTAGCTATCGGCGGAAACTGGAACAACGGCTGGCAAGTGGTGGTAACCAAAACTGCCGGCGGCGTTCTGGAGGCCAAGCCCACCTCACCTGGCACTACCGCCGCTGCCTGTGCTGGCTCGATGGAGGACGGTGCCTCCATGTGCCTGCAACATCGTGGCGGAATGGAGGGTGGCTTCACGCTCCTGGCCAAGGCCCAAGGGGCGGCGGGAGGCGATGGCGTCGCGATCTTTTCCCCGACCGGTGCGCTGCGCGACGCCACCGCCTTCGACTTCAGCCTCTGCCGGCCGGCGGACAAGACGAATCCCACGGAATCGCGGCGCATCCATGTGGCGCCCGGCGGCATCATCGATACCCGTCGCGACACCACCGGCGCCCCCGCGGGCGGCTGCAACTGACTAGGAGCGCACCGATGCAACCGTTTTCCCGCCAGCGCGGCTTCACCCTGCTCGAAGTGATGATCGCCGTCATCATCTTCAGCGTCGGCCTTCTTGGCGTCGCCGGCCTGATGGTGCTTTCCATGCGCACCAACCACAGCGCCTTCCTGCGCACCCAGGCCTCGTTCCTGGCCGAATCCATGGCCGAACGGATGCGCACCAATCTGGGCTATATCGATCAGTACAACGGCACCTACAGCGGCACCGTGACGGCCGCCGGAACGAACTGCGCCACGACCGCATGCACGCCGAGGCAACTTGCCGCCTACGATCGCCAGATCTGGAACCAGCAACTGATCGACCATCTGCCCGCACCCACCGCCGTCATCAATTGCGACGACCGCCCGCCGGATGCCGGCTATGCGGGCATCCAGCCTTACGCGGGCCTGTGCCGCATGACGATCGCCTGGACCGAGGCGGATCTTTCCCGCGATACCGGCGCCCCGGCCATCCAAACCTTCGCCTGGGTATTTCAGCCATGAGCATCCATATGCCCCTCCATCGTCTTGCCCGTCGCAGGCCGCAGGCCGGCTTCTCGCTGGTGGAAGTGATGATCGCCATGGTGCTCGGCTTGCTGATGATGGCCGGCATCTTTACCCTGTTCACCGGCATCAACGGCGTCAACAAGATGCAGAACGGCTTGGCCCGCCTGCAGGAAAACGGCCGCTTCGCCCTGACCCGCATGGAGGGCGATCTGCGCATGACGGCGGCGCAGTATTGCAGCGGCACGACCGGGGCCAGCGCGAAGGACGCCATCATCCCGGTGATGCCCCCGCGCGCACCGATGGTGTACGCCAAAAACCTGGCCCTGCCGGACAGCAACATCAAAAGCATCAATGCCAGCGGCAACCCCGTCGCGGCCGACGCCACCGTCGCCTATATCCTCAGCCCGCGTTGGTTCATCCAGGGCTACACCTGCAATACAGCCAGTTGCACGCCCACTCTGACGCAAGCCAACACCGGCATTCCCAACATGGGCCTGGCCGCCGGCAGCCGGGTACCGGGATCGGACGTACTCACCGTGCGCTATCAGCGCGGCACTGGCTGGACGATTCCTGCGGGCAGTTGCTCCGTGGCCCCGGCCGCCTCGATGACCGGCGGCGGCGTCATCACTGTGGCGCAGCAGGATGGCGACGATCCCTTCGATGCCGCGCCGGGACTGGTTCTGGTAACCGATTGCGTCAGCCCCGCCATCCTGCCCATCAGTGCAGTGGACACGGGCAGCAGGAAGCTCACCGTATCCAGCGACATCCTGCCCGGCGCCACCGGCGCGCTGTGCAATGGCAGCCAAGTGCGCGACACGCGCCTGTTCGATTTCAGCAACGACTTCATCACGGTCAGCTTCTATCTGGTGTTCCGCGCCGACGACAGCCCGGATGCGCGCCCCAACAGCGCCGCCGCGCAGCGCCTGATCCCCGTACTGGTGCGGCGCGAGAATGGCGTGGAGCAGGAACTGGTGCGCGGCGTGGATCAACTGTTCTTCAACTATGGTGTGAAGGAACTGAGTGGTAGAACGCGCTTCATGACCGCCGCGCAGATTGAAGGAGCCGCCACCACCACCTGCGGCCCCCCGCCGCCAGGCCTTTCCGCGGAGCCGGGCTGCCGGTGGCGCTCGGTGCGCACCATCGAGCCGCATCTGTTGGTCAACTCGGTGGATGAAGCGGGAACGATGGATGCCTTGAGCCGCAGCTACCGCTTCAATGGAACCACCGTCGATTCCCCTGCGGCCACGGCCACCCTCGCCTCCGGCCTGCAGGTCGGAAACATGAACCGCCGCGAGTTCATCGGCTATTTCTCCGTTCGCAACGGCAACCTGTAAGGCCCGCCTCGATGACACCTCTTCGTTACCCCGCCTCCCTTGCATGCTCCCGCGCCCATCAGCGTGGCGCGGTGTTGTTCATCGCCCTTATCATGCTGGTGCTGCTCGCCCTGCTTGCCCTGGCCGCCAGCAGTTCCTCCATCCTCCAGGAGAAGATGGTGGGCGGCATGCGCAACCAGCAGCTCAGCGCCATGGGCGCGGACAGCGCATTGCGCGGCACCGAATCCTGGCTGTGGAACCTGAACTTCAGCGCCGCCGCTGGCCAACCGCTGCCTCCGTGCATCGGCACCACTACCGGCACCTGCGTTCACCGGCCCAACAACGACGGCACCTTGAAGCCGGGCGTGCAGGCGTTTCGCACCTCGCACTCCTGGGTCAATCCGCCGGCGGGCGCTCCCGGCTATGTCCATACGCTGACGGGCCTCAGCGGAAATCTGGAAACCGCGTCCCTGGCAAGGCAGCCGACCGTGATGATCGAGGACATGGGCGCCAACGTACCGCCCGGCTCCGGCAACCAGACCGGCGCGATCGACAGCGAACTGCGTACCCAGGCCGGAAAGAACAACTTTTATCGCGTCACCGCGCGCAGCGTGGGCGGCAGCAACTCGGCGACGCGCGTGGTGGAAAGCGTGTTCTCCACCGCCGACCTCACCAATACCGGCACCCAGGATTGATTCCACGCGCGCCTTTCGCGCCGTATTTTCCGCATCGTATCCAAGGAGTTCACCATGACCAGGATGCACCTCAAAACCACGTTGAGCGTCACGGCGCTCACCCTTGCCGGCGCGTTTTCCGGTATGGCGCAGGGCGCCGATTACAACCCGGGATCCGTGATTGATCTGCTGACCACCCCACCGGAGCTGACCGCCAAGGTGGCGCCGAATGTGGTGTTGACGTTCGATGACTCAGCATCAATGGCTCGAATCAACATACCTGATGCGCGACCTTATGATCAGGGCACTCCATGGACCAATGGCAACAGCTACCCAGGAGACTCCAATTCTCCATGGGTTTGCGCGGGGGTAATCAATCCCGGGGCAACGGCAGGCACGCTTGAGTCGCTACCAATGAATGGCGTTTTTTATAACAAAAATGCCACCTACGCACCACCGCTGTACCAAGATGGAACAAGCTTCCCCGACGCCCGTTTCACCGCCGCATGGGATGACGGCATACTGCACAATCGGCCAACAAACCGCAGCAATTCAACCACCAGGAATTTGACAACTTATTCACGCTGCGGAAAAGCAGAGGCCGGGTACTTTTACTATGCCGGGCCGACACTGACACCAAACGCCAACGGCAAAATAGCCAATACTGGCGATCTGTATAAAACAAGCAACTGGAAGTGGCAGAAGTTGCCGACAGCTGAGCAACAAAATTTTGCCAATTGGTATTCTTACTATAGAACCCGGAGAAATGCAGCTGTCTCCGCCACATCGCACGCATTCACGGATTTCGATGGCGGGATCCGTATTGCCTGGCAGATACTCTATAACAATTCGCCACGCGTGTCCGGCGGCACGACGATACTTTCGGCCTATCAAGGGTCGACGCGGGTTGATTTTTACAACTGGCTTTTCAATGTCCAGCAAGACGGCAGCAATACGCCCAACGTGACGGCCGCAAAACGGGTAGGCGATCTTTTCAAATACGGAGCGGGTAGGAACAATACTACCAATCCATACTGGGATGCTTCGTCAAGTCGCGAGCTGTCCTGCCGAAAGAATTTCAGTATCCATGTGACCGATGGATTTACCAATGAGAGCAGCCGCCCTCTTGAGACTCGTGACACAGCCGGTCGAACCCTGCCTGACGGAAGGAGTTACTCCACATCCGAGGCGCAAAGCAGCATCTTTTGGAATGAGGATGGCGCCAACACCACATCTTTTGCCGATCTTGCTTTCCATTATTGGGCCACCGATTTGCGACCGGACTTCCAGAACAATGTCCAAACCAAGCTGAAAGTCAGACCGTATCTTGCGGATCGCACTACCGGCGTGACCGGCAACACACCATTACTGCCCGGCGATAATTGGCTGGATAACAAGGAAGTTTTCTGGAACCCCGCCAACAACCCCGCGACATGGCCGCATCTGGTGCAGTACATCATCGGCTTTGGCGTGGATGGAACCCTTCCCCGGATTGATGCCACTTATGAGAAGCTCCGGAAGGGTGGGCAAAAATGGCCGGCCTATGTAAATAATAACATTGCATCGGTTGATGACATGTGGCACGCGGCGGTCAATAGTCGAGGGGAATTTTTCTCCGCGGGGAGCCCCGATGACCTGATTCTTGCCATGCGGAAAGTCATCGCCAGCGTGGTGGCGCAGAGCACCTCCTCCACTCCGGCGGCAGTCTCCATCCCCATCATGACCGGCGGCAACTCCGGCTATCAGGGCGGCTACGACAGCTCCGGCTGGTCGGGCAGCCTGCGCCGGCGCGAAATCGACATTACCGGCGAATACGGCGATGCCGATTGGGATGCCAGCTGCCTCCTGACCGGCGGCCAGTGCGCCGATCCGGTGGGCTCCTCCTCGGCGCGCGATCCCAACAGCCGCATCATTTTCACCTCCAACGACGCCGGCAGCGGCGTGCCCTTCAAATGGGCCAGCCTCGACGGCGCCCAGCAAACCGCCCTGAATCCCAGCGGCAGCCAGCGGGTCAGCCACATCCGCGGCGACCGCAGCTACGAATCGTCAACGACCACGCCTGCCCTGCGTACACGCACCTCGGTGCTGGGCGCCATCGTCAACGGCGAGCCTGCCTACGTATCAGCACCGCGCAGCGGCTATCACGATATCTTCCCGGCCGGCTCGCCGGAGCAGACCGCCGCTGCAGCGGATGAGGGGGACAGCTACGCCGGCTACCAGAACGCCCAACGCGGGCGTGCGCCGATGGTGTACGCGGGCAGCAACGACGGCATGTTGCACGCCTTCGACGCCGTCTCCGGTGTGGAGCGGTGGGCGTATATCCCGAGCCTGCTGATTACCAATGGCCGGCTCAAGGCGGGAACGGAGCGCGTGGAAACCCTGATTCCGGGCGTGGATTCGCCGGCGCGCGAGGCGGATGTGTTCATCAACGGCAAGTGGCGCACCATCCTGCTGGGTTCGCTGCGCCTTGGCGGGCGCGGCATCTACGCGCTGGATGTGAGCAACCCCAACCCCGGCAGCGAAGCCGCCGTCACCGGAATGGCGCTCTGGGAGTTCACCAGCGGCACTGAGCTCAGCGACGCCAACGATCCGGTGTGCAGCGCGGGCGCCACCAGCTGCGCCTCGCTCGGCTATACCTACGATTCGGCCAATGTGGCACGCCTGCGTTACGACAATAAATGGGTTGCCGTGGTCTCCAGCGGCTACTTCCCCGACAAGAAGGATGCCGCCGCCACGGCCACGGATGTCACCGAAGCCGCCGCAGCGCGTACCTCGCTGCTGGTGATCGACCTGGAAACCGGCGAGCTGATCCGCGAAATCCGCACCAGTAGTTCGCCGCAGACCAAACCTGCCGGTTTCAAAACCTTCGGTCTGTCCACCCCGATGGTGTACGACGAAGGCTCCGACGAAGTGGACGATGTGGTTTACGCAGGCGATCTGGCCGGCAACCTCTGGCGCTTCGATCTCTCCGACGCCGACAAGGCCAACTGGAAGGTGGATCTGATGTTCACCACCTATGGCAACGGTGGCGCGACGACGGTCGGCGATCAGCCCATCGCCTTCAACCCCACCGCGCTGCGCGACCCGAATACGCGCAGGTCGATTCTCGTGGTAGGCACCGGCAAGTATTTCGGCGAGGGCGACCGCACCAGCGCCATCCCCGAGCAGGCGTGGTACGGAATCCGCGATTACGGCACCGCTTCCAGTTATTACCCGATCAAGGTCAACCAGCTCGTCACGCAAACGCTGAGCCAGACCGGAGACGACCGCAAGGTTTCGATGACGCATACCGCGCCCACAGGCACCGTGCCTGGCGGCGTGGTGGGGCTCAAGATGCAGAATTCGACCTCGGTGGTCGCGCAGGGCTGGCGTATCCGGCTCAATATTGCGGCGGAGAAGGGCGAACGTGCGCAGCGCCGCGCGATTCCGTTGGTAACCGCCAACGTGGGTCTGCTCTATGGGTTGATCCCCAAGAGCGACGATCCCTGCGACCCAGGCGCGCGCTACTCCATCATGGCCATCAACGGCGCGAACGGCGGCCCGATTTCCGACGGACTCGTGGGTGGCGTCGCCAAGTCTCCTTCGCCGCCCGCCGACCCTACCATTCGTCGCGGCGGGCAGCGCGTCGGTGGCGATCCGGACGATCCGGACGATCCGTCCAATCAGGGCACCAGCCTCATCATTCCCGGCCTGAGCGACGACCTGAGCGATGAAGTGAATGCGTTGCTCAGCGATACGGTTCCACCCTGGCACCGTGGCGCCTGGCGTGACTTGCTCGAATGGTAATGAATCCGATCCCGCAAGACTCCGCGCGCGATACGCGCGCGGAGCGGAAATCCATGGAGGACACCCTCATGCCCTATCGCAAGCATCGCGGTTTTACCCTGATCGAACTGGTGGTCGTCGTCATCATCATCAGCATGCTCGCCGCCATCGCGTACCCGAACTACATTGACTACGTCTTCCGCGCCCGTCGCGCCGATGGCAAGGAAATGATGATGCGCATCGCCAGCGCGCAGGAGCGTTATTACACCAACCTCAACCGATACACGAACGACCTGGCCACCCTCGGTCTGGGCAATACCTCGGAAGGTGGTTTCTATACCTTCGGCATCGTGTTGGGTAACGTCAACCAGACCTACACCGTCACCGCCACCCCCGTCGGTGCCCAAGCCCTCGACAAGTGCGGCAACCTCACGCTCACCAGCAGCGGCTTCAAGGATCGCTCCGGGAACGACAACAACGGCAAGTGCTGGTAATCCAACATAGCCTCTCGTAGAGCGGGGCAAGCCCCGCTCTTGTGTCTGGAAAGTGCGCCCGGATCAGGCGATCTTTCCCCGGGGACTGTCGGGAGAACCCGGTGATGCCG
>CAZHXV010000014.1:0-19401 GCA_964536455.1 uncultured Aquimonas sp.
AGGCGGTGCAGCAGGTCGGCGCGGAAACGGCCTTCGGCGACGGCGCGAATTGATCCGTGTCGATGTGCGCGTGATCGCCGCCACCCACCAGGATCTGGATCGCGCCGTCGCCGAAGGCCGTTTCCGCGCCGACCTGCTGCACCGCCTGGATGTGGTGCGGCTCGCGTTGCCGCCGCTGCGGCAACGGCGCGAAGACGTGCCGATCCTGGCGCAGCGTTTCCTCGCCGAAGCGGCACGCCGCGTCGATGCCGGCCCCAAACGGTTCCTGCCGGCCACGCTGGATGCGCTGCGTCGCTACGACTGGCCCGGCAACGTGCGCGAACTGGAAAACCTGTGCTGGCGGCTGGCCACGCTCGCGCCCGGCGATACCCTCCTTCCCGCCGATCTTCCGCCTGCGATACGCGACGGTGGCCACGGCGCTGCCACCCGTACGGAATCCGCTGCGGCGATGGAGTGGGAACCGGCATTGCGGCGCTGGGCCGACGCGCAACTGGCCGCCGGCGTCAACGGCCTGCACACCCTGGCCAGCGAGCGCCTGCAAACCATCCTGCTGGATGCGGCGCTGGCCGCCACCTCCGGCCGCCGCCAGGAAGCGGCACAGCGGCTGGGCCTGGGGCGCAATACGCTGACGCGGAAGCTGGGGGGCGGGCGCAGGAAGTGACGCCTCAGTAAGGTGACGTCAGTTCGGTCGCATCCAGAAACCCATCACGGTTGCGATCCAGCCGGTCGAACATCATCGCCTGGGCACGGCGCTTTTGTTCCAGCGTGACGCTGCCGCGGCTGCGCACGCCTTCGGGCCATTCCGAAGGCGAGAGCACGCCATCGCGGTTGCGATCCAGCAGGTGGAAGCCGCGATTGAGGTAATCCTGGTACTCGGCCAGCGAGACGCGCCCGTCGCCGTTGGTATCGAACTGGCCCAGGTATTGCTGCGGTGTGGCGGTCTGGGCTGCTGCGCACATCGGCAGCAGCCACCAACCGAAGGCGTCAGCTGCGCGCCGGAGCCAACGCATAGCCGCGCAGCCTTGCGGCGAACTCCTGCAATGACTGGATGCCGCTGGCTTCGGCTTCGTGGCACCACGCCTGCAAGCGCGCCAGCGTGGCGGCGGCATCGTGCGAGCGTTCTTCCAGCAGGGTCTGCAGGCGGCTGCGGAATTCCACCAGCGTGGAAAGGCGGGGACGGTGCGCCACCAGCGTCTGCATTTTTTCGCGTGCATCCTGATCCAGCCAGCGGCCACCGTCGGCCAGCGCCTTGCGGAAGCGGCGCGGCATCGCCTTGAGGTTCTCGCCTGCGTGCGCGGCTTCCTCGCGCAGCGCGGGCAGCATCACGTTGCGGTAGTAATCCGTCATGGCCTGGAAGCGATGGCTGAGCAGCGCCTTGAGGGTTTCGCCATCCGGCATGGAAATGTTCGGGCGCACGTCGAGCGTGGGCGCCACGCGCAGCACGGTCGCAAGGCGCAGCTTTTCCAGCACCTTGATCGCGGCCCAGCCGATGTCGAACTCGAAGCGGCGCAGCGAGAACTTCGCCGAGCTGGGGAAGGCGTGGTGGTTGTTGTGCAGTTCCTCGCCGCCGATCCAGAACGCCCATGGCGCCAGGTTCGTGGATTTGTCGCTGGTCTCGAAGTTGCGGTAGCCCCACCAGTGCCCCAATCCATTCACCACGCCCGCGGCCCAGAGCGGAATCCACAGCATCTGGATGGCCCACACCGCCACGCCGGCGAAGCCGAACAGCAGTGCGTTCACCGCCAGCATCAGCACCGGGCCGAGCGTGGCGTGCGGCGTGTAGAGATGCCGCTCGATCCAGTCGTCCGGGCAGCCCTTGCCGTACTTCTCGATCGAAGGCCGGTCCGCGCGCGCGGCGCGGTACAGCTCCACGCCGCGCCGCAGCACGTTGCCGATGCCCAGGAACTGCGGGCTGTGCGGGTCTTCCTCGGTCTCGCAGCGGGCGTGGTGCTTGCGGTGGATCGCGGCCCATTCGCGCGTGATCATCGAGGTGGTGAGCCACACCCAGAAGCGGAAGAAATGCGCCAACGCCGGATGGAAATCCACGCCGCGATGGGCCTGGCAGCGGTGCAGGTACAAGGTCACGGCGAAGATCGTGATCTGCGTGACGATCAGCGCATAGACAAGGAGCGCACCCCAGCCCGCGCCGGTGATGCCGTGCGCAAGCCAGTCGAAAACAGTGTGGTTCATGGGATTTCCCGGCAGGATGTACCGGCATGATGCAGGCGCCTTACCCGCTTTTCCAGCCCTGCGCGGCGCAATGGATGCGGTGTGTCGGGCGATCCCGTTGCGGTTGTCCGGTGCGGTAACAGAAGTTCACAGCCAGGATCAGGCCTCGATCCCCAACCGCTTGCGCTCCAGCCGCCGCAAAAACTCCTCCATGATGCGGCGGTAAAGATCCTCGCCGAGGTAGGCGTCTTCCACGCCCGAATCGATGGAAGGGTTGTCGTTCACTTCGATCACCGCCACGCGCGCGCCGTCGGCCTTGATGTCCACTCCATAAAGGCCGTCGCCGATCGGTGCGGTGGCTTTCAGCGCGAGTTTCAGCACGTCCGCGGGGGCTTCGCGCACCGGCAGGGTCTTGAAGCCGCCGCTGCGGGGAATCTTGTTGTTGCCGTGGGCGTTGGCGTGGTCGTAGATCTGCCAGTGGCCGCGCGACATGAAATATTGGCAGGCATAAAGCGCTTGCCCATTGAGCACGCCGATGCGCCAGTCGAATTCCGTGTACATGAATTCCTGCGCGATCAACAGCGCCGAATGCTGGAACAGTTCCTCGGCCGCCGCGCGCAGCGCCGCATCGCTTTCCACCTTCACCACGCCGCGCGAGAAGGAGCCATCGGGAATCTTCAGCACCAGCGGCAGGCCGAGCTTTTCCGGCAGCTCCACCAGTTGCCTGTCGTTGTCGCGGAACACCACTTCGGTCTTTGGCGTCGGCAGTTTGCGGGCACGCAGCAGGTCGTTGAGGAAGATCTTGTTGGTGCAGCGCAGGATCGACACCGGATCGTCGATCACCACCATGCCTTCGCGCTCGGCGCGGTGCGCGAAGCGGTAGGTGTGGTTGTCCAGCGACGTGGTCTCGCGGATGAAGAGCCCGTCGTATTCGGCCAGCCGCGAGAAATCGTTGCGCGTGATCTGCTCCACTTCCATGCCCAGTTCCTTGCCGGCCTCCACGAACAGCTTCAATGCGCGCTTGTTCGAGGGCGGCAACGCCTCGGCCGGATCGTGCAGCATGGCGATGTCGTAGCGGTACTTGCGGCGGGCACGCGGCTTGCGCCAGATCTTGCGGGAAAAGGCGTCCAGCGCGGCGGCGAAGGCGTCTTCCTGCGCATCGTTCAGGGTATTGAGGCCCACCGCCTTGATCGAGCCGATCTGCCATACGCGCTGGCGCTCGAACTCGATCTTCAGGATCGGGCACGGGAAGGCTTCGAACACCTGCCGCGCCACTTCGGCCAGCGGTGCGTAGTTGGTCTGGCCGAAGTACACCAGCAGCCCGAAGTCGGTGGCATCCGCGCCGCCATCGGGAAAGAACCTGGTCAGGCGCTGGTTCAAATCGCCGATGTCCAGGCCGTAGATCGAGCGGCGGCGCAGATCGTTGATCGCGCGCACGGAGGGAATCACGCGCTGCCCGCGCGCCTCGGCCAGCAGCGAGACGTAGTAGCCAAGGCCGAGGTATTTGTAGCTGCGGCACAGGTTGATGACCTGCACCCGTTCCTCGCTGTCGGTGGGCGGGGTTTCCTTGAGGTAGTCGGTGGCGGATACGACGTTGTCGGACGGATAGTACGAGCCCCAGTCCGAGGGCTTTTCAACCACGATGAGAAGGCGGCTCATAAATGCCTGTATGCGCCAATCGGGCGCGAAGCGGCGCGGATTCTGACAGAATCGCGCCGCGCCGGATGCGGCGTTTTCCGCGCCGTTGCGCGCGGTTCATTGGCCTTGCGGAATCGCCTGTGCAAACCCTTCCAAGCCCTACGGTGCGCGATGCGTCCGCCGCCGATCTTCCCGGCCTTGTGGCGTTGGAGCGGCTGTTTCCCGGCGATCGCCTGAGCCTTCGCCAGTTCCGCCGTCACCTGGCCTCGCCTTCGGCGCGGCTACGCGTGGCGGCCATCGAAGGCGTGGCGGCAGGCTACGCGCTGACGCTGCTGCGGAAGGATTCGCAGGCGGCGCGGCTGTATTCCATCGTGGTGGGTCCAGCGCAGCGCGGGTTGGGGCTGGGCGCGGCCTTGCTGGCCGATGCGCAGCAACAGGCGCGCCGCGCCGGGAAAACGGAGTTGCGGCTGGAAGTGCGCGAGGACAACACGGCGGCCATCGCGTTGTACCGGCGCGCGGGCTTTACGCCATTGGGCCGGTGGGAAAACTATTACGAGGATGGCCATGCCGCGTTGCGCTTTGCGCTGGGGTTGAAGCCGCTCGCGGCGACCGCAGCCCCCACCGTTCTGAACGATGGCCGGTGAAGGCGCCATTTTCCGTATGGAGTGGGTATGGGAAGAACGCCCGCCCGCCGCCGGAATCGCACCGCCATGAAAACGTCGTTCCTGCCGCTGTTCGCCTTGCTTGCCGGTTGCGCTGGCGCATTGCTCCAGCCGCCTGATCCGCCTCTGGTGGGCACGCAGGGAAGATTCGACCGCTGGATCGTGCGCGATGCCGTCGCGGTGCGCGACGATGAAGGCATCGCCGTGGTCTTCGCCTACCTCGGATTCGACCGCCGTGCGTGGGTGGAGGACGCGCAATTCTCATCCGAAGACCTGCGCCGGTTTTTCGACAACGACGACGACTATGCGCCGCAGCTGGAACTTCGGCTCGACGCCGCCGGTCGCCTGCTCGCGCACCGTTTCAGTTATGGCGCCTATGGCGTGGCGTGGCGCGACGATGCTTCAGGCACCGAGGCGTTCGTACTGGTACCGGGAGAACCGGAGCGGCTGAAGGGAACCCTGCGGCTGGAGGATTCCGGACACAGCGCGCAGATCGTCTTCGACATGCCGTTGCTTGCGTTCGGCCCGCTGCCGCGGCCGGGAACGCCGTTGCCGGAAGATGGCGGCGAACCCGGGCGATTCCTCGTTGCCCGATCGCGCGCCGTGTGGGAAGGCGATCTGGATCGCGTGCTGGAACTGATGACGCCCGCCGAGCGTTCCAGCGCACTGGGCCACCTGGACGCAGACCTCGACTATCACCCGGGCGATCTGGACATGAGCGGCTCCTCGTTCTTCATGCTCAAGCAGCGCATGGACACGCCGCACGTGGAGCGCATCACCGGCGGCGCGCTGCATGGCGACACGGCATGGGTGGATTTCGCAGGTTCGGAAGGGGTGATTGACCATTCCGCCGTGACCGGAACCGCCGTGATGAAGCGCGACCGCAAGGGCCGCTGGCGCGTGGATCGCTATGTCATGCAGGACGAACCGGAAGACGACGATCTGGACGACGAGCCGTAATCCAGGGCGCAACCCGGGCAGGTCATGTCGCCGGTGCGAATGCGATCAGCAGGATCGCGATCGCCGCCAATGCGATGCCGAGCCAGTTCCAGCGCCCGAGTCGCTCGCCGAAAAACGCCGTGCCCACCAGGGTGCCGAGCACGACCACACCCACGTTCATCGTGGCGAACACCGTCGCCGGGCTGTCCGGCAGGGCGCGGTGGGCGCGCACGTAGCAGACGATGTTGCCGAAGTTGAGCGCGCCCAGCAGCAGGCCGGCGGCGAAGCTGCGCGCCGTCAGGCGATGGCCGTGGAGGTGCCGCCATAGCTGCAGCGCCAGCATCCCGGCGAACGCCAGCGCGAATGCCACCAGCAGCGATGCGGCAAATGGCGTGCCGGCGCGTGCGATGGCTTTCAGCAACACATCGACCAGCGCGAAGCCCCCCCACACCACCAGCAACAGGCCCAGCGTGCCGCGACCGGAAGCGATCTTGTGCGGTTCGGGCCGGATCAGGATCGCGGCGATGGCGATCAAGCCCAGCCCCAGGCCAAACAGTTTCCACGCGCCGGCGCGTTCGCCGAACAGCGCGAAGGCGGCGATCAGGGACAACAGCAGCGAAAGCCGTTGCGCCACATCGGTGCGCACGATGCCGGCGCGGCGCACGCAGGCGGCCAGCACCAGGAACAGCGTCGGCAAGACAACGGCAAGCACCAGCAGTGCCGGCCACGGCGCGCCGGGCGCATGCAGCGCGGTCAGCGGCGGATCGAACACGGCCAGGCACAGCAAGGCGGCGACCAGGTAATTCCACGTCACTGCCTGTGCCGCATCGATGCCGTGGCGCGGCATCAGCTTGAGCAATACCGAAACGAGCACGCTGAACAGGACAGCGGCAAAGACCTGGATCATGACGAAGGGCGGTGGCAAGGGCCGGGCATTGTGTCCGATCGCCCCGATCGCGGCCATTCGGCGGCCGGGATCCGGCGCCTGGAACCCATGACTTCCGGCGGCGGCCCGCGTCAGGGCAGCGTGCTAGTGTGCCTCGGTCATGCCACTTCCAGATGGAGCGTTCCCATGTCCAGACACCCTGCCGCCTGGCTGCCCGCCGGGCTTCTGCTGCTTTCCGCCTGCGCGCCCGTGAACGACAAGGCCCCCGCGCCGCAAGCCCTCGCACCTGCGCCTGCCGCAGCGGTGGAAGACCCGTACCTGTGGCTGGAAGAGGTGGGAGGCGACAAGCCGCTGGCCTGGGTGCGCGAACAGAACGCCGTCTCGCAGGCCGCGATCCAGTCCGCGCCCGGTTTCGCAGCGCTCGAATCCGACCTCCTGGCCATCATGGATTCGGACGCGAAGATTCCGTTCGTCGGCAAGCAGGGCGATTACTTCTACAACTTCTGGACGGACAAGCAGAACCCGCGCGGGCTGTGGCGGCGCACCACGCTGGCCGAATACCGCAAGGCCGCTCCGGCCTGGGAAACGCTGATCGACGTGGATGCGCTCAATGCCGCCGAAGGCGAGAACTGGGTCTGGCACGGCGCCTCCTGCCTGCGCCCGAAGGTCAAGGGCGCGCCCTACGCGCGCTGCCTGGTGCAGCTTTCGCGCGGCGGCGCGGACGCGGATGTGACGCGCGAGTTCGATTTGCTGAAGAAGGAATGGATCGCGGACGGGTATTTCCGCCCGGAAGCCAAGGGCGACCTGTCCTGGATCGACGAAGACAGCGTGTATGTGGCCACCGATTTCGGGGAAGGCTCGATGACCAGCTCCGGCTACGCCCGCATCGTCAAGGAATGGAAGCGCGGCACTCCGATGTCCGAAGCCCGCGTGGTTTATGAAGGCGTGCACGAAGACATGGCGATCAGTGCATTCCACGACAGCACGCCGGGCTTCGAGCGGGATTTCGTGCAGCGTTCGCTGGCCTTCTACAACGACGAACTCTACCTGCGCGGCAAGGACGGGGCCCTCACCAAGATCGACGCGCCCAACAGCGCCTCGAAGGGCGTGCATCGCCAGTGGCTGACGCTGGAACTGCGCGAGCCGCTCGCCGTGGCGGGCAAGACCTACGCCGCAGGCTCGCTGCTGGCCGCCAATTTCGACGATTTCATGGCCGGCAAGCGCGAATTTTCCGTCGTGTTCGCACCGGATGAACACAGCTCGCTGGCCGGCTTCGGCGCGACGAAGGATCACTTTTTCATCAACGTGCTGGAAGACGTGAAGAACCGCATCTACCTGGTGAAGCCGGGCGCGGAAACCTGGGAGCGCACGGCGCTGCCGCACCTGCCGCAGTTCGGCACGGTGAGCCTTTCCGCAGTGGATGACGAGGATTCCAACGACTTCTTCATGACCGTCTCCGACTACCTCACGCCGACTTCGCTCTACCTGGGCACCATCGGCGGCGGCGAACCGCAACTGCTGAAGCAGCTTCCGGCCTACTTCGATGCCGGCAATTTCCAGGTCGCGCAGAACTTCGCCACCAGCCAGGACGGCACCCGCGTGCCGTACTTCATCGTGTCCTCGAAGAACCTGTCGCTCGATGGCGCCAACCCGACCCTGCTGTATGGCTACGGCGGTTTCGAAATTTCCATGCTGCCCGGCTACAACGCCAGCGCCGGGCGCGGCTGGCTGGCCGAAGGCGGCGTCTATGTCGTGGCCAACATCCGCGGCGGCGGCGAGTACGGCCCGCGCTGGCACCAGGCCGCGCTGCGCGAGAACCGCCTGCGCGCCTACGAGGATTTCGCCGCCGTGGCGCAGGATCTCATCGCCCGCAAGATCACCTCGCCCGCGCATCTGGGGATTCAAGGCGGCAGCAATGGCGGCCTTCTGATGGGCAACATGACCGTGCTGTATCCGGAACTGTTCGGCGCGGTGGTGTGCCAGGTGCCGCTGCTGGACATGAAACGCTACAACAAGCTCTTGGCCGGCGCCTCGTGGATGGCCGAATACGGCAATCCGGATACGGCAGACTGGGAGTTCATCCAGACCTTCTCCCCGTACCAGAACGTGAAAGCGGACGTGACCTATCCGCCGGTGCTGTTCACCACCTCCACGCGCGACGACCGCGTGCATCCGGGCCACGCCCGCAAGATGTTCGCCCGCATGAAGGAACAAGGCCACGATGTTTCCTACTACGAGAACATCGAAGGCGGCCACGGCGGCGCGGCGGATAACAAGCAGCGTGCCCACATGCAGGCGCTGGCCTACACCTTCCTCAAGCAAAAGCTGTTCGGGGGCAAGTGACATGAAACCTTCGGCGTGGCGTGGCCTGTGTGCGATGGCGGTGTCGGGTATCTTGGTTTCCTGCGCCTCGATGCCCGAACCTGAAACGATGACCGATTCCTCCAAGCAGACACCGCGCCCGCCGGTGGCGGCGGTGAAGCCGCACGAAGTCAAAGCCCCGTTCGGCGCGGTGCGGAGCGATCCGTATTACTGGCTGCGCGACGACAGCCGCGAGAATCCGGAAGTGATCGGCTATCTGGAGGCGGAGAACGCCTACGCCGATGCCATCCTCGCGCCCGAGGCCGCGCGCCGCGAGGCCATCTACCAGGAAATCACCGGCCGCATCGAGCCGCACGATTCCAGCGTGCCGTACCGCCAGCGCGGCTACTGGTACAGCTCCGGCTACGACGGGCGCGAGTACCCGATCTTCCATCGCCGCGCGGACAAGGAAGGCGCGGTGGAGGAGGTGCTGCTGGACGCCAACGCGCTGGCCGAAGGCAAGGGGTACTTCGCGGTGGGCGATCTTGCCGTCAGCGACGACAACCGCCTGTTGGCCTGGGCCGAGGATGCGGTGGGCCGTCGCCAGTACACGTTGAAGTTCAGGAACCTCGAAACCGGCGCAACCCTCGCGGATGAAGTGCCGAACATCTCGCCCAACCTCGTGTGGGGCGCGGACAACCGCACCGTCTATTACCTGGAGAAGGATCCGGAAACGCTGCTGGAACGGCGCGTCAAGGCGCACGTCGTCGGCACGCCGGCGAGCGCGGACGCCACGATCTATGAAGAAGCCGACGACACCTTCTACATGTCGATCTTCCGCACCCGTTCCGAGCGCTACCTGTGCATCGCCCTGCATGGCACCGTCTCCGCGGAAACCCGCTGCGTGGATCTGCATATGCCCGGCCTGCCCGGAGAAGACAATTTCTTCGTGCTGGCCCCGCGCGAACGCGATTTCCTCTACGCCGCGGATCATCTTGACGGCCAATGGGTCGTCCGCACCGACTGGAACGCGCCGAACTACCGGCTGATGACCGTTTCCGACGCCGAAGCGCGCGGCGGCAAGGCGAACTGGAAGGAATGGATCGCGCACGACCCTGCGGTGTTCATTTCCGGCTTCGAGCTGTTCCACGGCTTCACCGCCATCGGCGAACGCTCCGACGGCCTCTTGAAGGTGCGGGTGCTGCCGAAGCAAGGCGATGCCTTCCTCGTCGCCTCCGACGAGGCGGCCTACACGATGGGCCTGGCGGTCAATTCCGAAGCCGATACCGATTGGCTGCGCTACAGCTACACCTCGCTCACCACCCCACCGACCACCTACGAACTCAACGTGACCAGCGGCGAACGCCGACTGCTCAAGACGGAGCCGGTGATCGGCTACGACGCCAGCCGCTACGTCACCGAGCGGCGCTGGGCCACGGCGCGCGACGGCATGAAGATTCCCGTCTCGATCGTGCATCGCAAGGATTTCGTCCGCGATGGCACGGCGGCGCTGTTGCAATACGCCTACGGCTCCTACGGCATCTCGATGGATCCGCGCTTCAACCTCGCGGTGCCGAGCCTTTTGGATCGCGGCATGGTCTATGCCATCGCCCACATCCGCGGCGGCCAGGAAATGGGCCGCCAGTGGTACGAGGACGGCAAGCTCAAGAAGAAGCAGAACACCTTCAACGACTTCATCGACGTGACCGATTTCCTGGCGAAGGAAGGCTATGCCGCGCCCGACCGCGTGGCGGCGGCGGGCGGCAGCGCAGGGGGCCTGTTGATGGGGGCGGTGGCGAACCTGGCCCCGGAAAAATACGCCGCCATGAATGCCGGCGTGCCCTTCGTCGATGTGGTCACCACCATGCTGGATACCTCCATCCCGCTCACCACCAACGAATACGACGAATGGGGCAACCCGGAACAACCGGAGTGGTACGAAACCATGCTGGCGTATTCGCCCTACGATCAAGTGAAGACGCAGGCGTATCCGGCCCTGTACGTGGACACCGGCCTGTGGGATTCGCAGGTGCAGTACTGGGAGCCCGCCAAATGGGTCGCCAAGCTGCGCACCGCCAACACCGGCGACAAACCCATCCTGCTGCGCACCAACATGGAAGCCGGCCACGGCGGCAAATCCGGCCGCTTCGCGCGCTACAGGCAGACGGCGGAGTGGTACGCCTTCATGCTGGCGCGGCTGGGCGTGAAGTAAGGCGCGTTCAAGCGGAAAACGCCCTGTCGATCCAGCCCTCGAACGGGGAAATGTCGGCTCCGCGCCACGGTGCTCGAGCCGACCTGCATTGGGCGGGCCGTGCCCGCCAATCAGGGCCGATCCCAAAGTTGACCTAAACAAACCGTGAATATACGGCTTTGGGGGCATGTCAGCGTCCATCGTCGAATGTCGTTTTTACCCCTCTGCATGGCCAATTGCGGCCCGATGTGGAGAACGACATGAAAGGCTTTTCGTCCGCCGCCTGGGCGGCCTGGTTGCAACCTTCCCGCCCGCGCCAGGCCACGCGACTGGCCCGATGGGCGGTGCTGGCGTGTCTTGCGCTCGCGTCGCTGGCCGGTGCGCGGGGGTTGGATCCCAGTTTCGCCAGCAATGGCATCGACACCACCTCCCAGACCGGAGCGGACGTCCATGCCATCGCCCACCTGCCAAGGCCGGACGGTGGATCGGTGGTGGTGTTCGCTTACCAGACCGTCAACGGCTGCCCTGCGGAAAAGTGGTGTCTGGTGGTGGATCGCTTTCTGGACAACGGTCTTTTCATCGGCCAGACCTATGCGAGCGTCGCCGTCAATTTCACCAGGGTCAGCGCCGCGGCCATCGACTCGCAGGGCCGCATCGTGGTGGTGGGCAGCGTCAAGATCGGCTCAGGGCCGGATCACGACTTCCGCATCGTGCGCCTGACGCCTCTGGGCGTGCTCGACGAGGCGTTCATCAACCCCAGGGATGTTGCTTTCGACGTGGCCGGTAGCGACTGGCGCGATGAGGCCCTGGCCGTGGCGATCGACGCCACGGATCGCATCGTGGTGGCCGGGCATGCCGCGACCTCGAACATTGGCGATTTCGAGTTTGCCATCGCCCGGCTGACGCCGGCGGGCAACCTCGACCCCTTGTTCAACGGCGGCGGCCAACGACGGTTTGCCTACGAGGTGAACGCCGGACGCAGTTTCGCCATCGCCACCGCCGTGGCCATCGACAGCAATGGCCGCATCGTGATCGGCGGCAACGTGTACGACCTGAGCGTTGGCCGCACCCGTATCGGAATGGCGCGCCTGCTGCCCAGCGGCGACTACGACACCACCTGGTGTCAAAACGCCTGCACCGCCAACCTCTACCCCGCGATCCACAGCGGGCGCAGCGTGACCTATTTCGGCAACGCGGGCGATGCGCGCACCCATACCGTGGCCGCGCTGGCCGTGAACGGCATCAACCAGGTCGCGCTCGTCGGCAACCACACCATCAACAACGTACAGCAGGGCTATGCCATGACCCTCAGTGCCAGTGGCAGCTGGAGCGCCGAGAAATCGCTCAATGGGGCTGTCCCCTTTCCAGAGGGCAGCAGTGCGGCGATGGGCGGCGTGGCCTTCGTTTCGCCCAGTGCGCCTGCCTCCGATCTGATCGTCACCGGCGTTGCAGGCTATTCTGCCGGGGATACGTCCTGGTTCTTCGCCCAGCGCTTCACCAACGCCCTCGCCCCGCGCGGCGCCTGGGGCCCCGCTGGCGAGGCCAACAGCCTGGTCTGGTTCGATTCCTTGGGCATTTACGTGCCCGATGCGTATGGCGATGTCCCACACGCCACGGCCATCGACTCCGCAGGCCGCGTGTTGATGAGCGGCGCGGCGCCGGGCGAAAGCGGCAAGCTGATAGGCGTGGCCGCGCGCATCCAGGGCGATGCCATGTTCGGCAATGGCTTCGAGTGACGAAGCCGAGAAGCAGTAGCTCAAGCGCCGCAGAGCCTGCCCCGGACTCGATCCGGCGCGCGGAGCCGACAGGGTTTTGCGGGATGTCGGCTCCAGCGCTTCGCGCTTTGAGCCGATCTACGTTGGGTATGTAGGCGCGTTCAACCTTCGCGGTGCGCGGCGAGCCAGGGATGCGTGGGGCCGAGGGCGGTTTCCAGGTGTTGCAGGGCCTGCGGCGGTGGAGCTTCGCGCCGCAGCCGCGCCTGCCACAGTCGCAGGAGGCTGCCGTCCATACCGGTTTCGCCGGTGAGGCCATCGGCGGCGTCGAGCGCGGCCTGCGCGAGTCTGGCGGCCTCTCCGGCGTGGCCGTCGCGGTGCAGGTGTTCGGCCAGCGCGAGCAGGGCGCGAACGGCATTGCGGCGGCCAATCGGGCCGGTCTGCAACGTGGCCGGAAGCGCGTCGAGCAGGGCATCGACGTGCGCTGCGTCGGGGTGTTGGCGCAGGGCGAGGGTGAGGGCGAATTGACTGGCGGTGGCGCGCAGCGGCGGCAGGGATTCCAGCGCCGGGGCGAGCGCGTCCAGTTCGGCCTGCGCTTGCTCCACCCGGCCCGCAAGCTGGCGCGTATCGACGCCGGAAAGGCGCGCGCGCAGGTAGTCGAGGCTGTCGCAGCCGATGTGGCTGCACAGGGTTTCGATCGCGGCATCGAGCGTGGCGATGGCCGCATCCGGGCGATCCAGCAGGGCGAGCAGCTTGGCGTGCGTGATGGCGCGGGCGGCGCGCGAGGGAACCGATTCGGTTTGATCCATGTTGGCGTCGATCTTCGCGATCAGATTCTCCGCTGCGAGCAGGTCGCCGCGCAGGAACAGGGCATTGGCGCGCTGGGTGGCGAGCGTGTTGGCCAGCGTGTTGGTGCTGACGTTGGCCTGACGCCAGATGGCTTCGGCTTGGGCCGCCAGTTCGATGGCGGTGTCCAGATCGCCGGCCTGCAGCAGCGCCGTGGCGCCGCTGCCGACCAGCCCGCCACGCGCCAGCGGGCTGCCGTCGCGTGCGGCAGCGGCTTGCGCGGCGGCCTCCCGGGCCGCAATGGCCGCCCCCGCCAGGTCGCCGCGGGCGCGCAGCCACTGGCCGCGCAGGATGCCGGCCGTGGCGGGAATCAGCCCGCCTTCGCGCTGTTCCGGCGTCATGTCGCGTTCGGCGCGCATCAACGCGGCGTCGGCGTCGGCGAGCTTGCCAATGCGGATCGCGGCGTCGGCGCGGTTCAGTTCGGCCAGCACGCGGGTGCGCGGCGAGGCGGCGGGCAGGATCGGTTGCAGCGCGTCGAGCAGCTCCAGCGTGCGTGGATAGTCGCCGCGTTGCAGGAACAGATCGGAGAGCGCCAGTTGCAGCGCGGCCTGCATCGGCGCGTCGCCGAACTGGCCGAGCAGGTTCGGGTTGGCGGCGAGATCCAGCAGCGCCTGCGCGGAAATCGAATCGCCGCGCGTGGCGCGATCGAGCACCACGACGAAGTGTTCGCGCAGGGTTTCCTGGCGGCTCATTTCCTCCAGCGCAGCGTCGCGCTCGCGTTGCAGCGAAACGGCGGTAGCGGCGGCGCGCGCCGATTCGCGTTCGGCCCGGCGCATCTGGTGCAGGCTGAAGGCGGTAGTGGCCAGGAGCGCGATCAGAGCCAGCGCCGCCGCCGCCGTGGCGATGCGATGGCGGCGCAGGAACTTGCCGGTGCGATAGCCGAAGGAGTCTGGCCGGGCCTCGATCGGCAGCCCGGCCAGGTACCGTTCCAGATCGCGCTTGAGCGCCACGACCGAGCCGTAGCGGCGCGCAGGCTCCACGTTCAGGCAGGTCAGCGCGATGGTGTCCAGATCGCCGCGCAGGGCCGCGGCGGCGCGCGCGTCAGTGCGCGCCAACCGCTTCGACGGCGCTTCGGGCACGGGATCGGACGCGGCCAGCGCGGCCACGCCGCCGCGCCGGAACGGGCGTTCGCCGGTCAAAAGTTCGTACAGGATCACGCCCAGCGCATAGATGTCCGCCGGCGTGCCGACCGCATCGCCCGCGATCTGTTCGGGCGCGGCGTAGTCGGGCGTGAAGGCGCGCTGCCCGGTGCCGGTGGCCGCGCCCGCCGCCGGGTCGGTATCGGCGTCGAGCAGCTTGGCGATGCCGAAATCCAGCAGCCGAACCCGGCCATGCGCATCCACCAGGATGTTGGCCGGCTTCAGGTCGCGGTGCAGCACGAGGTTCTGGTGCGCGAACTGCACCGCGTCGCAGACCTGCATCAGCAGGCGCAGGCGCGCCGGAACGTCCGCGCCGCTGCGTTCGACGTAGTGCGACAGCGCTTCCCCGCCTTCGACCAATTCCATCGCGTACCAGGGCTGGCCGTCGGCGGTGATGCCGCCGTCGAGGAAATGCGCGATGTTCGGGTGTTGCAGACGCACCAGGATCTGGCGTTCGCGCGCGAAGCGACGCTGCGCCTGCGCATCGTCGCCGTGGCCTGCGCGCAGCAGCTTGAGCGCCACGCTCTGGACGAAATCCCCGGCGTCGCGTTCGGCCCGATACACCGCGCCCATGCCGCCCCGGCCCAGCAGCGCGCGCGCCACGAAGGGGCCGATGCGCTGGCCAAGGCGCGGATCGAGGCTGGCTTCGGGCGGCTCCAAGGCAAGGATCAGCGGTTGGTCGAGCGGGCCATCCTGGTCGCGGTCGGCTTCGAGCAGGCGCGATACCTGGCGGTGCAGTTGCGCATCCGCGCCGCACTGGCGCGCCAGCCATTCCTCGCGTTCGGCTTCGGGCAGTTCCAGCGCCTGGCGCATCAGGCGCAGCGCCTGCGCCAGCCGGGCGTCGTCGTCGGGCGTGGCGTTCAGGCGACGTCTCCGGCTTGGACGAGATCGCTGTGGATCAGCGCCCGCGCCGCGCGCCAGTCGCGGAACAGGGTGCGTTCGGTGACCTTGAGCACGCGGCTCATCTCCGCAAAGCTCAGGCCGCCGAAGAAATGCAGTTCCACCACCTGGGCCATGCGCGGATCAGCGATTTCCAGCCGTTGCAGGCTGAGTTCCAGCGCCAGCACATCCATGCCCTGCGTAGGCGCGGCGAACGCGCTGCCCTCGGTCAGCGTCACCAGTTGCAGCTTGCCGCCGTGTTTTTCGCTGCCGCGGGCGCGGGCCAGATCGACCAGCACCTGCCGCATCGCGCGGCTGGCCAGATTGAGCAGGTGGGCCTCGTCCAGCGCCTGCGCGCGGGCCAGTTTCAGGTAAGCCTCGTGCACCAGCGCCGTGGTTTGCAGCGTCGATCCACCCGAGGCCAGATGCCGGTGCGCGATGCGCTTGAGTTCCTCGTAAAGCTGCCCGAACAGGGCGGCGGAATCGGAAGGCGCAGGTTCGGTCATGTCGGCGCGCAACGTGGCGGAGCGTCAAGCGTACCGTACCGGCGCGGCATGGAGACGGGCTTTCGTAGAGCGGGGCAAGTTCCGCTCTACAGAAACGCCGTCATCGCATCGTTGAGGAAACGCCGGCCCAGTTCGGTCGGGGCGACGTGGCGTGCGTTGCGTGCGAGCAGGCCACGGGTTTGCAGGCGGGACAAGGTAGGTTCGAGCGCCGCGAATGGCAGGCCGGTACGCGCCTCGAACAGCCCGAGGTCGAAGCCTTCATTGAGCCGCAGCGCGTTCAGCATGAACTCGAAGGGGCGATGTTCCGGCTCGATGGCGTCGTCGCCGCCGATGCGGGCATCGCTCGCGGCATTGGCCAGATACGCGGCGGGATGTTTCACCTTCCAGCGCCGCAGGATTTTTTCCTCCACCGGCAGCGTGATCTTGCCGTGCGCGCCCGCACCGATGCCCAGGTAATCGCCGAAGCGCCAGTAGTTGAGGTTGTGCGCGCACTGGCGGCCCGTTTGCGCATAGGCCGAAACCTCGTACTGCGCATAGCCGTGCGCGGCGAGTGCGGCCTGACAGGCATCCTGCATGTCCCACGCAGCATCCTCGCCCGGAATCCCCGGCGGCGGCTTGGCGGCGAAGATCGTGTTCGGTTCCAGCGTCAGTTGATAATGGGAGAGGTGCGCAGGTTGCAGCGTGAAGGCGCGTTCCAGATCGGAGAGCGCCATCGTGAGCGTCTGCTGCGGCAGCGCGTACATCAGGTCGAGGTTGATGTTGGAGAAGCCCGCGTCCTGCGCCAGCTTCACCGCGCGCGCGGCCTGTGCCGAATCGTGGATGCGGCCCAGCCGTTCCAGGCAGCCGTCGTCGAAACTCTGCACGCCGAAGGAGAGGCGGTTCACGCCGGCGCGCAGGTAGGCATCGAAGCGGTCGTGCTCCACCGTGCCCGGATTGGTTTCCAGCGTCACCTCCAGCCCGGGCGCGAACTTCAGCCGCGCCGCGCAGCCATCGAGGATCGCGCCGATGTGCGTGGCATCGAACAGGCTCGGCGTGCCGCCGCCGAAGAACACGCTCGTCACCGGGCGGCCCCAGACCAGCGGTAGGTCCCGATCCAGATCGGCCAGCAGCGCCTCCACGTAGTCGCGCTGTGGCAGTTCGCCCTTCTGCCCATGCGAATTGAAATCGCAGTACGGGCATTTGCGCACGCACCAGGGGATGTGGATGTAGAGCGCGAGCGGCGGCAAGGTGAGCATGGCGGCATTGTCGCAGCTTGGGCTCCTGCCATCGCCGCCGCCGCTTCCGCCTTCGGGGTTCGCCTGTTCGACGTGTTCCATCCGGGCGCCGTGCAGGCACCTGCGTGCAAGCGATGTGGCCAGGATCGCCGTCAATGCGCGTGCGGATCGGCAACCGCAACGCGGAACGGCAGGTTGGCATGGGACGCATGGCCGTGGCCGTCGTGGACTTCGACGAACAGGCGGTACGCGCCCGGGCGCTGCGGCGCGGTGAAGCCCATGCGCCCTTCGCCGAGATCCCGCATGTCCACGTCCACCCGTGGCGGCGCGGTTTCCGGATCGCCGCCGGTACTGGTGGCGGTGCTTTCCTCCAGCACGTACCAGCGCCATTGCAGCGCATCGCCCTCGTGGTCGAAGGCCGGGGCCTGCGCCTGGTGTCCGCTGCCGGAGGCCAGCACGATGCTTTCCTGGCCTTGCCGGTCGTCGATGCGTGCGGCCTCGATCCTGGGCGCGCGGTTCCGCGGCCAGACTCCCGTCCACAGGTATTGCATCGCGTCCGCGCCCGGCGTGGCTTCCCCGGTGGGCAGGAACAGGCCGTACCAGGTGGGCGTGCGCTCCTGCTTCCAGCCCCACAGGAACACGTAGGAACCCAGGCATTGCCGCGTATCGGCGGCTATCACATTGCGGTAGCGTTCGATCAGGAGTTCCGCCTTGCGCCCGGCGTGATCCTCCAGCGGCGCGCCCCAGGCGGTGAGCGGGCTTTCCCAATGCCCGGTCGGCCCCCATTCGGTGACGAGGTAGGGGCCGGTCCAGCCGCTGTCGCGCAGTTTTTCCGGCAGTTGGTGCAGATCGCCGTAAAGCTGGATGCCGATGAGATCCAGCGAAGGCGCCCGCGCCTTGAGTTCCTTTATCAGGGGGCGATCGAAACCGGCCAGGGTGGTCATCACCGGATGCGCCGGGTCGATCCGGTGGATCATGCGCGTGATCCGTTCCACCGCATCCCAGACGCGCGGGTCGGAGTATTCCAGATTCAGTTCGTTGCCCACCGCCCACATCAGCACCGCGGGGTGGTTCCTGTAGCGTTCGACTTCGCGGCGCAGGCGCGCCTGCTGGCGCACCACCGCGCTGCGATCGCCATAGTCGAAGCCATGGCGCTGGCTGCCGACCGCAAGGCCCATCGTCACCTTCAGCCCGCTGCGGTGCGCCCAGTCCAGCACCGTGCGCATCGCGGTTTCGTCGCCGCTGCTCGTCCAGGTGCGGAAGGAATTGCCGCCGCGCGCGGGCAGGTGTTGCAGTTCGATGCCGGCACCGCCGCCGCCGCGCACGTAATACGGTTCGCCATCGACCAGCAAGCGATACGCGCCGCCCTCATCGACGATGCGCACCTGCGAAGCGTCGGCCCGGGCCAGCGTTGCCGCCAGCAGCATTGCCGCGCACAGCCACCAGCGGAGGGTCGCGGGGTTTCCCCGGTTGCCGCGCAGGCTCCCGGGGTTGGTGTCGTCTGGCGATCGCACGTCCACGTCCTGCCCTTGCGCCGTTACGTAGCCGCACTGTGGCGCGGGTGCCCTCCCCCGGGCAAGGGCTATGGCCGCCGCGATGCACGGGCAAGGAGGAAGGCGACCAGCGCGCCGCCCGCTGCGATCCATGCGCTCGCCGGGTATCCGAACCAGCGTGGGCCGGTCTGATCCAGCGCGAACAGTACGGCAGCGGCGATCAAAAGGCCGCTGCCGAGCACGGCGCGGACGATGCGTTTGGGTGCGTCGCCCGCGACCTGCGCCAGCGTCGCCAGTTCGCGCGAACGCAGGATGGTGGCGTGTTCGCCCGCGTTCTGCTGCGCGAACCAGTCGCGCACCAGCCGCGGCATCTGCGGGGCGTGCGTGACCAGTTCCGGCACCTGCCTTGCGAACTCGCGCAACAGCGCTTTGGGGCCGTAGCGTTCGCGCAGGATGGATTCCAGCACCGGCTGCGCCACGGCCCAGATGTCGATGGCAGGGTCGAGCCGCCGGCCGATGCCTTCGATGTTGAGCAGGGTCTTCTGCAACAGGATCAATTGCGGTTGCAGCGTCAGTTCGTATTCGCGCGCGGTGCGGAACAGCTTGAGCAGTACCTCGCCCAGCGAGATTTCCGACAGGGGCCGGGTGAAGTACGGTTCGCAGACCGCGCGCGCGGCCGCTTCCAGCTCTTCGGTGCGGATGTGGCGCGGCATCCAGCCGGCCTCCTGGTGCAACTGCGCGATGCGGCGGTAATCGCGCCGGAAGATCGCCATGAAGTTCTCGGCGAGGGTGTACTGATCCTCGCGCGAGAGCTGGCCCATGATGC
>CAZHXV010000014.1:19411-20046 GCA_964536455.1 uncultured Aquimonas sp.
GGCGGCGAGCGCCTTGCGGTCGATGCCGGCGGCATCCAGGGCGTCGATGTCGTCCGCCGGAATGCCGGAGAGGCGTTCTTGCGTCAGCACGGTTCGCGCGGTGTGGGTGAAGATCGGTTCGGGCACGAGCAGGTCGTCCGAACCCAGCCAGTTCCGGCGCAGAAGGCTCGCGTTCGCCGCTTCGCGCTGCAGATCCAGTTCGGCGCGCAGCGTGGCGGCGATCTCGTCCACCACCAGGCCAGGGCGAATCTTGTCCGCGTTCGGATGGTGGCGTTCGACCGCGCCTGCGATCAGCCGCAGCAGCGATAGATCCTCTTCGATGCGCTGCGCCACGCCGGGCCGCAGCACCTTGACCACCACCTGCCGGCCATCGGCCAACGTGGCCGCGTGCACCTGCGCGATGGAGGCCGAAGCCAGCGGTTCGCGTTCGAAGCTGGCGTATGCCTCGTGCAACGGTCGGCCCAATGCAGCTTCGATGCTGGCCATTGCGATGGCCCCATCGAATGGTGCGACCTGATCCTGAAGTTTGGCCAGTTCGTCCGCGATGTCCGGCGGCAGCAGATCGCGCCGCGTGGAAAGGATCTGCCCGAACTTGACGAAGATCGGCCCCAGTTCCTGCAAGGCCAGCCGCAGGC
>CAZHXV010000014.1:20056-26277 GCA_964536455.1 uncultured Aquimonas sp.
AAGGAAGCGCAGCGGCGCCAGCCTGCGGGCCAGCGGCGTGCCTTCGGCGAGAAGATCGAGCCGGTAGCGCAGCGCGACCTTGCCCACGCGCAGAAGGCGCAGCAGGCCACGGCTCAAGGGTGGGCTCCGCAAGGGAAGGAACGAGATCGCATCGGGCACCGCCGCGGGAAGACTCCCGCAAGTTTAGCCGCCCCGCTTCGGCACGCGCCCAAAAGAAAGCCCCGCAAGCCAGGGGGGGACTTGCGGGGCCGGGGGGCTGGGCGGCTAGGGGAGAGCCGTTGTCCCAGCGGGGGTTCATCCGAGGGGGGCAGATGAACCCGGCAGGTGGCGTTGCGTCCACCGTGCGTACAGATTACGAAATGAGCCTGAAGGTTCCGTGAGTATGTCCGTTACGAGCAATATAGTTCAGCCATCATTTACGAGTAATGTAACTATTTGTTACGCAATGACCGCGGAAGTTTTCCAGAGCGCCACCGGGCGATGCCGGAAAACCGGAAAACAAAACCCGGAGCCATCCGCTCGGTTGTACGGGATTCATCTTCAACTCATTGAAAACGAAGCAATCCATGTGAATCCGTAGCGTGGGGGAGCGCCTGGCCGGGCGGTACCATCCACTGTTTTTCCGGCGGCTGGAAGTGCCGAACGTCATATTGGACTTTCGGCTAAGGCGGCTGGTTTTCCGGATTCATGCGACAGTGCGCCCGGGATACGGAAATGTTTTTTCCCCGTTAATCGCTGGCCTCAATGCGCCTCGTCCCAGTTCATGCCCTGGCCCACGTCCACCAGCAGCGGCACGCGCAGGCTGGCCGCGTCCTGCATGTGGCCGCGCACAGCGGGAATCAGGGCATCCACAAAGTCCAGCTCGGCCTCGAACACCAGTTCGTCGTGCACCTGCATCAGGAGGCGTGCGCGGTCGTCGTGCTGCGGCGTCAGCCAGTCGTGCACGGCGCGCATGGCGCGCTTGATGATGTCCGCCGCCGTGCCCTGCATCGGCGCGTTGATCGCGGCGCGTTCAGCCCCGGCGCGCTGGTTGGCGTTGCGCGAATGGATCTCGGTCAGGTACAGCCGCCGCCCGAACACGGTTTCCACGTAGCCGCGTTCGCGCGCTTCCTCGCGGGTGCGATCCATGAACTCGCGCACGCCCGGATAGCGGTTGAAGTAGAGCGCGATGTAGTCCTGCGCCTCGTTGCGGGAAACGCCGAGCTGCCGCGCCAGCCCGAACGCACCCATGCCGTAGATCAGGCCGAAGTTGATCGCCTTGGCGGCGCGGCGCTGGTTCGGTTCCACCTGCGCCAGCGGCACGCCGAACACCTCCGACGCGGTGGCGCGGTGGATGTCCTGGCCCTGCTCGAAGGCGGTGATGAGGCCGGCGTCGCCGGACAGGTGCGCCATGATCCGCAGTTCGATCTGGGAATAGTCGAAGGCCACGATGCGCCGTCCTTCCGGGGCGATGAAGGCGCGCCGGATGCGGCGGCCATCCTCGCTTCTGATCGGGATGTTCTGCAGGTTCGGATCGCTGGAGGAAAGCCGCCCGGTCGCAGCCCCTGCCTGGTGGTAGCTGGTATGCACGCGGCCCGTTTCGGGATTGACGATTTCCGCCAGCTTGTCGGTGTAGGTGCTGCGCAGCTTCGCCAGGCCCCGGTAATCCAGGATCAGCCGCGGCAGTTCGTGCAGGTCGGCGATGGCTTCCAGCGCTTCCTCGTTGGTGGAAGGCTGGCCGGTCGGGGTTTTCATCTGCGGCGGCAGCTTCAGTTCCTCGAACAGCAGCGCTTGCAATTGCTTGGGGGAATCCAGGTTGAAGTGGCGGCCGGCGACCTCGAAGGCGCGGGTTTGCAGCGCCAGCATCCGCGCGGAAAGATCGCGGCTCTGGCGCTTGAGTTCGGCCACGTCGATCAGCACGCCGTTGGCTTCCATCTTCGCCAGCACCTCCACCAGCGGCATCTCGATGTCTTCATAGACGCGCAGCAGCGACGGCTCGGCTTGCAGCTTGGGGAACAGTTGCCGATGCAGCCGCAGCGTGATGTCGGCGTCCTCGGCGGCGTAGTTCGTCGCCGTCTCCAGATCGACCTGCGAGAACGGGATGGCTTTTGCGCCCTTGCCGGCCACCTCCTGATACTGGATGGTGCGGTAGCCCAGGTACCGCTGGGCCAGGGAATCCATGTCGTGGCGGCTGGCCGTGGAATTGAGCACGAAGCTTTCCAGCAGCGTGTCGTGCGCGTAGCCGGCGATATCGACACCGTGGCGACGCATGATGTGCAGATCGTACTTGCCGTGCTGGCCGAGTTTCTTCTTCGCCGCATCTTCCAGGATGGGCTTGAGCGCACCCAGAACTTCATCCATCGGAAGCTGCGCGGGTGCGGCGGGATAGTCGTGCGCCAGCGGCACGTAGGCGGCGCGGCCCGGCTCCACCGCAAAGCTCAAGCCGACGAGGCGGGCGCGCATCGGATCGAGCGAATCGGTTTCGGTGTCGAAGGCGACCAGTTCCGCGCCGCGCAGCCTGTCCAGCCAGCGCGCGAGCGCATCGGCATCGAGGAGGGTTTCGTACTCGCCCTTGGCGGCCAGCGCCGGGTCGATACCTTCCGTGCTCGCCGCCGCAATCGCATACGCGCTGCCGCGCGCCTTGGCCGGTTCCTTTTCCGCAACTTCCGCCTGCGGTGCAGCGGCGGAACCTTCCAGTTCGCGCAGCGCCTGATTGAAGCCGAAGCGCGCATACAGCACCCGCAGCGCGGCCACGTCGCGCTTGCGCAGCGCCAGGCTTTGCGGGGTTTCGGGCAGTTCCAGATCGGTGCGGATCGTCACCAGTTCGCGGTTCAGCGGCAGGCGCGGCAGCGCGGCGCGCAGGTTCTCGCCGATCTTGCCCGTCACCTCCTCCGCACGCGCGATCACGCCATCGAGCGAGCCGTACTGGCCGATCCACTTGGCCGCCGTCTTCGGCCCGCATTTCTCCACGCCCGGCACGTTGTCCACCGCATCGCCCATCAGCGCGAGGTAATCCACGATGCGTGAAGGCGGCACGCCGAATTTCTCGATCACGTCCGCATCGGTGGCCAGGCGGCTGCCGCTCATCGTGTTCACCAGCGCAAGCTGCGGGCGGACGAGCTGGGCGAAATCCTTGTCGGAGGTGGAAATCACCGTGTCGATGCCATCGCGCGCGGCAGCCACGGCGAGGGTGCCGATCACATCGTCCGCTTCCACGCCCGCCTCGCGCAGGATCGGGATGCCGAGCGCCTCGACGATGGCCAGCATCGGCTCCACCTGCGCCCGCAGTTCATCCGGCATCGGCGCGCGCTGCGCCTTGTACTCGGGGAACATTTCATCGCGGAAAGTCGGCCCCGGCGCATCCACCACGAAGGCGGCGTAGTCCGGTTTCTCCTTCAAGGTGGCGCGCAGCATGTTGACCACGCCGAACAGCGCGCCGGTGGGCGAACCATCGGGCGCGGTCAGCGGCGGCAGTGCGTGGAAGGCACGGTACAGGTAGGAAGAACCGTCGATCAGTACGAGCTTTTTCATCGCGACATTGTACGTTCGTTGGATGCGCGGGCCGGTGGCGGCGTATGCTCGCGCACCCCAAGGAGGTTCCCATGAGCGCGGCTGCATCCATCGGCGGCTACCGCCTGTTCATCGCCAACAAGAACTATTCCTCGTGGTCGCTGCGGCCCTGGGTGCTGATGCGCGAGCGCGGCATCCCGTTCGAGGAATGCTTGACGCCCTTCGTCGAAGGGCCTTCCGGCGCCAGCCAGACGCGCTTTTCCGGGTTCTCCCCGACCGCCAAGGTGCCCTGCCTGCACCATGGCGATACCGTGGTCTGGGAATCGCTGGCGATCGCCGAATACCTGGCCGAGCGCCATCCGGGCGTGTGGCCGGAAGATGCCGTGGCGCGCGCCTTCGCACGCTGTGCGGCGGCGGAGATGCACGCCGGGTTTGCCACGCTGCGCAGCGTATGTTCGATGAACTGCGGCCTGCAGATCCGCGTGTCCGCGGGAAAGCTGGAATCCCTCGCGCCGGATCTGTCGCGCCTGGCGCGGCTTTGGGGCGATGGGCTGGAGCGTTTCGGCGGGCCGTTCCTGGCCGGCCCGGAGTTCGGCGCCGTGGACGCCTTCTTCGCGCCGGTGGCGTTCCGTGTCCAGAGCTTCACGCTGGAACTGCCGGTGTTCGCGATGCACTACGTCAGGCGTCTGCTCGATCTGCCCTCGATGCGGGAGTGGTATGCCGCGGCATTGGCCGAACCCTGGCGCGACGCGCAGCACGAAGCTGAGGCGCTGGAATCGGGAATCCTGCTGGAAGACAGGAGATCCGGCGCATAGCCGCGTGAACGCGGCGCGGGAACCTTGGCCGCATCGCGCCGGTCGATGCCACGCGCCGATGCACGCCGGTTCAGCCCGCGCGGTTCATGCTCGGCGCGCTGCGGCGACCTGCCGTCGCGGCAATGAAACCGATCCAGAAACGCCCGGAGTTTCCATGAGCCAACCCAACCGCGTCCTCGTCTGGATGCTCGGATTCCTCGCCCTGATCGGGCTGGCCGCCGCCGTGCTGATCGTGCCGCTGACGCGCGCCTTCAGCGCCATCCCGATCTTCAACGCCGTGATCCTGGCCGTGTTCGCGGCGGGCATCGTCGCCAATCTGGTGCAGGTGCTGCGCCTGCAACGCGAAGTACGCTGGATCGAGGGCTATCGCCGCTCCGCGCCGGGCCGCAAGCTCGATCCGCCGGTGCTGCTTGCGCCGATGGCCAGGATGCTGGGCCAGAACGAGGCCAAGCCCAGGTCGCTCTCCACCGCTTCGATGCGCTCGATCCTGGACAGCGTGCACCTGCGGCTGGAAGAGCAGCGCGACCTGTCGCGCTACCTCGTGGGCCTTTTGATCTTCCTCGGCCTCCTGGGCACCTTCTGGGGCCTGCTCAAGACCATTGCTTCCATCGGCGAAATCATCGGCGGGCTGTCGGCGGGCGGCGATGCGCTGGCGATGTTCGATGCGCTGAAGACGCAGTTGCAGGCGCCGCTGTCGGGCATGGCGACGAGCTTTTCCACCTCGTTGTTCGGGCTGGCCGGTTCGCTGATCCTGGGCTTCCTCGATCTGCTCGCAGGCCGCGCCGCCAATCGCTTCTACACTGAACTGGAAGACTGGCTTTCGGGCATGACCAAACTTTCCAGCGGTTCGGCCATCGGCGAAGGCGATGCCTCGGTGCCGGCCTACGTGCAGGCGCTGCTGGAACAGACCGCCGACGGCCTGGAGCGGATGCAGCGCGCGCTGGTGGAAAGCGAGCGCGAGCGGCGCGGCAACGCGCAGCAGATGGCCGAACTGAACGCGCACCTGGAAAAACTTTCCGAACACCTCGGCAAGGAATCGCGCGCCACCGTGGAGCTTGCGCAGACGCAAGCCGATTTGCGCAACACGCTCAAAACGCTGGCGCAGAACGGCGAGGGCGGTACGCGCCTCACCGATGAACTGCGCGCCGAATTCCGCCTGCTCTCGCGCACCCTGGCCGCCGCCGTGGACGGACGCCGGACGACATGAGCCTGGCCGCCCGCCGCCGTCGCGGCATCGACTTCTGGCCCGGCTTCGTCGATGCGCTCAGTTCCCTGCTGATGGTGCTGGTGTTCGTGCTGATGGTGTTCACCATCGGCCAGTTCGTGCTGTCCGACGCGCTTTCCGGGCGCGACAAGGCGCTGGCGCAACTCAACGCCGAACTGGCGCAACTGGCGAAATCCCTCTCGATGGAACAGACCGCCAAGACCCAGGCGTTGGCGCGCATCGACGAGATTTCCGCCTCGCTCGCCAGCACCTCCTCCGAACGCGACGCGCTGCGCCTGAACCTCGACGACGCGAATGCCGCGCTGACGCAATCGCAAGCCAGCCTGGAAACCAGCGAAAGCGAAGTCGCACGCTTGACCGCCGACATCAACGCGCTGGCGGAACTGAAGAAACAACTGGAAAGCGAGATCGCCGCGCGCCTGGCCGAGCTTGAGGAAAACCGCGACAAGCTCACCGTGCAGACCGAGCTTTCCGCCCAATCCGCCGCGCAGGTGGAACTGCTCAACCGGCAGATGGCCGCCCTGCGCGAGCAGCTTTCGGAGATCACGGCTGCGCTGGAACTGGCCAACACCCAGAACCGTGCCAAGGATCTGCGCCTGGACGAACTGGGCCGCGAACTGAACCTCGCGCTCGCCAGCAAGGTTGGCGAACTGCAACGCTATCGTTCGGATTTCTTCGGCAAGCTGCGGCAG
>CAZHXV010000015.1:0-3073 GCA_964536455.1 uncultured Aquimonas sp.
GCTGCTGCCCGCGCACAAGCCACGCTATCTGATGGGTGTGGGACGTCCGCAGGACATCGTGGAAGCGGTGCGGCGCGGCATCGACATGTTCGATTGCGTGATGCCCACGCGCAATGCGCGCAACGGCCACTATTTCACCCGCTTCGGCACGGTGCGGATCCGCAATGCCAAGTACGAGAAGGACATCCGTCCCATCGACCCGGAATGCGCCTGCGCCGCCTGCGCCGGCGGCTTCACCCGCGCCTACCTGCGGCACCTGGATCGCTGTAACGAGATGCTCGGGCCAATGCTGGCGACGATCCACAACCTGTTCTATTACCAGGAACTGATGCGCGGCCTCCGCGCCGCGATCGAAGCCGGGCGCTTCGAGGAATTCGCGGCGGAGTTCTATCGCGGGATTGCGGCCGGCGAACCGTGAGCCGGGGCGGTGGTGCGGCCCCGGCGCGCGCGATGCCGGGATTTCAGGCCAAACCTTCCGCCACCATCGCCCGCTTCACGCCATCATCTTCGCGCATCGTCGCGTAGAACGCTTCGATGTGGGTGAGGCCGGAAAGATCCACACCCTTGCCCTTGGCCCAGCGCAGCACGACGAACAGGTAGGCATCTGCGATGGAACGGGTGCCGTTGGCCAGCCAGCCGTTACCGTAGCCCAGTTGCGCATCGGCGGTCTGGAACAGCCCGCGCAGCGTGCTGCGGGCGCTGGCGATCAGTTCGTTCTGCGCATCTTCGCCAGCGAGCAGGCGGCCCGCGCCGAAGACGAGGCTGAAGAACCGGTGGATGTCGGAGTTGACGAAGGCCGTCCAGCGCAGCGCTTCGGCGCGTTCGCGCGGCGTGGTGCCGGCCAGGTTCGCGGCCGGGGCCAGATCGGCGATGTAGTTCAGGATCGCCACGTTCTGGGTCAGCACCGTGCCATCGTCGAGCGCCAGCGCCGGCACGCTGCCGGCGGGATTGATCTTCAGGAATTCGCCTTTCAACTGGTCGCGCGGCACGGCTTCGACCTCGAAGGGAAGGCGGCTCCAGTACAAAGCGATGTGGTCGGCCAGCGAGCAGGCGCCGGGCAGGTAATACAGTTTCATGGGAGGGCTCCGTGGCGGGAACCGCGCGATGGCGCGGGCCACGGATTCTAGCGAGGTCGGGGACGGGCGCTCAAAGCCGCGTCGTGCCCGGACGCACTTTGTAGAAGGTGTGGTCGCCGATCACCGCGACCGGCGTGCCTTGCGCCCAATTCGGCGAGGCGATGGCATTGGCGACGAAATGGTCGGCATCGGGCACGATCTGGCGGCGCTGCGCGCGCGGGCCGGCCCAGTTCGCCTGCACGTTGAGCGCGATCCGCACGGCGCGGTTCCATGCCTTCAGGTTCGCGATGCGGTAATCCGGACGCACCAGGGTCGGCGCGAACTGCTTGGGGGCCATGACGACTTCGCACAGCGAATCGCCCCAGCGGCCGCTATCCAGCCGCCGCAGCGCGACTTCGGTCACGGCGCGCTGGCCCAGTTCGGACTGGTTGCGGGCTTCCAGATAGACCGTCGTGGCCAGGCAGACCTGGTCGGCGACGGGTTGGGGCAGCAGGTTGGCCAACCAGAACACCAGGGCCATTTCCATTGCGGACTCCTTATCCGTGACATTCGGTGTGGCCGCAGCCAGGCACTCCTTTCGGACGAATCCGCCGGTGTGAAACTCGAAACCGGAGGCGCCGCCGGAATGGCCGGGCAACACGCGATATGGCGTTGTCGGGGTACGCCTGGCGCGGGCCGTCGGGGCATCGCGGCGCCAGCCGCAGGGTGCGAAGTTCGGCGAACATGCACCGATCTCGCTGACTTCGGATGTTTTTCACCCAAGATTGGGTGGGCATCCGAATGACGAATCGGCGGCGAAGGTACGGACGGGCGTTGAAACCTCGCCTGAACGATGCGATGCGCAAAACTGCCGTCAGAGGCGCGCGGCCAGTTCGCTGCCTTGTGCGATGGCGCGCTTGGCGTCCAGTTCGGCAGCCACGTCGGCCCCGCCGACCAGGTGCGCTGCAATGCCTGCGCGGATCAGCGGCTGGAGCAGGTCGCGACGCGGTTCCTGGCCGGCGCAGACGATGATGTGATCCACCTCCAGCACCATGGGCTGGCCGTCGATGGCCACGTGCAGGCCGGCATCGTCGATGCGCCGGTAATCGACGTTGCCGAGCATTTTCACCCCGGCGCGCCGCAGCGTGGCGCGATGCACCCAGCCGGAAGTCTTGCCCAGGCGCTTGCCGGGCGCGCCTTCGCTGCGTTGCAGCAGCCAAACCTCGCGTTGCGGCGCTTCGACCTCCGATTCCACGCCCTCGATGCCGCCGCGCGCGGCGATGCTCGTATCCACGCCCCACTCGCGCAGCCAGCGCGGGCGGTCGAGCGTGGGCGAGGGCGCGGCCTGCACCAGGTATTCGGCCACGTCGAAACCGATGCCACCGGCGCCGATCACCGCCACTTTCTTCCCGGCCCGGCGCGCGCCGGACAGCAATTCGATGTAGGACATCACGTTCGGATGGCCGATGCCGTCGATGGACGGCGTGCGCGGGGAAATGCCGGTGGCCAGCACCACTTCGTCGAAACCGCCCTGCGCCAGCAGACCGGCATCGACCGGCGTGGACAGGCGCAGGTTCACGCCGGTGAGATCGAGCCGGCGGCGGAAATAGCGCAGGGTTTCGTTGAATTCCTCCTTGCCGGGAATCTGCTTGGCCAGGTTGAACTGGCCGCCGATGGTATCGGCGGCGTCGAACAGCGTGACGGCATGGCCGCGCTCGGCGGCGACCGTGGCGCAGGCCAGGCCGGCTGGCCCGGCACCGATCACGGCGATGCGCTTCTTCACGGCGGCGGGCGTGTAGTTCAGCTCGGTTTCGCGGCAGGCGCGCGGGTTGACCAGGCAGGTGGCGTTGCGGTTCTGGAAGATGTGATCCAGGCACGCCTGGTTGCAGGCGATGCAGGTGTTGATCTCGTCGCTCCTGCCTTCGCGCGCCTTTTTCACCCAATCAGGATCGGCCAGGAAGGGGCGCGCCATCGATACCATGTCGGCTTCGCCCTCGGCCAGGATGCGTTCGGCCACG
>CAZHXV010000015.1:3083-17293 GCA_964536455.1 uncultured Aquimonas sp.
GCATGTTGATGCGGTTGGTGGCCACCAGAGGGATGTTCACCTCGCCCTTCAGCTTGCCCGTGACCCAGGAGAAACCGGCGCGCGGCACCGAGGTGACGATGGTGGGAATGCGCGCCTCGTGCCAGCCGATGCCGGTGTTGATGATGGAGGCTCCCGCCGCCTCGATGGCCTTGGCCGTGGCGACGACGTTCTCCCAGTTGGCGCCGCCCTCGACCAGTTCCAGCATCGAAAGCCGGAAGATGAGGATGAAGTCGCGGCCTACGGCGGTGCGGGTGCGGCGCACGGTTTCGGTGGCGAAGCGCAGCCGCTTCTCGAAGCTTCCGCCCCATTCGTCGTTGCGCCGGTTGGTGCGCGCGGCCAGGAACTCGTTGATGAGGTAGCCCTCCGAGCCCATGATTTCCACGCCGTCGTAGCCGGCATCGCGCGCCAGCTTCGCGCAGTTGGCGAAGGCGTCGATCTGGCGCTCCACGCCACGGGAGGACAGCGCGCGCGGGGTGAACGGGGTGATCGGCGATTTCTCCTTGCTCGGGGCGACCGACAGCGGGTGGTAGCCGTAGCGCCCGGCGTGCAGGATCTGGAGGCAGATGCGCCCGCCCTCGGCATGCACGGCGGAGGTCACGATGCGGTGCTTGCGCGCCTCCCACGGCCAGGAGAGCTTGCCGCCGAAGGGCTTGAGCCAGCCGACCAGGTTCGGCGCGATGCCGCCGGTAACGATCAGTCCCACGCCGCCGCGAGCCCGTTCGGCGAAATAGGCCGCCAGCCTGGGGAAATCGCGGGCGCGGTCTTCCAGTCCGGTGTGCATCGAACCCATCAGTACCCGGTTGGGCAAGACGACGTGGCCCAGGTCGAGCGGGGAGAACAGGTGGGGGAAGACCGTCGGCATGTTACGAACCCGTTAAACAAGCTTCATGTTTTCATTGTATGCTGTAGAGGTCGGTATCGATTCTCTGGTGCCGCCTCCCGACTAGCATTGCTTTCCGTTGGAACCCAAAAACGCTTTCTTTAGGAGCGAAAAGATGAAAATGAAACTCCTCGGTTGTGCACTCCTTGGTGCGCTCGGAGTGGCCCACGTTGCGGTCGCGCAGGAATTCGACGATCGTTGGTACGTCACCGGCACCGCCGGCATGTATATCCCCGAGCACAACCATATCGTTGAAGATGCGCCCATCTTCGGCTTGGGTATCGGCAAGTTCCTGGCGCCGAAGTTCTCGGTCGATCTCGACCTGACCAACACCAATCCGGCCTTCCCGAACAACGATCTGCACTGGAACAGCTACGGTGCGATGCTGAATGGTCGTTACCACTTCAACGGCGACGGCGACAAGTCGGTGTGGCCGTACCTGGTGGCGGGTATCGGCGCGTTGCGCCACGGCGAGTCCTACACCAACCCGTCGGGTGGCAAGCCGTTCAAGCGCGAGAGCAACAATCTGGCCGCGCAGCTGGGCGCGGGCATCCAGGCCGACGCCGGTCGCGTCGCGGTGCGCAGTGAAGTGCTGCTGCGCCAGGATTTCGACGATGCGAGCATTTCCGCCCCGCACGAAGACGGCTTCATGGACGTGATCGCCCAGATCACCCTGATGGTCAAGCTCGGCAACCTGGCCGAAGCCGCGCCCGTCGCGGCCGTCGTTCCGGACGTGCCGCCGCCGCCGGAAACGACCTGTGCCGATCTGGACGACGACGGCGATGGCGTGAACAACTGCGACGATCGCTGCCCGAACTCCACCGCCGGCCAGGCCATCGGCCCCGACGGTTGCCCGGTGCCGATCACGATCGACCTGCGCGGCGTGAACTTCGACTTCGACAAGTCCACCCTGCGTCCGGATTCGATCGCCACGCTGAACGAGGCCATCGCCGTGCTGACCCAGTACCCGGATCTGCGCGTGGAAGTTGCCGGCCACACCGACGAGTGCGGCAAGGACGACTACAACCAGAAGCTGTCGCAGTCCCGCGCCAAGGTGGTGTTCGACTACCTGGTCAAGAACGGCGTTGCGGCCAGCCGTCTGGCCGGCCCGAACGGCTACGGCGAGAGCCGTCCGCTGGAATCGCTTGGCGATGCCTTCCCGGCGTGCAAGAGCGAAACCAACCGCCGTACCGAGCTGAACGTGCAGTAATTCCGCACTTTCGTTCCAGTGTCATCGAAAGCCCGGCCTTGTGCCGGGCTTTCTTTTTCCGGGAAGCGCGCGGCGTGCTACGCACGCTGTGAGCTGCGCCTGTGGCGCTGCAAGACGTCAGCATAAGCGGGCGTCGTTCGCGCTCTTGCTGACAGGTGCGCCGCACCGGCTCACCCCTGGCAGACGGCGCAGCCGCCGACTCGCCGCGCCGTGTCATGTCCGCATGCGACAATCCGCAGGTTCATCGACAGGACGGACAGAGGAAAACCATGCGTGCATCCTTCTGGCTATGCTGCGGCGCCGTGGCGCTTTCGGCGTGTTCACAGACTCCGCCTCCCGAATCGGTCGCGCCCGCAAAATCCGTACCGCCGACGCTGCGCGTGGCGACCTACAACACGTCGCTGTACGACGATGCCGATGGCGGTTTGATCGCGCGGCTGGAACGTGGGGATGCCGCGGCGGCCCGCATCGCCGCGGTGATCCAGCACGTGCGCCCGGACGTGTTGCTGCTCAACGAATTCGATTTCGATGAAGGCGAGCACGCCGCCGAACTGTTCCAGCGCCGCTATCTGGAAGCACCGCAGGCCGGGCTGGAACCGATCCGTTATGCCTACCGATACAGCGCGCCGGTCAACACCGGGGAACCGTCCGGCCTGGATCTGGATGGCGATGGACGCAGCGATGGCCCGGGCGATGCCTGGGGCTACGGCAAGCATCCGGGCCAGTACGGGATGCTGGTGCTGTCGCGCTTTCCCATTGATGCCGCCGGTGCGCGCCGTTTCCGCAGCTTCCTGTGGAAGGATCTGCCCGGTGCGAGGCAGCCGCATTTCCCGGCGGAGGGCGGCGAGGCGGGCAGGGCCTTCTATCCGGAAGCGGTATGGAGCCAGTTGCGACTGTCGTCCAAATCGCATTGGGATCTGCCCATCGTGACGCCGCTGGGCCTGATCCATCTGCTTGCCGCGCACCCTACGCCGCCGGTGTTCGACGGCCCGGAGGATCGCAATGGTGCGCGCAACCATGACGAGATCCGGTTTTGGGTCGAGTACCTGTCACAGCCGGGTGCCGACTGGATTTACGACGATGCAGGCGAACGTGGTGGGCTGACCGCCGATGCGCGCTTCGTGATCGTCGGCGATCTGAACGCGGATGCGCACGATGGGGATGGTTCGCACGAGGCCATCGCGCAACTGCTGGGCCATGCGCGCGTGGATGCTTCGCACGTGCCGGTCAGCGAAGGCGCGCCGGAAATGGCGGCAAAGCACGGCTTTGCGCGCCACGGCGATGTCGCTGCGCACACCGGCGATTTCGGCCCGCGCGTGGGCACGCTGCGGCTGGATTACGTACTGCCCTCGCGCGGATTCTCGATCCGCGCTGCGGGCGTGTTCTGGCCCCGGGCGGGCGAACCCGGCGCGGAACTGGTCGAGGCGTCCGATCACCGCATGGTGTGGATCGACCTGACCGATCCTCCTGCCAGGCCGTAGTGCCGACAAGCCATGCTGAATCATGCCGTCGTCATCGCCGCAGGCCTGATCTGGCTCGGGCTGCTGTTCGGCGCGGCGGTGTGGGGCGAACGGCGCGGCGGGCGTTTTGCTGCGCAGTGGGGCGGCGTCTATGCCTTGTCGCTGGCCGTCTATTGCACCTCGTGGACGTTCTACGGCACCGTCACGCAGGCGGCGCGCTCGGGCTGGCCGTTGCCGCCCACCTTCGTGGGCACCATCCTGCTCTACGTGTTCGGCCTGGGGCTGGTGCGCAAGCTGGTGCGCCTGGCGCGCGAGAGCGACGCCAGTTCGCTGGCCGATCTCATCGCCACCCGCCTCTCGCGCAGCTCCGGCCTGGCCGCCGCCATCACCTTCGTCGCCTTGCTCGGGTTGGTGCCGTACATCGCGCTGCAACTGAAGGCGGTGACGATGAGCTTCAATGTGCTCACGCGCGGCACCGACGTGGCCATCGGCGCGCCGTGGCAGGACAGCGCCCTGTACGTGGCGCTGACGATGGCGCTGTTCGCGATGCTGTTCGGCACGCGGCGGGCCAGCGCGGCAGAGCACAATCCCGGCCTGGTGCTGGCGATGGCGATGGAATCGTTGCTGAAGCTTTCCGCGATGCTGGCGCTGGGCGTTTTCATCGTGTTCTTCTACGACGGGCCGGTGGCGAACATCGAGCCGCAGCCGGGAGGTGCGGATGGGTTCGCACCGCTGATCGTGCTCGGCGTGCTGGCGATGTTCACGCTGCCGCACCAGTTCCACGTCGGCGTGGTGGAGTGCCGCGACGAAAAGCATCTTTCCACTGCGCGCTGGCTGTTCCCGCTGTACATGGTGCTGATCGCGCTGCCGCTGCTGCCGCTGGCCCGTGCCGGGCAGGCGCGGCTGGAGGCCATCGGCGTGCCTTCGGATCTGTACGTGCTGGCGCTGCCGCTGGCCGAGGGACACGATGCGCTGGCGCTGCTGGCCTTCCTCGGCGGGCTGTCGGCGGCCACCGGCATGGTGATCCTGTCGACCGTTTCCCTGAGCCTGATGATCGGCAACCACTGGCTTGCGCCTTTGCGCGTGCGCGGGGCCTGGGCGCAGCCGGGCGGGCGCAGCCGGCGCGGGGAAGTGCTGTTGCAGCGGCGCTTTGCGATCCTCGCCGTGGTGTTGCTGGCATGGGTGTACAGCCGCGCGATCGCCGGCAGCGAGGTACTGGCCGACATCGGCGCGGTGTCGTTCTCGGCCCTGGCCACCATCGCCCCGGCGCTGGGTTTCGCGCTGTGGCGGCCCCGAACCGCGCCTTCCGCCGTGGTCGCCGGGTTGGTCTGCGCGGTATCGGTCTGGGCCTGGGCCTTGCTCGTGCCCACGCTCGCGCCGTTGTGGAACGGCGATGGCGCCTGGCTCACTGAAGGCCCGTTCGGCATCGCGCCGCTCGCGCCCGATGCCTTGTTCTGGTTGTCCGGCTGGACGCGCCTGGCGCGCGCGGTCGCCTTCAGCCTGCTGGCAGGCGCCCTGGTGCCGCTGTTGCTGGATCGCCATGCCCGGGCCGCGCAGCGCCGCAGCGCCACCGGCAGCATCGACGTGGCCGCATTGCGCGATCTGGCCGCACGCTTCCTCAACGCCGAGCGGGTGGAACGCATCTTCGCCGGCATGAAAACCGAAGGCGCAGCGCCTGCCGCCTTGCAGCAGCAGGTGGAGCGCGACCTGGCCGCGGTGCTCGGCGCGGCCTCGGCGCGGCTCCTGATCGACGCGGCCCGCACCGATGCCGGGCCGGGCCTGGAAACCGTCGCCAACATCGTCGGCGACGCCTCGCAGGCTTCGCGCTTCAACCAGCAACTGCTCGAAGGCGCGCTGGAGAACATGAGCCAGGGCATCAGCGTGGTGGATCGCGATCTGAAGCTCGTGGCTTGGAACCGGCGTTATGCGCAGATGTTCGGCTTTCCGCCCGATCTGCTCCAGATCGGCCAGCCGATCGAAGCCCTGGCGCGATGGTCGCTGGAACACGGCTTCGGCGCGTCGCCCGCCGGCATCGAGGGCGCGCTGCAACGGCGGCTGGATCACATGCGCGCCGGCACGCCGCACCTGACGCAGCGGCGCTTTCCCGACGGCAGCATCGTGGAGGTTCGCGGCAACCCGCTGCCTGGCGGTGGTTTCGTCGCCACCTTCACCGATGTCACGCAATTCCGCCGCGCCGAAGCCGAATTGAAGCTGGCCAACGAAACCCTGGAGCAGCGCGTGGCGCAGCGCACCGCCGAACTGGAGCGCGCCCGCCACGCGGCCGAACAGATGAGCCAATCCAGGATGCGTTTCCTGGCGGCGGTGAGCCACGATCTGCTGCAACCCATGCACGCCGCGCAACTGTTCGTCCATGCGCTGGCCGAGCGGCTGGAGCACGAGCAATACCGCGATCTGGTGGAAAACACCCGCAGTGCGCTGGCTTCGGGCGAAAGCCTGCTCGGCGGTCTACCGGAGATGTCGCGGCTGGATGCGGGCAAGCTCACGCCGGAGGTTTCCGGCTTCGCGCTCGCGCGCCTGTTCGAGCCGCTCGCCGCCGAGTTTTCCGTGCTCGCCGCGGAACGCGGCATCGAACTTGCGGTGGTGAAAAGCCGCCGCTTCGTGCGTTCGGACATGCAGCTTCTGCGCCGCATCCTGATGAACTTCCTCTCCAACGCGCTGCGCTACACCGAACGCGGCCGGGTACTGCTCGGCGCGCGGCTGGCCGGGACGCGCCTGCGGCTGGAAGTGTGGGATACCGGCCCGGGCATCGCCGAACCCGAACGCGCGGCCATCTTCGACGAATTCCGCCGTGGCACCGCCGCGCGCGGGCAGGGCCTGGGCCTGGGGCTTTCGATCGCCGAACGCATGGCCGCACTGCTGGATCACCCGCTCACGCTGCGAAGCTGGCCAGGAAGCGGCAGCGTGTTCGCGGTGGAAGTGCCGCTCGCGCCCACGCCCGCGGAAGAGACGATTTCACTGCCCGCCGAACCTGCGCCCGCCGCGCTGCCGGACGAACGCGCCGGCGTGGCGCTGGTGCTGGACAACGACCCGGCCGTGCGCCAGGCGATGCGCGAACTGCTGCACGGCTGGGGCTGGCAGGTGCGTCTGGCCGCCGATCCGCAACAGGCGCGCGAAGCCATCGCCGCGCAGAGGCCCGACCTGCTGCTGCTCGATTACCATCTCGACGATGGACACACCGGGCTGCAAGCCTGGCGCGCGCTGGGCCTGGACGTACCCGCCATCGTCATCACCGCCGATCGCAGCGAAGCGGTGAAGCGGGAGATCGAGGGCCTCGGCGTGTTGTTGCTGTACAAGCCGCTGCGTCCGCTGGCGCTGCGCTCGCTGCTGCGGCGGGTGGTGGCGGGCTGAATCCCTGCCTCCGCGTGCTTGTCTGCAACCGTCCGCGCCGCCATCATGCGCGGTTCCCGGCGGTCTGCCCGCCTTTTCGAGTGCTGGCATGTTCACCGGAATCGTCCAGGCCACGGGCCGCATCCTCGCCAGGGAAATGCGCGACGGCGACGTGCGGCTGCTGCTGGATGCCGGGGCGCTCGATCTCGCCGACGTGAAGTCCGGCGACAGCATCGCCGTAGCCGGCGTGTGCCTCACCGCGCTGGAGCCTTCCGGCACGGGGTTCGCCGCCGATGTCTCCCGCGAAACGCTTTCGCTCACCACGCTCGGCGCGATGCAGCCGGGCGATGCGGTGAATCTGGAAAAGGCCCTGCGGCTGGCCGACCGGCTCGGCGGGCATCTGGTGTCCGGGCACGTGGATGGCGTGGGCCGGGTGCTTTCCATCGCCGGGGATGCGCGCTCGCAGCGCTGGACTTTTTCCGTCCCCGCGCCGCTGGCGCGCTACATCGCGGTGAAGGGTTCGGTCTGCGTGGATGGTGTCAGCCTCACCGTGAATGCGGTGGAAGGCGCCAGTTTCGAGGTGAACCTGATCCCGCACACGCAGGAAGCCACCACCTTCGCCCAGCGCCAGGCGGGCGATGCGGTGAACATCGAGGTGGATCTGATCGCCCGCTACGCGGAACGGCTGGCATCCGTACGGGAAGCGCAATCGTGAGCTTCGCCTCCGTTCCGGAACTGATCGAGGACATCCGCGCCGGGAAGATGGTCGTCGTGGTGGACGATGAAGACCGCGAGAACGAAGGCGATCTCATCATGGCCGCGAGCAAGGTGCGGCCGGAAGACATCAACTTCATGGTCACCCACGCGCGCGGCCTGGTGTGCCTCTCGCTCACGCGCGAACGCTGCGCGCAACTGCGCCTGCCGCAGATGGTGGTGGACAACAACGCCCCCTACCGCACCGCGTTCACCGTCTCCATCGAGGCCGCGCAGGGCGTCACCACCGGCATTTCCGCCTACGACCGCGCCCACACCATCCGCACCGCCGTCAAACCCGATGCGGTGCCATCCGACCTGCACCAGCCCGGCCACATCTTCCCGCTGATGGCCCAGCCCGGCGGCGTGCTGCGCCGTGCCGGGCATACCGAAGCGGCCTCCGACCTGGCCTTGCTGGCGGGGCTGGAACCGGCGGGCGTATTGGTGGAAATCCTCAACCCGGACGGCAGCATGGCGCGCCGTCCGCAACTGGAAACCTTCGCGCGCGCGCATGGCTTGAAACTGGGCTCCATCGCCGACCTGATCCAGCACCGGCTGCGCACCGAGCATTCGGTGGAACGCATCGACGCGCGCGAAGCCATCACCGATGCGGGCACGTTCCATCTCATCACCTACCGCGACCGCATCACGCACGAACTGCATTTCGCGCTCGTGCGCGGAGCGATTTCCGCTGGCGAAGAGACGCTGGTGCGCGTGCATGTGCAGAACGGCCTGACCGATCTTCTGCACATCTCGCGCGACGATCTGGGCCTGAGCCTTACCGCCGCGTTGCGTGCCGTGGCACAGGCGCAGCGCGGCATCGTCGTCGTGCTGTCCGCGCAACCTTCGGCCGACGAACTGCTGGCGAAGCTGCGTGGCGAAACGGAAAGTCATGCGTTGCCGGTGGCCATCGCGCAATGGCGCAGCAACGGCGTCGGCGCGCAGATCCTGGCCGATCTGGGCGCAGGCCGGCTGCGCGTGCTCGGCACGCCGCGCCGGCAGGTGGCGCTGGCCGGGTTCGGGCTGGAAGTCGTGGGCTATGCGGAGCCGGGTAAACTGCACGGCACAGCTTCCACGGAAACCCCATGACCGCCATCGAAGGCCAGATTCGCGTCCAGCCCGGCGCGCGCTTTGGCATCGTCGCCAGCCGCTGGAACCCGCGCATCGTCGAAGCGCTGGTGCAAAGCGCGGTGGAAACGCTGCGCAGCCACGGCGTCGATGCGGCGGCCATCGACGTGGTTCGCGTGCCCGGCGCGTGGGAAATCCCGCAGGCCGCCGCCGCGCTGGTGCAGCGCGGCGGCCATGCCGCGCTGATCGCGCTGGGCTGCGTGATCCGCGGGGAAACCCGGCACTACGAACACGTCGCCGATGGCTGCGCCAATGCGTTGATGCAGGTGGCGCTGGCGCATGGCGTGCCGGTTCTGAACGGCGTGCTCGCGGTGGAACGCCACGAGGATGCACTGGCCCGCGCCGGCGGATCGCACGGCAACAAGGGCGAGGAGGCGGCGCTGGCCGCGATCGAAATGGCTGACCTTCTGGAACGGCTCGCATGAACGAAAAACACCGCCACCACGCCCGTCCCGACGGCATCGATCCCGCCGCGCGCTCCCGTGCCCGCCGTCGCGCTTTGCAGGCCGTGTATGCGTGGCAGCTCTCCGGCCAGAACATCGCGCAGGTCATCGCCCAGTTCCGCGACGAACAGGACATGGACGTGGCCGACATCGAATACTTCGAGGATCTGGTGCGCGGCGTCGAGCGGAATCTGGCGCGGCTCGACGAGGAGCTGCGCCATTACACGGATCGCGACATCGCCCAGATCGACCCGATCGAACGCGGCGTGCTGCGCATCGCCACCTACGAACTGCTGTTCCGCATCGACGTGCCTTACCGCGTGGTGCTGAACGAGGCGATTGAAACCGCCAAGCGCTTCGGCGCCGAGCATGGCCACACCTACGTCAACGGCGTGCTGGACAAGGCTGCGGCGGAGTGGCGCGGCGCGGAAGTGGCCGGCGGCAAGCACGGTTGAACGAGCCGCCCCATGCCGGGATTTCTCGCGCGGAAGAAGGAAGCGTTCCGCGTATGGTGGCGGATGCCTGCAACGGCGCGTGATCGATGTGCCGGCGTGATGGTGGGCGGCCTTGGCGGTTTCTGGATTGGACTGCTGGGGCGTATCGTGCTCGGGCCGTTACCAGTCGATCTGCTGGTGACCGTTGCCTGGGGCATTGGCATGGCGGTGTTGCTGGCCGCCGTCGGTTTTCTATATCCCAAGCCGGTGATCTGTTTTTTGTTTCCGTTCTCGGTTTTCGGTGTCGGCGTCGATTGAAGGCCGTTTGGATTGGCGATGGAATTCGACCTGATCAATCGCATTGCCACCCGCGCAGGTTCGCGCGCCGACGTGACGCTCGGCATCGGCGACGATGCGGCGCTGCTGCGCGTTCCGGCGAACCGCGAACTGGTGGCCTGCTGCGACACGCTCAACGCCGGCGTGCATTTTCCGCGCGATGCACAGCCATCCGACATCGGCTGGAAATCCCTCGCGGTGAACCTTTCCGACCTGGCCGCGATGGGCGCTGCGCCCGCGTGGGCCTTGCTGTCGCTGACCTTGCCCGAACCGGATGCGGACTTCGTCGATGGCCTGATCGAAGGCTTCGCGCAACTGGCGCGCGCGGCGGACGTGGCGCTGGTCGGCGGCGACACCACGCGCGGCCCGCTGGCCGTGAGCGTGACCGCGCTTGGCCTGATCGAGCCGGGCAGGGCATTGCGACGCGATGGCGCGAATGTGGGCGATGCGGTGTTCGTCAGCGGCACGCTTGGCGATGCCGCGGCGGGCCTGCGCCTGTGGCTGGCCGGCGTGCGCGATCCCGCCGCACGGGAACTGTTCGCGCGCCTGCATCGCCCCGTACCGCGCCTTGCATTGGGTGCGGCACTCATCGACATGGCGACCTCGTGCATCGACGTTTCCGATGGCCTGCTTGCCGATCTGGGCCATGTTGCGCAGCGCAGCGGCGTGGGCATCGAACTGGATGCCGCCGCGCTGCCTGCGTCCGTTGCGTTGATCGCGCACTTCGACGAAACCCTGCGCCGCGCGATGCAACTGGCCGGCGGCGACGATTACGAACTGGCCTTCACCGTGCCGCCCGCCGGCATCGACGGACTGCGTGCCATCGCGAATGACCTTGAGGTGCCGCTGACGCGCATCGGCGACGTCGTTGCCGCTCCCGGCGTGCGCGTGCGCGGTGCGGATGGGCGGTGGCTGGAGCCATCGACTTCCGGCTGGGATCATTTCAGGAGCACGCCATGAGCGAACCCAGCGCACCGGGTACGGCCCGCAAATTGCTCACGCATCCGCTCGGTTGGGTTGCCACGGGCCTCGGCTCCGGCCTTGCACCGAAAGCGCCGGGCACCTTCGGGACGCTGGCGGCGCTGGCGGTCTGGTGGCTGGCGCTGCGCGATCTGGCGTGGCCGATGTATCTGGCCGTGGTCGCCGTCGTTTTCGTGCTCGGCATCGCCGCCTCGGCCTGGGCGGCGCAGCGCATTGCACGCGCCGATCCGGGCCTGATCGTCATCGACGAATTCATCGGCCTGTGGCTGGCGCTGTTCGCGTTGCCCGCCGTTTCCTGGCCATGGATCGTGGCCGGGTTCGCGTTGTTCCGGCTGTTCGACATCGCCAAGCCCTGGCCGGTGGGCTGGGCCGACCGCCGCGTGAAAGGCGGCCTGGGCGTGATGCTGGACGATGCGCTGGCGGGCGTGATGGCGTGGGCGGTGTTGCAGGTCGCAGGCATCCTGCTGCGGTAGGGTTATTCCAGTCGCTCGAATTTTTCCAGCCGCATTTCGTAGCGGCTGCCATTGCTTTCGACCTGCACCACGCGCAGCGGTGCGTAGCCTTGCGCGGTGCCGAGCCAGCTCGTGGTCTGGCGGTGCGCATCACCTTCGCGCTCGCGTTCCAGCTTGATGGCGGCCAAATCGCCGGCAGGCGTGGCCACGGTTTCCTCGCCTGCGAACCGGTAGCGGTGTTCGGAAACCTGTTCGCGGTCGGCAACGAAGTAGGAAAGCCCCTCGCGCCGGCCCAGCGCCAGATCGCGGGCGAGGGCCAGCGTCACGGTCTGGCGGTCGAGCGCATCGGTGCGGTAGCCCAGGCGATATTCGCGGCCGCCATCGCGGCTGACGATGCGTCCGTTCGCCGCGTCGAAGGCGACACTGCGTTCGCGGCTGCGGAAGGCGGCTTTCTGGCGGTAGCGGTAGTCGAGGCTGCGGAGCTGGCCGTTGGCCGGGTCGAAGGCGAAGCGCGAACTTTCCCGCACGTCCAGCCCGGCCATCGCGGCCATGCCGCGTTCGCCGCGCGTGTGGCTGGTCAGCACCCATTGCCCGATGCCGTCGCGGCGCAGTTCCACCGTGGCGTGGCCCACCGGTTTGCCGTCGCTGCGCACTTCGTATTCGGCGCGATAGGGAAATGGCATCGCGGCGTTTTCCTGCGCCGACGCGGGCACCGCGCAGGGAAGCAATGCCATGGTGATGGCGAGGCGGGAAAGCCAGGTCATGGCGATTCGGGCGCCAGCGCATCGTCATCGCCCAGCCGCAACGGTGCGGACAACGGCACGCCATCGAAGCGCGGTGGCGTGCCGCAGTGCAGGCGGCCTGCGGCGATCGCGGCCACGCAGGCCACCAGCAGCGGATGCTCGCGCCGCTGCACGCGTTGCGCGAGGGTTTCCGCGCTGTCGTCCGGCAATATCGCCACGCGCGCCTGTGCCAGCACCGTACCCGCGTCCAGTTCGGGAATCACCACATGCACGCTTGTGCCGTGTTCGGCCTCACCGGCAGCGATGGCGCGTTCGTGGGTATGAAGGCCGGGGAACTTCGGCAGCAACGAGGGATGCAGGTTGATCATGCGGCCCGGATGGCGGTTCACCGCCGCAGCGGAAAGGATGCGCATGTATCCCGCACAGACGATGAGGTCGGGCTGAACCGCGTCGATGCGGTCGAACAGCGCAGTATCGAAGGCTTCCCGATCCGGGTAATCCTTCGGCTTCAGCGCGAGGGTGGGGATGCCCGCCAGCGCCGCGCGTTCGATTGCGGGTGCGGCGGGCTTGTCCGAAAACAGTCCGACGAATTCGACCGGCAATGCGCCGCGCTCGCGCGCATCGATCAACGCCTGGAAATTGCTGCCGCGCCCGGAGGCGAGCACGGCGATGCGTAACGGTGCGCAGGCGCGGCTCATGCCGGCGCGCGCCGCGTCGCAGGCCATGCCGCCAGGCTGCCGAGCGCGGCCAGCAGCATGTCCGCGTGCGCATCCCAGGGGTCGCCCTGCTGGCCGTTGTAGCTTTCCGCCGCTTCCGGCGACATCGCCAGCGCGATGCCCCACTCGATCCATTCATAGACCAGGCTGCTGCACATCACCGCCATCAGCGCGAGCGCGAAGCCCTGCCAGCGCTTCAATGCGGGCCACGCGCGCCGCGCGATCTGCACCAGCGCGGGGGTCAGAAGGAGGCCGTAGAGAAGATGCACGAGGCGGTCGAAATGGTTGCGCCGCCAGCCGAAGGCTTCGCCCGGAGACCAGCCGAACAGCCACTGACACCACGCCTCGTAAGGCACGTTGGAGTACAGCCAGCGCGAGGCGATGCAGTGCACCGCGATGAAGCCGCAGGCCGCCGCGAACTGGCCGGTACCCAGCGGCCAGCGTCGATCCAGCGACGGCAGCGCGAGCAAGGCCAGCACCGTGAGCGAACCGTGCAGCGCCTGTTCCAGCGGCCAGGGCGGGGCGATCCAGGTCAGCGCGAACAACGCCCAGAGGACGAACAGCACGGCTTTTTTCGTGACGGGCATGTGGATCGGGCCGGGGAACGCGGAAGGCGCTCAGCCGATCCTTACGCGAGCATCGCCTTCGGCCTTCACCACGCGGCCGATGGGCCGGTTGCGCAGGCACGAAGCCGTCAGTGCCGCCGCGATGGCGGCTTCATCCTGCGGCGCCACGATGGCGACGAAGCCGATGCCGCAGTTGAAGGTGCGCCACATCTCCGCATCCGCGATCCCGCCTTCGCGCTGCAGCCATTCGAACACCGGCGGCAGCGTCCAGGCCGAGGCGTCGATGGAAAGACCCAGGCCCTCGGGCACGACGCGGATGATGTTTTCGGTGAGTCCGCCGCCGGTCACGTGCGCCAGTGCGTGCGGCGCGTGCGCGGCGAGCAGCGCGAGGATCGGCTTCACGTAGATCGCGGTCGGGGCCATCAGCGCATCGGCGAGTTTCACGCCGCCCACGTCCAGATCGAGCGGCGAACCGGCGCGTTGCAGCACGCGGCGGACCAGCGAATAGCCGTTGGAGTGCGGGCCGCTGGAATCGATGCCGAGCAGCACGTCGCCCTCGCGCACGGAGCTTCCATCGAGCAGCTTCGATTTCTCCACACCCGCCACGCAGAACCCGGCCAGGTCGTATTCGCCCGGCGGGTACATATCCGGCATCTCGGCGGTTTCCCCGCCCACCAGCGCGCAGCCGGCCATGGTGCAGCCCTCCGCGATGCCGCCGATCACGCGCGCGGCGGTGTCC
>CAZHXV010000015.1:17303-24871 GCA_964536455.1 uncultured Aquimonas sp.
CTTGCCGGTGGCGAAGTAATCGAGGAAGAACAAGGGTTCCGCACCCTGTACCAGCACATCGTTGACGCACATCGCCACCAGGTCGATGCCGATGGAATCGTGCCGGTTCAACTGCTGCGCCAGCTTGAGCTTCGTCCCCACGCCATCGGTGCCGGACACCAGCACGGGTTCCTTGTACTTGCCGGAAAGATCGAACAGCGCGCCGAACCCGCCCAGCCCGCCCATCACCTCGGCCCGCGCACTGCGCGCCACGCGCGGCTTGATGCGTTCGACGAGGGCAGCGCCGGCATCGATATCGACACCGGCATCGCGGTAGGTGAGCGGGGTGTTGGACACGGCGGAATCCGGGTGCGAAGGAAAGCGCGGATTGTAGCGGCAGGGGCGTGGTGGGATCGTGCTGCCGGGTGTTGCGGGAGGCTGGATGCTTCCAGGGTGGAACCCAAAGCGTTGGGTGGGCGGTGGTTCCAGGTACGCAACCGGGCCTTTCAGTAGCCGGAGAGCCTTGCCTGATGAGTAATCCGGATGCGCCACATGATATGCATCTGTGTACTCAAGCAAACTTTTCCCAAGAAACAACTTCTGCGACCTTCGTGAGCGCATTTGCCTGCCCGCTCAAACCGGCGCCGCTTTCCGGCATGATTCGATACTGTCGAGATTTGGCGGGGAAAATTCATGGCCATGGCTCTTCTGGTGACGGCGCTGGTGCTGCCAGTCGCATTGTTCTGGCTGCTCAAGTCGCGCGCTCGCACGGGCAATCCAGCGGCGGCGGCCAGTGCCGTGGCGGTGGGATGGGCGCTCAATCTGGCGTGGGCATTCGCCGCCGACGAATCCACGGCCATTGCCGCCATGTTCGGGTGGGTCTGCCCCACGGTTCTGGTGTTCCTGACCTGGTTGGTCTGGCGTTTCGTGAAGCGGAGGGCCGCATGATTCCGGGCAATTCATTCAGGCCGGCGCTGCTGCGTGGCGCGGGCGGTTCCGGGCGATAGGCGTTGCCATGCCGGTTTCTGGCCTCTGCCACTACAACCTGCGCGCGGATCGGGTGTCGATCGAGGCGCTTTGCGAGTTCTATTGCACCGTGGTCGGCCTTGCCGTGGGGCCGCGCCCTGCTTTCCGGAGCATGGGTTACTGGTTGTATGCCGGCGCGAAGGACGTGCTGCATCTCACGGTGGCGGCATCCGGGGAAGATCGCCGCATCGCGCCGCAGCCCATATTCGATCACGTCGCCTTCGCCTGCTCCGATCCTGCCGCTTACAGGCGGGAGCTGGTTGCCAATGGCATCGACTTCCAGGCCTCTACGGTGCCGGGGACGGGACAGGTTCAGTTCTTCTTCCGGGATCCGGCTGGCAATGGCGTGGAACTCAATTTCCCGCCGGAGTGATGCCCCGGTTCGTATGCCCCTCACGGCCTCACCGTGAAACTTCCCACGTCGATCCTTTGCTTGCCGCTTTCCAGCCGCCGCGTGGTGGCGATGCGCTGCGGGTTTTCGCCGCCGAAGCCGGTCGTAAATTCCAGTTGCACGGTGACCGGCCCGGTGAGGGATTGGCGGCGGTCGCCGAAGTAGTGCGCCTGCACGCGGTAGGTGCCGGGCAGGGGACGGGCGATGGTGAAGGCTTCCGGGCCGTAGCCCTGGGTGAAGTCGTGGCTGACGTGGCCGCCGCTCTTGCTGCGCGGCTGGCTGTAATAGACCGCTTCGCCGACCGGGTCGATCACCCACAGATCGATATCGGTGTTGTCCGCATCCCAGGTGAGCACCACGCGCAGGTCGGTCTTGAGCGGGGCGAGGAATTCCTCGGGAATGGCGAGCGCGCCGAGTTCCGGTGTCGTTTTCGTGCTGGCGACGAGGGCGTTGAGTTCGTGCAGGGCGATGAGGTCGATGTCGGGGAAGCGGCCATGCCAGTCGTGGGTGGCGACGAACCACAGGAGTTCGATGGCGCGGGCGGTCTGCGGCTGCGGCGTGTGCTACGGAATGGCTCTGCAGCGGGGATTCACCGCATGCTGCTTTCAGTGGTGCATGTGGTGCGGTGAAATGACGGTGGCTGGGGAGGTGGTGGCTGGGGTGGAGGCGATGGATCATCGAGTGGACACAACGACGACCCTAGATTGTGGTGCGCCGAGTTTCCCGGAACCGTCTGAGAGCAAAGTCAACATCAATGCGACGTCTATTCTCCGCCTTCGCTCGAAGTGAACGGTTGCGGTACGGCGGGAGGGTTTCCGGTGCCTGACTACCTGGTGAGTCCGATTAGTGCTGCTGTTGCGCTTGGGTTCGGAAATATTTTTACCCGTGCGTGTGATCAGCATGACAGGTGCTATGGTGCTTCCAATGCCAACAAACAGCAATGCGACCAAGCTCTGTATGATGATATGGTTGTTGCTGCTCAACAAGGCATTCCGTCTGCATTGAGACCGGTATTTATGCCATTTGCCACCAGTCAGGCATGGGCCTACTCCCGGTTTCTCCAATGGGAATGGGTAGCGCCTTGGACGTCCCAATCAGCGTTCGACTACGCACAGCAGGAAGCGCGGTGTCGGAGCGATGCGGCAGTTTTTAGAAACATCTGTAGTTGGGCGATAAGCCCATAAAGGATATTCCTGTCATGAAGAATTCTTCCATTACATTGATTTTACTTATATTTTTTGCAGTGCTATTCTCTGTGTATCGCTTCCGGGCAGCACCCTCACCGCCAAATGCTGCTGCCCTGAACGCCACTTCACCGGGGACGGCAGCCACACGAGGCGACGCAGGGCATGAGCGCGCTCGTCGAACTGTTGTCGCTGCGGGGCTGGGGGAGGCCACGCTGATGGAAAAGGATGATGTACGTGTCCTGTTCTCCCGCGATCCAAGATTGCTGGCTTTGTCTGAGGAGGAGGCTGCATGGCTGGACAAGCACTATTACCCCACCCAAGAAGACCTGGATTCTCTGTCGGGAATCGATGTGGATGCACTGAGTGGAACGAAAGACCCTAAACTTGCTGTACTTCAGGGTCTTGCACTGATCGAACATGGGCAGCTTTCGGCAGCTGCGTCAGTGTTGGATAAGGCAACAGCACTAGGCTCCATTTATGCCTATGAAGAGGCGGCTATCGCGGAATACAACTTGATGAATGAAAGACTCGGGGGTTCAAGCCTCGATGGGCAAAACATCCTGATGGCGCGGCTGGAGGTGGCGAGGATTCTGGGGGATCATACGGTGCAATACCTGATCGATACGCATCTGCCTGGCTACGATGTCAGGCGCAATGCGTATGCCGTACAGCAGTACGTCACCGAGTTCATGCGTCAACTAGGCGAAAATGCCCGGCATCTTGGAGTCCAGTCTCCCGGCACCGATCCGCGCCCGAATGCCGAGTTATGGAGCGATCTGTACGAGCTGTATCGGCTCCAGGGTGGCGATGGCGGATAAACCAAACTATCGCATTGGGGTGGGCGTGATCTTCACGCCCACTCTGGGAAAGGGTTGAAGGGGTGGCTGATTTGCGATGATGGTTGAATCATGAAGATTGCACTTGTCAGGTTCAGTTGCAGCAATGCATGGGTGGATGCCTGTTTCCAGAAGATGGAGCGATGGCAGCCATCCATTGAGTCGGTGCACACGGATATCGAAGTCCTGCCCTGGGTGCTGGGTTTTCTGATCCACGACAGTTTCGACTCGTTCGAGTGCTATTGGACAAACGCCTTGAAATTCGCTGATGGCGGGTGCTCCGGGCTGATCGAAAAGTTGTCGTCGATCAGTGCCAAAAGTGGATTGGCTGACATAATTGGAGCGACGAGGAGGCTCACTGTCCTTCGTGCCTCGGTTCGTACGGGCGGAATGCGGATCAATACTGAAAACAGTTTCAGCAGGGATTTCCTTCCTCCGGGGGCAATTGATGCGCGCCGGGCAGTGGACAGACTCTTTGCCAGTCGTGGACGTTCAGCCGGGAACGCCATTGGGATCGGTGAAAGTCTTGCTTCCTACATGATCTTTCTAACTGCCCATCCCCTAACGGATGGCAACGGACGCACGGCGAGGATGTTGTTCGCATCCGATTGTGTGCGCAGGAGCGCAGGCTCCGCGTCGCACGAGATTCTCGGCCTGATCCTGTTTCACAGGAGCCGCGGAAGCATGTTGCACTTGTCCGCCAGATGCGCCCGTGCAGGCGACATGGGGATGTTGGCTTCTTGTTACGATCAGGCGCTGAAACGCTCTCGGGACGAGCTTGGAGATGGATTGCACGCATTGGGGCGGGCGATCTCTGCCGGCACGGATCAGGTAAGAACCGTTTGCCGCGACATCCATGCTTTTCTGGAATTCGAACTCAAGTCTTTGATTTGAATGTGACCTGCCTCGGTGCAGGTCACCTTGGAGGGGAGGACGGTACCCGTGATGGCGAATGAAAGTGGTTCCGAGCCTTATGGCTTCACCGTGAAACTCCCCACGTCGATCCTTTGCTTGCCGCTTTCCAGCCGCCGCGTGGTGGCGATGCGCTGCGGGTTTTCGCCGCCGAAGCCGGTCGTAAATTCCAGTTGCACGGTGACCGGCCCGGTGAGGGATTGGCGGCGGTCGCCGAAGTAGTGCGCCTGCACGCGGTAGGTGCCGGGCAGGGGACGGGCGATGGTGAAGGCTTCCGGGCCGTAGCCCTGGGTGAAGTCGTGGCTGACGTGGCCGCCGCTCTTGCTGCGCGGCTGGCTGTAATAGACCGCTTCGCCGACCGGGTCGATCACCCACAGATCGATATCGGTGTTGTCCGCATCCCAGGTGAGCACCACGCGCAGGTCGGTCTTGAGCGGGGCGAGGAATTCCTCGGGAATGGCGAGCGCGCCGAGTTCCGGTGTCGTTTTCGTGCTGGCGACGAGGGCGTTGAGTTCGTGCAGGGCGATGAGGTCGATGTCGGGGAAGCGGCCATGCCAGTCGTGGGTGGCGATGAACCACAGGAGTTCGACGGCGCGGGCGGTCTGCGGCTGCGGCAGGCGTGCCAGCGCCAATGCCAGGTCGCGGTGGCTTTGCGGTTCTTCCGGGCGTTGCGCGAGCGCATCCTGAAATGGTCGGATCGCTAGTTCCGGCTTGTCCCATTGCGAAAGACGGTAGCCGAGCACGCGCAGCAGGGCGGTGTTCTCGAAACCGATCTCGGCCAGGTTGGAAAGTACGCGCAGCGCCAGTTCGGGCCGCTTGGCCTCGTCGCGGAAGAAGTCGGCGGCGTCGAGGAAGAACGAGGGTGCATCCTTGTGTTCGTCGCGCAGTTGCAGATAGGCGGCGTAGGCGTCGGGCGCGGTGCGCAGGGTCTTGATGGTGGGCGTGTCGGGATTCCAGCCGGTGAGGGAAATGTCGGCCTTGAGCGCGGGCGTGGGTGCGGCGGCGCTTTCCGGGCGTCGCGCCCGCGCACCGGCGACGGTGACCGAATCCAGCGATTGCGCTTCCTCGGCGCGCGCGCTCGGTGCCGATGGCGCGGGCGGCGGCGCGGCCATCGCCGCGGCTTCGCGTTCCATCTGCATGACGGGCGATGGCGCGGCCATGTCGGCGGCGGGCGCGCGGCGCGCGATTTCTTCTTCCGCGCCGCGCCATTCGCCCGATTCCGGGGCCAGTTCCAGCCGCCGCGCGTGCAGCGCATCCAGCCGCAGCATCAAGGTCGTGGCTTCCTGTTCCCAGGCGCTGCGGCGGGCGGCGTCCGCGCCCTCGGCGGGCCAGCGTTCGGCCAGCTTGCGGCTTGCGGCGTCGATGGCTTGGGCCTGTTCGCGCGCGGCGAGGATGATTTTATTCGCATTGCCGCCCGTGCCCTGTTCGAGCCGTTGCCACAGCGCCAGCTCGTTCGCGGCGGCGGGCGCGAGCAGGGTTTCCAGCCAGGCATGGCGCTGGCCGTGCCAGTCGCGGAATTCCTGCCAGCGCCGCGCCAGATCGGCGATGCGCGCATCGCGGCCGAGGTCGCCCCGCGGCTTGGGCTGGTTCGCGCGCAGCCTGTGGTATTCGGCGCGCAGATCGGCTTGCGCAGGCTCCACGCCGTAGCGCACGTAATCCTCGATGCGATCCAGCACCAGCAACGAGGTGCGCGAAGTGACGACGCCGTGTTTCAGCGCCAGCGCCAGGATGGCGTTGGCATCCGGCGCAGGTGCGGCTTCTAGCTGCGCGATCCTCGCCTGCGCGAAGGCGCGCCATACCGCTTGAGCAAGCGTGCCGACGACGGCGTCGCTTTTGCCGACGGACAGGCTGCGTTCCACGCTGTTCCCGCCATCCGCCGTGCCGAAACGCAAGCGCAGCGTGGCTGCGCCCTCGCAGCGCGCGCTAAGCGTCATCACGGCTTCGACTGCCTGTTTAGCGGCTGGCGAAACCTCGGTGCAGCGGCCCTCGGAATCGACGGAAAGCAGTTGCCAGCCGGCCTGCGTCAGCGCCGTGACGGCTTGCGCGGCATCGAGGCGGGAAAGATCGAGCACGCTGCCGCCGCCCTGGCGCGCGATCGCGGCCAGCCGCGCGTGGTCGGCGCGCTGCGCGGCGTGCAGCGCGAACACCCGCGCCGGTGCATTGGAAAAATCGGTAACGCCCGAGCCGAAGGTATCCAGCCCATCGCCGACCACCAGCGCCAGATCGGCATCGCGCACGGCGGAAAAATCCAGCGCGCCGTAATTGCTCGCGCCATCCAGCGGCAAGGCTTCCAATGCCGCGAGCAGTTGGCCCGCATCGCCATTGCGGATCGGGAACGTGCGCGGGGTTTCCGCCACGTCGCGGAAGGCGACCAGATCGACTTGCACCTGATCGAGCGTGGCGAAGTACGCCTTCAGCACGCCCCGTTCGCGCGCCAGATCGCGGTCGGCGGCGCTGCCGGAGGCATCGAAGAACAGCGCGATGCGGCGCGGTTTCGCGGGCGCGGGCAGCGTGCCGGGGCGACCGGTGTCGATGCGCGCCAGGATCGCGCGTTGCGCAGGTTCCAGCGCATCCGGCGCTTCCAGCACGGTGGCCTCGTTGGCCTGCTTGGGCACGCGAAAGGAAAGCTCCTTCGCAGGTTGGATGTTCTCGCGCGTGAACTTGGCCTGCCACACGGTCGCGGCTTCTGTGAACTGCAAGTCCGCATCGGGCGAATCGGAGCTGAGCGTGGGTTTTTCCGAATCCAGCGGCGCTTGCGCCAGCACCGAAAACTTCTTCACCGGTGCCGCGAAATGCAGCGGCAACAGATACCGCCAGTGCGCGCCGGCGTCGTCCATCACCTGGGTGAATTCCAGCGCGATGCGCTTTTTGCCGTTGGCCGGAATCGGATACAGCCGGGTGCGGAACACGTTGCCGCGCGTGAGTTCCGCCAGCCCCGGATCGATCTGCACGCGGGTGGTTTCCTCGAACGCCACGCGCGCGGTTTCCTTCGGCACCACCACGCCCTCCCGCAGCGCGCCGTTCACTTCCAGCGCGTAGCCGGAAAGGGTCTGGCCCGCGCCGAGCGGGAACACGAATTCGCCTTCCAGCACGCGCGGGTTCGGGTTCGCAAAGGTCATCTCGATCCGCGTCTGCGCCAGGAAGTCGCGCATGTCCACGCGGATCGACACCTCATCCAGCGTGATCGGCTGTTGCGAGGGCGCGGGCGGAATCCAGACCGTGGGCGGTTGCTGCGCC
>CAZHXV010000016.1:0-24777 GCA_964536455.1 uncultured Aquimonas sp.
GACGATTGGCTACCGCAGCAGCCTGACCGAAATCGTGCAGATCATCGGTCGCGCCACCCGCGACGCTGAAGGCAAGGAACGGGCGCGCTTCACCAATCTGATCGCCGAACCCACCGCCGATCAATCCGCCGTGGCCGAGGCGGTCAACGACATGCTGAAAGCCATTTCGGCCAGCCTGCTGATGGAGCAGGTGCTGGCGCCGCGCTATGAGTTCACGCCGAAAAACGTCGGCCCAAAGGATGGCTTCGACTACGGCGAAGAAGGCTACAAGCCCGATGGCAAGAACATCGGCATCAACAAGGAAACCGGCGCGGTGCATCTGGAAATCCCCGGACTGAAAACGCCCACCAGTCCGGAAGCCACGCGCATCTGCAAGGAAGACTTGAACGAGGTCATCGCCGGGTTCGTACAGGACAAGCTGGCGCTGGAGCAAGGCACGCTCAACAGCGAAAACATCGTCCCCGAAGAACTGACGGTGCAGCGCATGGGCAAGATCGTGCGGGAACGCTACCCGGAACTTTCCGCCGAGGATCAGGAGGCGGTACGCCAGCACGCCATCGCGGTATTGAACATCACCCAGCAGGCCAAGTTGGCGCTGGCCGTTGCCGATGCGTCGGGCGCGGGCGAACCGCAAGGCAATACATCGTTGATCGATGGCGTGCGCAAGTTCGTCAACGTGCGCGACCTGGACATCGACCTGATCGACCGCATCAATCCGTTCGAGGCGGCTTACGCGGTGCTGGCGCGGACGATGGACGAAAAATCGCTGCGTCAGATTCAGGCCAGCATTGCGGCGAAGAAGGTGTCGATTTCCGAGGAAGATGCGCGCGATCTGTCCAAACGCGCCTTGCAGTTCAAGCAGGAACGCGGTCGCTTGCCGGACATCAATTCCACCGACGCATGGGAAAAACGGATGGCGGAAGGCGTGGCCGCGTTGGCGCGCTATGTCGCACAGGCCAAGGCAAAAGAGGTGTCGGCCAATGGTTGATATGGACGACGACGAACTCCTGGAGGCCCTCGGCGTCGAAGTCGCGCCGATCAAGGCTGGTAGCCACACGCCGCTGGAGGAGCGCATCGTCGCGGGCTTCGAGGACATCCTGCGTTTCCACGCTATACATGGGCGTGCGCCGCAGCATGGCGACGACCGCGACATCTTCGAGCGCCTGTATGCCGTGCGCCTCGACCGGATTCGCAAATTGCCGGAGGCCCGTACCCTGCTGGCGGCTCTGGATACGCCCGGCCTGCTCGGAGACACGCCTGTTGCGGTCAACACGGATCAACTGGATGAGGAGGCTCTGCTGGCTGAACTGGGCGTCGATTTGCCGGAAGGAGACGACATCCGCGTGTTGCGCCATGTGCGCCCACATGTGCAGATCAAGGCCGCCGAGGAAATAGCAAGCCGGACGCCATGCAAGGATTTCGACCGCTTCGAGCCGCTATTCGAGCAGGCCGAGCGTGAATTGCAGGAAGGCATCCGCAAGACGATCCGTTTCGGACGCGACACGAGGATTACCGAAGATACTTTCTTCATCGTCGGCGGCCAATTGGCCTATGTGGCCGAAGTGGGTGAAGTCATCAAGGCGCCCAACGGCGAGAGCGATGCGCGCCTGCGTCTCATCTACGGCAATGGTACGGAAAGCAATCTGTTGCGGCGCTCCTTGCAACGCGCGCTCTACAAAGACGTGCAGGGGCGCAGCGTAACCGGGGTAAGCGAGGGAGCATTGTTTGGCGGTGTCACCGACCCCGACGATATCGAGGTGGGCTCCATCTATGTCTTGCGCAGCCGTTCCGCGCATCCTTTCGTGGCCGAACACCGCGAGCTGATCCACAAGATCGGCGTCACCGGCGGCAGGGTCGAAACCCGCATTGCAGGTGCAGAAAGCGATGCGACCTACCTACTGGCCAGCGTGGACATCGTGGCCGAGTATCGGCTGCACAACCTCAACCGCGTCAAGCTGGAGGGCATTTTCCACAGGCTGTTCGCAGCGGCCCAACTGGATATCGTTCTGCAAGACCGCTTCGGTCAGCCAGTGAAGCCGCGCGAGTGGTTTGTTGTGCCGCTGCCGGTGATAGACGAAGCGGTGGAGCGCATCAAGGACGGCTCGATAACACAATACACGTACGATCCTGAGGCAGCGAGTCTGGTTGACAGATCCTTGCTTCAATCGAGGTCTTGAAGCGCAGTTGAAGGGCTGGGGCTTGTATTGGTGAGTGCTGGCCCATCCCGCCGCGCCGCGGCACGTACGCCATGCCTGTCTCGTAATCTGGATGTGCAGGCAATCGTATTGGCCTCCCGCTGCGGAGATAAGCCGCCGCTTGGCTCAACACGAAACCTTCCGCGTTACCATCCCGATCAGGGAAGGGAGTGAAAGGCATGGTCGCAGGCTGGGTGCTGCTGGGCGTCTCGCTGGTGTATGTCGCGTTGCTGTTCGCGGTGGCCTATTACGGCGACCGCAGGCCGCTGTATCCGGAACGGCGTTTCCTGAGGCCCATCGTCTATAGCCTGGCGCTGGCGGTGTATTGCTCCTCGTGGACGTTCTACGGTGCGGTGGGCACGGCGGTTTCCGCGGGATGGAGTTACCTGCCGATCTATCTGGGGCCGATCCTGCTGTTCGTGTTCGGGTTCGGCATCCTGCAGCGGCTGGTGCAGGTGACGCACGAGCAGGGCCTCACCTCCATCGCAGATTTCGTGGGCAGCCGCTACGGCAAATCCCAGGGGCTGGCAGCGCTGGTGACGGTGATCGCGCTGATCGCGGCGGTGCCGTACCTGGCCTTGCAGTTCAAGGCCGGGGCGAACGGTATCCAGGTGGTGAGCGGGGTATCCGCCGATCCGGGCGCGGGGCCGCTGGGCGACGCGGCGTTCTGGCTGGCGGTGCTGCTGGCGGCGTTCTCGATTTTGTTCGGTACGCGCCAGGTGGACGCCACCGAGCACCACCACGGCCTGATGCTGGCGGTGGCGCTGGAGTCGCTGGTGAAACTGGTGGCGTTCGTGGCGGTGGGCGTGCTGGCGCTTTCGCAGGTGTCCGATGGTTTCATGGCGCGGCTGGCGACTTCGCCGTTCGCGCGGCAGGGGGCGCTCCCGCCGGATTTCTTTTCGCAGTTGCTGCTTGCGTTCCTGGCGATGTTCTGCCTGCCGCGCCAGTTCCAGGTGGGCGTGGTGGAATGCGAAAACCCGGAGGATCTGCACCGCGCGCGCTGGATGTTCCCGCTGTACCTCTTGATCATCACGGTGCTGGTGGTGCCCATCGCGCTGGCCGGCATCGCGCAGTTTTCCGGCAGCGCGGTGAACCCGGATACCTACATGCTGATGCTGCCGCGCGCGCAGGGCAGCACGTGGCTGACGTTGATCGCCTACCTGGGCGGGTTCTCGGCGGCCACCGGCATGGTGATCGTGGCGACCGTGGCGCTGGCGACGATGGTGAGCAACGATCTGGTGATGCCGATGCTGCTGCGCTGGCGCGTGGTAGGCGCGCATGTGGATGGCGATCTTTCGCGGCTGGTGCTGGGCATCCGCCGCGCCACCATCGTGGCCCTGGCGATGGCCGCGTACACCTATTACCGCGCGCTGGAAAGCCAGCAGAACCTGGCGTCCATCGGCCTTCTGGCGTTCGCGGCGGTGGCGCAGTTCGCGCCGTCCATCATCGGTGGGCTGTACTGGCGCGGCGCGGGCCGCATCGGCGCGATCGGCGGGCTGTCGATCGGGTTTGCCGTGTGTTTCTACACGCTGCTGCTGCCCAGCGCCGCCAGCGCCGGATGGATGCCGCGCGACTGGGTGGATGCCGGGCCGTTCGGGCTGATGTGGCTGCGGCCGCAGGCGCTGTTCGGGCTGGAAGGCTGGAACAGCCTGACGCACGGCGTGTTCTGGTCGCTGCTGTTCAACACCGGCGCCTTCGTGTTCCTGAGCCTGCGCTACCGGCCCGGCGTGGACGAACGCCTGCGCGCCCTGCCGTTTCTCGACCCCTGGATGCAGCGTCCGGTGGCCGCGGGCAGCGAATGGCGCGGGCGCATCGTGGTGGGCGACCTGCGCACCATCGCCGAGCGCATCGTCGGCGTGCGTTCGGCGCAGCGCGCCTTCGACGACTACCACGAACAGAGCGGGCGCGAGCTCAACCCCGGCGATGCCGCCGATCGTGGCCTGCTGCAATACACCGAGCGCCTGCTGGCGGCGGCCATCGGCGGCGCGTCGGCGCGGCGCATGTTGACCACGGCGCTGCGCGGCACCGGCATGGATCTGGGCGAAGTCGTCTCGCTGCTGGACGAAACCTCGCAGGAACTGCGCTTCAACCGCGAGCTTTTGTCCTCGACGCTGGAACACATCACCCAGGGCATCAGCGTGGTGGATGCGGACATGCGCCTGGTGGCGTGGAACCGGCGCTATCTGGAAATGTTCGACTACCCCGAAGGCATGGTCTATGTCGGAAGGCCGGTGGCCGACCTGATCCGCTGGAACGCCGAGCGCGGCCAGTTCGGGCCGGGCGAGGTGGAGGAGCAGGTCGCCAAGCGCGTGGACTACATGCGCCGGGGTTCGCCGTATGTGTTCGAGCGGGTACGCCCCGATGGCAGCGTCTATGAGATGCGCGGCCGCGCGATGGCCGGCGGCGGCTACGTCACCACCTATTCGGACGTGACCGAATACAAGCGCGTGGAACATGCGCTGATCGAGGTCAACGAGACGCTCGAACACCGCGTGGAAGAACGCACCAATGAACTCTCCGAGGCGCTGGAAGCCCAGCGCCGCGCCAAGCAGGAAGCCGAGGCCGCGAACCTTTCCAAGACCCGCTTCCTCGCCGGTGCCAGCCACGACCTGCTGCAGCCGCTGAATGCCGCGCGCCTGTTCAGTTCCGCGCTCTCGGCCCAGGCCCCGCAGGATGCGGAAACCCGCCAGCTGGTCGAGCGCATCGACCGCGCACTGAAGAATGCCGAGGAATTGCTCGAAGGCTTGCTGGATACCTCGCGCCTGGACAGCGGCGTGCTGCACCCGGAACTTTCGCCGCTGTCCTCCGCGCGCCTGGCCGAATCGCTGTACGAACAGTTCGCGCCGCTGGCGGCTTCGCGTGGGCTGGATCTGCGCGTGCACGTGCCGGATCTGTGGCTCAACAGCGACCGCCGCCTGTTGCGCCGCATCCTCCAGAACTTCCTCGCCAACGCGCTGCGCTACACCCGTCACGGCGGCGTGCTGCTGGCGCTGCGCCGTCGCAACGGGAGGGCGGAATGGCAGGTGTGGGATACCGGCCCCGGCATCGCACCCGAACACGTGGCCTCGGTGTTCGACGAATTCCAGCGCCTGGATCAACCCTCGCCGTGGGGCGAGAAGGGCCTGGGGCTGGGACTTTCGATCTGCGAACGCATCGCGCGGATGCTGGAGCATCCGATAGGGGTGGAATCCAGGTTCGGCTCGGGCAGCGTGTTCCGCCTTGGCGTACCGATCGCCGATGCGCCGCGCCAGCAGGGCGACGCCGCACCCGTACCGCCGGCGCGCGATGTGGCCGGGCTGCGCGTGCTGTGCGTGGACAACGACCCTGCGATCCTGGAGGGCATGGTCGCGCTGCTGAGCCGCTGGGGCATGGCGGTGGATACCGCCCCCGGGCTGGAAGCAGCCCTGCTCGCCGTGCGCGAACGGCGGCCCGATCTGCTGCTGGTGGATTTCCACTTGGCCGAAGCGCTCGACGGCCTGGCTGTGCTCGACGTACTGCGCCGCGAACTGGGCGACGCCGCACCGCCCGGTGCGCTGGTCACTGCCGACGGCAGCGATGAACTGACGCACCGTGCCCGCGCCGCGGGGTATCCCCTGTTGCCAAAGCCGGTGCGCCCGGCCGTGCTGCGCGCACTGATCGCCGCCCTGGTGCGGCAGCGTTCGGGGTGAGGCGGTGCGCGAACGTCGTCAGCCGAAGGCGTAGCGCACCACATGGAAGAAGATCGGCGCGGCGAAGGTCACCGAATCCAGCCGGTCCAGCATCCCGCCGTGGCCTTCGATCATCTGGCCCCAGTCTTTTGCACCGAGGCTGCGCTTCACCGCCGACAGCGCCAGCCCGCCGAGGAAACCGCAGATCACGATCAGCAGCGACATCAGCCCGGATTGCAGCGGCGTGAACGGCGTGATCCACCACAGCGCCGCGCCGATGCCCGCCGCCGACAGGCCGCCGCCGACCAGGCCCTCCACCGTTTTCGACGGGCTCACGCTGGGCGCCAGCTTGTGCTTGCCGAGCAGTTTTCCGAACACGTACTGCAACACATCGGACAACTGCACCACCAACAAGAGGTAAAGCAACAGGAACAGATTGCCGTTCTCGTGGCCGGGAATGCGCAGCAACAGCAGCGCGGGCGCGTAGCTGATGCAATACACCGTCAGCATCAGGCCCCATTGGATTTTCGTGTTGCGCGCGAGGAAATCCTCGGTATCGCCCGCCAGCGCGGAGACGGCCGGCAGCAACAGGAAGCCGTACACCGGAATGCACATCACGAACAGGCCGTACCAGTCGATCCCGATCAGGAAGTACTGCAACGGGATCGCCACATAGAAACACAGGCACAGCACCAGATGATCGCCGCGCCGCGTGGGGGTGAGCGTGACGAACTCGCGCAGCGCCAGGAACGAAGCGATGGCGAACAGCGCCAGCGTGGCGACCTTCCCGAGCAGGAAACACGCCCCCAGCACCGCCACCATCGCCCACCACGCATTGATCCGCGCCACGAGGTTGTCCACCGTCGCGCCGGGCTTGCGGCGTTTGAGCACCGCGGCAACCACGCTGGCGATCACCAGCAGCGCCAGCACGCCGCCCATCACCTGCCAGAACTGGATTGGCGTGGCATCCAGCAGCACCGTGAACCACTGTTTGATTGAATTGCCCATGCCGGTTCCATCATCGCCGTGCGGACATGCCCGGATCCGGAATTCTACATTTGCGCCGCGCCATGGAATGCGGAATCGCGCCGGAGCGCCGCGCACGATGCGCGACGCGACCGCGATCAAGGGTTGAACAAGCCGCCATGCCCACGCAGGCGCACCACGACCGGGGAGATTTACCGCCGCACCCGCAAAAGCGGGTACCCGGCGACTTTGGCATCCGAAAACCCGAAGTCACCGAACTCCCTGGCGGATAGGGATCAGCGCGTTCAGGCCATCCGAGGGATACTCGATGGGGGTGGCATGTTATTGCAGGACGCGTCGGCCTTGGGAGAGGCAAATCGACGCCCTCATTCTTGCCGCCGCCAGCCGCCTGTGTGAGGATGCCGTCACGTCGTCCAGCATTGGTCGTCAGAAAAGCCTTCGGGATGGGCTGGTGAATCGGGCTGGCGGGATTGGACAGCATCATGTTTCCGCGTGGTTTTGTTATCCGTCTTCTCCAGCGACGACTGGATTGGGCTGCGGAATCGGGTTGGGACTTGAAGTTGAATAATAGTTAGCGCCCAAGATGCCGTGTGCGCGTTTCCATCTCTCGGAGAACAACCGATGAAGAACGACTACCGCATCCCCAGGATGAAGTTTTCGAAGGTGTATCCGCTGTATGTCGAAAAGGCGGAGCGCAAGAACCGCACCAAAGAAGAAGTTGACCAAGTCATCTGCTGGTTGACTGGCTACAGCAAGACAGAGTTAGAGCAACAGATAGCAAAAGAAAGCGACTTCGAGGCATTTTTTGCTGCGGCCCCGGCCATTCATCCAAATAGCTCACTTATTAGAGGCGTAGTATGCGGCGTGCGCGTGGAAGAAATCGAGGATCCACTAGTGCAGAAGGCGCGATACCTGGACAAGCTGATTGATGAACTCGCAAAGGGGAGGGCGCTTGAAAAGATCATGCGGTAATAGTCCTTTTTCGCCATTGTATTATTTGGTATGCGTTCGCGCGCATGCGCGCTAGGAGTTCATTCAAGCCGGCACCGCTTCGCGGTACGGCTTAATTCAGGCGTTAGCATTCACATTGGAGATCTGCGTGTCATGACCAGCGTCACCGAACTATCTGTCACAGGAATAACTGTAGAGAGCCTCTATAACAACTATACCTCGAACAAATATCGTATTAATCGCCGGTACCAAAGAAAACTGGTTTGGAACGTTGAAGATAAACAGCGATTGGTTGAATCGATTTTTCGATCTTATCCTATTCCGTTGCTCCTCTTTGCAGACATCAAGACAACCCAGGACAGATACTTTGAAGTCATTGACGGAATGCAGCGAATTAATGCAATAATATATTTTATTGAGAATAGAATATCTTGCAACGGAAAGTTCTTTGACTTGGAATCTCTTTCGGCTACAAAACTCCTCAAAGACGCTGCGAAGCTAGTACAGAAAGAACCAGTTTTTTCACGGGCTGAATGTCTCCGCTTTACTCAGTACATCGTCCCTTCTAGCGTGTACGAGTTTGATAGTCCTGAGCAAGTTGATGAGGTCTTTAAACGCATCAATAGCATGGGCAGATATTTGTCACGACAAGAACTTAGAGTTGCTGGCGCTAACGGAGACTTCCCCACCTTGGTTCGCAAAATAGCTGCCAACATTCGCGGGGACTCTAGCCAGTCTGACATTTTCTCTCTCGACAAGATGCCATTCATTAGTTTGGCATTTAGCGATGATGATCTGGGAATTAAAGTATCTGAAATCCTCTGGATAAAGCACGGAATCATCACAAAAGAGATGCTGCGAGAATCGCGAGATGAGGAGATCGTTTGTGACCTTATCGCGTCAACGTCTCTTCAGGAGATGCCACCCTCAAGTTCCGAAATATTCAACGAATTCTATGGCTATCCCACATCGACAACACGATCCTCAGAGATCAATGCCGCGATTGCTCGCGTACACCCAGAAGTTATTGAAACACAGATTCTACAGACACTAGATGAGTTCATAAAATTATTCGAAGCAGTCGGTGCCACCTTCGTGTCGCACTGCTTCACTGCCCCTCCAGCGCGCGCGCCAAGATATTTCACTGCTTTTTTCATCGCTCTCCTCAATTTGGCATTTAAGAGAAACAGGCGAATTACAGATTATGTTGGAATCAAGCGATCACTCAAAGGGGTGTGCGACTCATTGGACGTCGGCACAGGTGGCAACTGGTCTGCCTCTAACAAAGAACGTTGTGTCAATTCGTTAATGGGAATCATAGATCCTCATTGCGAAGACGTTGACGCAAATGATCCATCTGTCACGAACTGGAACACTCGAGTTGACAACATACTGAATCAATCGCTGATTGAGCAGCAATTGTACGATTTCAAGATCGGGGTCACGGATCTCGGCTCAACGAGAACGTTCTCTGATAATACAGTTTCGAAGATTGTCTCAACATTAGTTGCGATGGCCAATGACGGCCCCAATAGTACCGGTTATGTTTTGATGGGTATAGCTGATACTAAATCAGATGCAGATCGGGTTCAGCATATCTATTCTCATGCATATGTCAAACGGCACGGGAAGTACATCACTGGAATCGAACATGACTGTGTGTGCTTGGGCCTCACCGAGGATCAACTCTTCTCTAAGATCTGCTCATCAATTGATGCACAACCGGTTGACGCGAACACAATTAGAGATATTAAGGCAAATATTCGGCCTGTCGCTTACCAAGGTAAGAGCTTGATTGTTGCTCACTTGAAAGGTAGCAGCCAGCCTCGACTTTACGATGCTAAATACGTGGTACGCGACGGCACTTCAAACAAAGAGCTGGGCATGTCTGATGTGCAGTGGCTGTTCGATCGCTTCCGCAGATGAATGCTAACAATTCATTCAAGCCGATGCCGCTTCACGGTGCGGCTTAATTCAGGGTTGGGCATCTAAATGGACTATGGGGAAAAGGTAATGGACGAAAATACCGACGGAATGGCAGCTAAACTTGAACGAATCGAGAGTATGCTTCGCCGTGCTGAGCCTGGGTGGAAAGATAGGGTCGTTTGGGCACTCGAAAAACTCGCGGTTCCAATCGCGGTAGCAATTGTTGCGTTCGTTGCCAACAATGCCGCAAACAGGATATCGGAAGGACAATTGGCGCTCACAAAGGCCCAACATGAAAAGAGCTACGAAGAGTTTAGGACTGTGACACAGTTGAAGTATTTGGAGCTTTTCTATCGGGATATAGTTTCTCCGGAAGAATCCATTCGTGCTCGTGCGGTGGCCTTGCTCCAAATAATGGCGCCCGAGCTGGCGCGTGATGTATCTAGTTTTGTTGCTGCGAACCCAGATATTCCGGTGGCGACAAAATTTGCGGTGAGGGAAGGGGCGAAAAGTATTATTGTCCGAGGACCGTTGGCATCCTACAAAATTGGCATATATTTCTTGGCCGAAGATGCCGCATCCGAGTCGAAAGCAAAATCTCTCGCTTCTGGCTTGAAAGAAATCGGGTTAACTACCATAGAGATCAATCCTCGCGATGCGGCATTTATGAATAGGTTCAATGTAGCGTCTGGACTTGAGGTGCGCTACGAGATCGCGAACGAGACCCAGCAAGCATTTGATTTGGCTGAAATCCTGCGCGGGATCAGTCCAAATGAGGCCGTAACGACTCGGCCCGTCAGAAACTCTACCCCAAACTTCATTTCCATTTTTCTTGGGAGAGATGCTTAACTAAACGTTCAAGCCGACCGCAGCACCTCGTGCCGTGGCGGTTTATTCCAAGAGTTAGGCCTTACAGGAGGAGTTCGTGAACAGCCCAAGGTCAGTCTTGACTGCTAGCTTCCATGTGATCTTGTTCTTCGTTGGAATTGGAACATTCTTTGTTCATGAGTTCGCTCATTGGATGACCGGCGTCGCTATTGGACACGACATGGTTGCAACTCCAAATCATGTGTGGTCTAGGAACCCGATGAGCATATTGGATCAAACGATGGTTTCTGCTGCTGGGCCTTTAGTCACTATTGCCCAGGGCATTTTTGGCTTCTGGCTTTTTAAGCGCCATCGGGCGCAGTTCGGTTTTGCGCTGCTTTATATGGCTTTCTTCATGCGTATCCTTGCAGCCGGCATGAGTTTTTTCAACCCAAACGATGAGGCGAGAATCAGTCAATTGCTTGGGTTGGGCACTTGGACGCTTCCCCTGGTTGTTGTGATCGGTCTGTTCGGTCTTCTCGTGTCAGCCAGTCGGGATTTGAAATTGAGGTTCCGGGATCAGTTCTTTTGTTATCTGACGGCCTCCATCGTTGTCAGCCTCATCGTTGGTGTGGATATGGCGCTTTGGGGTAAGGCCTAACAATTCATTCAAGCCGACGCCGCTTCGCGGCGCGGCTTGATTCAGGCGTTGGGCGCTCAAAAACATTATCGCCGAATCGCCCGTAAAGTTCGGCATTTACCAAATCCTCGGGCGGCCTTCCAACAGGAACCATATGCGCATACCGATCTATCAGATTGACGCCTTCACTGCCCGCCGGTTCGCAGGAAACCCGGCTGCGGTGATGCCGATGGATCACTTCCTGGATGACGCCACATTGCAGGCCATCGCTGCCGAGAACAATCTGGCCGAGACGGCCTTTCTGGTGCCCGAAGGTGGCGACTATCACCTGCGCTGGTTTACGCCGGTTGTTGAGGTTCCGCTTTGCGGCCATGCCACCTTGGCCAGCGCGGCGGCTGTGATGGAACGGCTTGAGCCTGGACGCGGCAGCGTAGTCTTCCACTCGATGAGCGGCCCCTTGACGGTGAATCGGACGGCGTCGGGTTACGTCATGGACTTCCCGGCGCGACCATCCGAGCCGATCCCGACACCACCCGGACTCGCCGAAGCGCTGGGCGTCGTTCCCGTTGAGGTGGTTAGCGATACCTTCAATTACATCGCTTTGCTGCGCAGCGCACAGGCCGTGCGCGAGGTGGCTCCGGATATCGCAGCGCTTGCCCGCATGGATTGCAGTGGTGTGGTCGTGACCGCACCTGGCGACGGAATCTACGACTTCGTGAGCCGCTACTTCGCTCCGGCCAAGGGTATTCCGGAAGATCCCGTGACCGGCGGTGCGCACTGCGCGCTGGCGCCCTATTGGGCCAAACGGCTGGGGAAGACGGCGTTCCGCGCTTACCAGGCTTCGCCGCGCGGCGGAGAGATCGTCTGCCGGCTGGCCGGGGATCGCGTCGAGCTGGAAGGCAGTTGCGTCTTCTATCTGGAAGGCGTGGCGGAGATATGAGGATGTTCACGGGATCCTGCCACTGCGGCGCGGTGCGGTTTCGTGTGGAGGCGAAGATTGCAGAACTCACGACCTGTGACTGCTCACTGTGCGTGAAACGCAACGCAGTGATGGCGAAGGTTCCCGAACAGGCGCTGACAGTGCTTGAGGGTGAACGGTTTCTGACGCTTTATGAATGGAACACGCGCCGGGCCAAGCATTACTTCTGTCGCCAGTGCGGGATTTACGTCTTCCACCGCAAACGCGCAGTCCCGGACCACTTTGGCGTCAACGTCTTCTGCCTGGAGGACTTCGACGCGGCATCGGTTCCTGTACGCGCAACGGAAGGCGTCAATATGACGATCGAGGACCCGGCCGCTCGTCCGGACTGGCCAGGACCGCGTGGTGGCGGCCACCGTGCCTAACAATTCAATCAAGCCGAACCGGCTTCGCCGTTCGGCTTGATTCCGGCGTTAGCGGTGCATGTTGAGGAGGGGGTGACCTGCACATGGACCTTGCCGGCGCCCTTGAGGGAACCCCAGTAGAAGATGTCTTGGCTGAGTAGTGGTGCGCCATCGCTGCGGGCCTTTCCGGCAGGTGCATTTGCGCATCGGTGAGGACGAAAGCGGTGTCGCGTGTGGTTGCTTCCAGCCGCGGCTGGCGCTGGCGGCGGCGGAGCAGGCAGGGCCCCGACCCCGCGTACGCGAGAGGGGCGCTGGGCTGATCAGGTTCGGTTTTACGCTGCGGCGTATCGCAATGCGTTGCCGTACCGGCAGGTTTGCCGAAGCGCACGGGTGGCCGCCATGCTTTTCCCGCAGGTGCGCGCTGCGGGTGCAGCGGAGCGGGAACTGCACCCAGCTCGAAACCGTCGTCGAACAAATGATCGGCGGCGGTTTCCGCGTCGTAGCCCAGCTCCACTTCCATCCGGTCGATGTGGAAGCCTGCATCCGGGGGCCTCGGCACAGGAGTGCGATCCTTATACGAAAAGGGCGGGATACGAAAAGGGCGGGGAAAATCCCTGTTTCGCGGCGCAGCGGGCGGAAGCCGCGGGCGGCGGATCCGGTTCCGCCGCGGCCCGCCGCAGCGCATATCCGGGCGGCTGGGAGTGCGTTGCGCCGCATGCACCCTGCATGGATGATGCCCGGATGCTCAGTCGCTCCCCGGATTCATCCCGCCGCTACTACCGATTCGCCGGCGTCGAACTCGATTGTTGGCAGCACAGCGTGCGCGTGGATGGGCAAGCCTGCGCCTGTTCCCGCAAGGCGTTCGAATTCCTGGTCGCCCTCTGCCGGGCCGATGACCGGGTCGTCAGCCGCAACGAACTCATCGCAGGGCTGTGGCCAGGCGGCCAAGTCGTATCCGACGAGGCCCTGACCCAGGTGATCTTTCGCGCCCGCGCCGTGCTTGGCCCGTACGCGCCCTTGATCGTCACCTTGCGTGGCGTCGGGTTGCGGCTCGATGCGCCGGTCGCCGCCGCCGATGCCACCGAGTCGCGCCCGGAAGGGGCGATCCCGGCTCCGGCCGTCCCGGCGGAGGAGTCTGCGGACGAACGGTTCGGGAAGGAGGCCTGCGCGGAGGCCGGGCCCGAAGTGGAACCATGCCAGGTTCCGTCCGTCGCTGCGCCACGTGAACCTGGTGCGCAGGGCCGCGTTGCTCGGGAGGGGAATCCGGCCGTCTCCGGATCCGGAGACGTTTCCCGGCACGCAGGCGCCGCAACGCCGGCAGCCAGCGCGCGGCGGGGCGATGGGCGGTTGCCGATCGCAGCGCTGGTGCTGGCATTGGCCCTGGTCGCAGTCGTGGGATTCGTGCGGTACAGGCCCGGCGCGGAAACGACGATGAACCCGGTGGGCGCGGAGTGGGTGGACGAAGGCTACGGCCTCATGGCCGGCGATCTGAAGGCATCTTCGCCCGAGACCGAGGCAATGATCCGCGAGGCCCTGCAGAACGAGGCGCATGGGGAGCGCTCGCGCAGCATGGATCTGCTGCGGGCCGTGCATGCGGTTGATCGAACCACGCCGATTCCCGCGCTGTTCCTGGCGTTCTGGTCAGGTGGCCAGGGCGACATGGAACCCGCTGCGCAATGGCTGGACGAAGCGCGCGTCCGGGTGGATGGGCAAGGCGGCCTGTACCTTCCGCTCATGCTGGCCTACATCGACGCCGAGATCGCCGGTACGCCCGAGAAGATCGTCAGTACGGCGGGGGCCGTGCTCGACCTGCGGCCGGATGCCTGGCGCATGCGGCATGCACGCGGGCATCTGCTCGAGTACATGGGCATGCGCGCGGCGGCCCTGCACGAGCTGCAGCAGATCACGGTGCCGGCGCTGGGCAACAACAAGCGCGACATGGCGCTGGCCGATCGTGCGTCGCTGGGCGATCTGGATGGCGCACGCGCGGTGCTCGCCGCACTGCCCGCTGACGTGGAATCGCTCAGCCATGCCTACATCAGTGGCCGTCTGGCCTGGACCGCAGGCGATTTCGAGGCGGCCCTGGGGCATTTCCTGGTGGCCAGCACGCAGTCTTACGACCGTGGGCGCATAGATATCCACGGACGCGCGCTCAAGTGCGCAGCGATGCTGCAGGTGCTCTTCGGTCGCGATGAGGAGGCGATCGAGCTTGCCAGTCGCGCGCGCAGCGTCCTGGGCGGCCGCAGCCGCATTGATGACGTCGATCTTTCCCTGCTTCTGGCCCAGCTTTACGACGAGGCAGGCCGGACCGCCGAGGCCGATGAAGCGCTGGAGCGGGCCAACGCCCGACTTCCCGATTCGAACTTGGCCTTGATGGGGATGGTGGCCCGCTTCGACACACTGCGGATGCGGCCGCAGTGGCCACAGCAACGACCTGCCGATCTGGAACCGGATGCCGCCGCGCTCTGGTTGGCGATGCGTGCGTTCGCCGATGGTGATACCGGCACGGCGCGAACCCAGCTGAGTGCGGCGCGCCAGGCCGGCATCGGGCTGGATCGCCTCGCGGACGAGGCGCGCTGGCTGGAACTGCAGCTTGGGCTGACCGTTGCCGAGGCCAGCGTCATCGACCCGCCGCTGCCGCCGATCTCGCGCGTCGTGCTGCGCCGAGCCATCCGTCGTGCCCTGAGCGAACAGGGCAAGGATTCCGGCGGTTTCCGCCCGTGATCCAGGCGCCGTTCCGGCGCCTTGGTTTCATCCCAAACGCATGAAAAACAACAAAAATATTCGCGTTAGGTTCGTGTAACGCCGCGCTGATGCTGGCGTCATGGCCACGTCAGGCAGTGTCCTCCGGTCCTCGGCAACCTGCGCTCCACCACCCGATCGGGGTGGCCACAGAGCCACGGAACGACCCATGACCGCACCCATTTCATTTCACCCGCGACGGCGGATTTTCGGCCTCCGGCGCATGCAACTTTTCCTTGTTTGCGCACTTGCCCTCGCCGGCGCCGCCCATGCCGGGCGATTCGAACTGACGGAAGGGACCATCGACGGTGGTGGCCAGCATTCACAAGGCGAACGCTTCGCACTGGAAGGCAGCATCGGGCAATCCGATGCCGGCGTTGCCGAAGGCGCCCGCTTTTCCATCGACGGTGGCTTCTGGCGGCCTGCCATCGCTCCCCGGACGGACACCATCTTTTCCCACGGATTCGAGGATTGATCACATGAACACCCATTACTTCATTGCGAACCCCCACTTCGTTTACCGCGTCGCCGGCTGGCTGCTGGTCGTTGTGGGCTGCCTGCTGATCCTGGACAGCGCGCGCGCCGAGGCGGTCGGCACGCAGTTCACCTACCAGGGCCGTCTGCAGGATGCCGGCCAGCCGGCGAACGGCCTTTTCGACCTGCGTTTCCAGCTGCACGACGTACCCAACGGAAACGGCGCCTACACGTCCGGAGAGCTCACGCTGGAAGACGTGCCGGTCGAAGATGGCGTCTTCAGTGTCGTGCTCGACTTCGGTGCAATGGCCTTCGCCGGCGATGCGCGGTGGCTGTCGATCCAGGTACGCGATGGCGACAGCAATGGCGCGTTCGACCTGCTTTCCCCGCGTCAGGCGCTCACTGCCACGCCGTACGCCCTGTATGCGCTCGAAGGGAATCCGGGGCCGCAGGGACCGGCTGGCCAGAGCGGCGTCGTGAGCACCTACACGTTCGCGGGGACCATCAATAACATCCAAGCCGGTGGCGGCGGTGCGCCTTGGGTATTTGCTGGCCCTACCACCACCGTTACCGTCGCTGACGGCCAGCGCATTACAGGTGCCGGCACGGCCGCAGTTGGACATTTTTCGACTACGAACACCGTAACCGTTTCGGCGTCCCTGTGCTGGAGCCTCGTTCCCGCCGGAAGCCCATTGGAGGCTTTCTATCCCACCCAGTACCCGGATACTTCGGTGCCCCTGGCTCCGCAAAAGGCATTGCTCGCGGCTGCGGCGACGGTGAGCCTGGCCGCAGGCTCCTATCGGGTTGGCTTCTGCATCAAGAACAAGTCCAACACCACCACGCTTGGCGCGAGCGACGTAGTCAGCGGCTGGGTCATGGTCACGAACTGAGCGTTTCCCGCGAGCAGCCACCGTGTCCATCACAACCGCCATCTCGGTTGGAGGATTGCCGCCATCGGCAAGTTCGGAGGACCGGGTACGCGATACGCTGACCGTGCTGGTACAACGCGCCGAGGAGCTGGGTGACCGGCTCCTCGGCCGTCTGCTGGTGTTCGTACCCGACGGCGAGCAGGTGTTCAGGCGGTTTTGCCGTGCGCAGGGCCGGACGCCGCTGCGCGTCCTGCAGCTGTTGCATGCGCTGCGTTCCGACCGCACTGCATTCGTACGCGCCTGCGCCATGCTCGCCCGCCACCAGACGAGCCTTGGGGTGGACGAGTTCCATTACGACGCTTTCGGTGCCGCGCTGTTGCTGGTGCTGCACGAACTGCTCGGCGACGAGTACGACGAGGCCACGGAGAACGCTTGGGCGGAGTTTTATGCCGATATCGCCGAAACCATATTGGCGGCGACGGTGAAGGCTGGTGCTGGAACAGTTAGCGAAGGTGAGTTGCCTTACGACAAGGCCACCACCGCAGCATGGGCGCGTGCCAGATAGTCGTCCTTTGATTCGTCCGCTTCCGGCTTCACCACCGGCCCGAAACGCGCAGTGCAGATCAGTGGAACGGGAAGCAGGCTGCCCTTGGGCAGGCTGCGGCGGGCGTTGTCCAGATACACGGCGACCGGCTCCACCTCCGGGTGCGCGAGCGCGAGGTGGTACAGGCCGGATTTGAACGGGCCGGGCGTTGCGCCGGGATTGCGCGTGCCCTCGGGGAAAATGATGAGCGAATCGCCCGCGGTCAGCGCGTCGTGCAGCGGTGCGAGCGGATCGCCTTCGGCCTTTTCGCGCTGGCGTTCGATCAGTACCGCATTAAGGCCGCGATGCGCGATCAGTGCGCGCAGGCCGTCGCCCCAGTAATCCTTCGCGGCCACCGGCCGGGTGCGGCGGCGCAGGTGCGGCGGCAGTGCGGCCCATAGCGTCACGGTATCCAGGTGGCTGCCGTGGTTGGCGAAATAGATGCGTTGGCGCGGTTCCGGCGTGACGCCGATCCAGCGCGGATAGGCGCCGAACAGCAGCTTGGCCAGCAGCACCAGGGCGCGCGACATCATCCGCTGCGCGCCGCCAGTTGCGCGGCGATGGCGCGGGTGCGCAGCACGCAGGTCAGCGCCGTGCCGGCGGCAATCACCACCGATGCGCCCAACAGCGCGTAAACGCTGCCGCGCCAGTAAAGCTCCGCCGCGCCGATCAAGAGCGCTGCCGTCATCACTGCCATGCGATGCGGCTTGGCCTGCGGGCCACGGAAATCCTGCGCCAGCCCGAGGCTGCCGCCGGTGACGCGGATGTATGCCGTCAGCGCCGCGAGCAGCGCCATCAGCCAGCCGAGCCAGTCGGAACCGGCGGCATGGCCGAGCGCGACGAGGAACAGCGAATCGGCGATGCGATCGGGGAACTCGTTGTACAGCGCGCCCACCTTCGACTGTTTGCCGCCTTCGATCGCCACCATGCCATCGAGCAGGTTGCACAGTAGGCGCAATTGCACGCACGCCGCCGCCAGCACGAAGCCCGGCGGCGTCGGCCACTTCAGCAGCAGCGCCGCGCCGGCCAGCGCGAAGCCGATGCTCGCCACGGAAATCCGGTTCGGCGTGACCGGGCTTTTCGCCAGCGCGGCGGCGATGACCTGGGCCCAGCGGGCCTGGCGGGTGGCGAGTGGGCGGCGATTCCCGGCGGGCATCGACGGGGCGGTTTATTTCGCGGGTGCCGGCGGTTTTTTCGCGGCGTCGATCTGCATCTGCGCGCGGCGCGCTTCGATCCGCTCGGTGATGAGGGCGGAGCGCTGTTCGCGTTGCACAGCGGCTTCCGGCGAATCCGGGGCAGTACGCGGGGCTGTGCCGGCGGCGAATTCGGCCAGGCTTACCTTGCCGTCCTTGTCCGCATCCAGGCGTGCGAGCTGGCGCTCGGCCTGTCTCAGCAGTTGTTCCTGGCGCTGTTTTTCGCGGAAGGCCGCAAGCTCGGCGGGGCTGACGACGCCATCCCTGTCGGTGTCGATCTGGACGGCCGGATCGCCGGGCTGGGTACCCTGCGCCGCCTTGGGCGCCTGTGCCGGCGGCGCATCGCCGGCGCAGGCGGGCAGGGACAGCGCCAGCAGCGCAACGACAGGCAGGAACAAATGGGCGGGGTGCGATTGGGTGGGCATGAGGTCGTACCTTGAGTGGTTGCAGTGATGTTGCGCGCGGCGGGTCAATCCGATTCCCACCATAGCCAGAAGCCGTCGCCGATACGCTTGAAGAATCCGCCTTCGGGCACGGCGTCCAACGCCACCAGCGGGCGCTGCGCCAGCAGCGTATCGCCAAGCTTCACCCGCATGGTACCTATCTGCTGGCCCTGCGCGAACGGAGCCACCAGCGGATTGGGCAAATCCATTTCAGCCTTCACCTCGTCGTAACGGCCGCGCGGTACGACGATGCCCAGCGGTTCGGAAAGACCCAACGCAAGGGTGTCGGTTTCGCCTTTCCACAGCCTGGGGGTGGCCACGGCCTGGCCTGCGCCGTAGAGCGTATGCGATTCGAAGAAGCGGAAGCCCCAGGTCAGGAGCGCGTAGCTGTCCTCGGCGCGCTGCTTTTCGCCGCTGGAACCCATCACCACGCTGATGAGGCGTTGCTCGCCCTGCCTGGCCGAGGCCGCCAGGCAGTAGCCGGCGGCGGAATGGTGGCCGGTCTTGATGCCGTCCACCGAGGCGTCCTTCCACAGCAGCGTGTTGCGGTTGTACTGGCGGATGCCGTTGAAGGTGAATTCCTTGACCGCGTAGTAGGAATACTCCTGCGGGAAATCGCGGATCAGCGCCTGCGAGAGCCGTGCGATGTCGTGCGCGGTGGTGATGTGACCGGGCGCGGAAAGGCCGTGGGCGTTCACGTAGTGCGTATCGTTGAGGCCGAGTTTCTTCGCATAGGCGTTCATCAGGTCGGCGAAGGCGGCTTCGCTGCCGGCCACGTGTTCGGCCAGCGCGATGGAGGCATCGTTGCCGGACTGGATGATCATGCCGTGCAGCAGGTCGGAGAGCTTTACCCTGGAGTTCACCGGCAGGAAGCTGGTGGAGCCGTCGGTGCCGCCGCCGCCGCCGCGCCAGGCGTTCTCGCTGACGATGACCTGGTCGTCGAGGGAAATCCGGCCGGCGGCGATCTCGGCGGCGACCACGTAGGAGGTCATCACCTTGGTGATGCTGGCCGGCTCCACCGGCTTTTCAGGTTCCGAAGCGGCCAGGATCTGGCCGGTGGCGTAATCCATCAGCAGCCAGGACGTGGCGTTGACGCTGGGGGCCTGCGGCACCGGCGCGATGGGTTGCGGCAGGGCCGGGCGCGGTGGCGGCAACGATGGCGGCGGTACCTGCGCCGAGGCCATCGTGGCCAGGGCGAGCAGGCAGGCGGGGAGGAGGAACTTCGGTTTCATCTTCAACAACGCTCCATGTCGTGAATTTTCCAGGCGGTTTGCGGCGGTGGGACTGCGTCTTGCGCGCAATGGTTCCGGTCGATTATCGCGGATCGCGTCATTCCGCGACGAGCGACGGCGGGCCGAAGCCAAGTTCGCGGGTGCGTTCGGCCGTGGCCTGCGCCGCCTCGCGCGAGGTGAAGGGGCCGATCCGCACGCGCCACACGGTGCGGCCTGCGACCTGAGCCTTTTGCAGTTCGATGCGCCCCACGCGCGCGGCTTCGAGCCGATCCATCAGGCGGCGCGCGTTGGATTGCTCGCCGAAACTGCCCGCCTGCAACCACAGCGTTCCGGTCTTGCCGCTGTTGGTAGACGGCGGCGGATTCGGCGCAGGTGGGGGTGGCGGCACGTTCGCCGCGCCGGGCTTCAACGCGCGCACTTCCACGTTCGCGGTGCCCTTTGCGTGCACGCCGAGCTTCACTGCGGCAGCGTAGGACAGATCGATCAGGCGCTTGTCGTGGAACGGGCCGCGGTCGTTGACGCGCACCACCACGCTGCGGCCGTTCTCCAGATTCGTCACGCGCGCATAGGTGGGCAGCGGCAGGGTCTTGTGCGCGGCGGTGAATTCGTACATGTCGTAGGGCTCCATGCTGGAGGTGGCGCGGCCATGGAACTTCTCCCCGTACCAGGAGGCGATGCCGCGCTCCACGTAGCCCTCGGCGCTTTTCATCACGTGATAGCTCTTGCCCAGCACGGTGTAGGGACTGCGGTTGCCGTACCTGGAAAGCGGCTCCTCGCGCGGCACCGGTTCGGGCAGGTTGCTCACGTCGGGCGGGATGGCCGGGCCGCCGTCGGCCACGCCGGGCTTGTAGAGGCCGCCGGGCGTGTATTCGCCGGGTTGATCCGGCCGCGCGGTCTTGGCCTTGCCCGGCTTTTTGGCCTGGCCCGATGAAGGGGAGTGCGAGGGCGAATCGGGTTTCCTGACGTTCTTGCCGCCGCCGCACGCGGCAAGCAGGGCGCACAGCAGCAGGATGCAGACCCGCTTCACGGGATGGCGACTACGGTGCCGCGTAGGGCACGTCGCTGCCCGCGATGGCCAGAGACAACTGGTACACCGCCATCGAATACAGCGGCGAGCGGTTGTAGCGGCTGATCACGTAGAAATTCTGGAAGGTGATCCAGTACTCCGGCCCGTTCGCGCCTTGCAGCGTCACCAGCGTGGCCGGCAGCGAATGGCCGATGGCTTCCTTCGGGCGATAACCGCGGCGCGCAAGTTCCGCCAGCGAATACCGGGCTTCGAGCGAATCCGGTTTGAATTCGGCCGCATCCGCATCGCGGATCGCCGGCACCGCGACCGGCTCGCCCGGCTGCCACTTGTGCACAGCGAAGTAGTTGGCGACCGAATGGAATACATCCGGCAGGCTGTTCCACAGGTCGCGTTTGCCGTCGCCATCGCCGTCCACCGCATAGGCGCGGTAGCTGGAAGGAATGAACTGGCCCCAGCCCATCGCCCCGGCATAGCTGCCGGTGACCTGGGAAAGATCGAGGTTTTCCTCCCTGGCCAGCGCCATCATCTGCGCCAGTTCGCCGCGGAAGAAGGTTTCGCGCGCCGGGTAGAAGAAGCCGAGCGTGTAGAGCGCATCGAGCACGCGGTACTTGCCGGTGTTGCCGCCGTAGAAGGTTTCAACCCCGAGGATGGCGGCGACGATGTTGGCCGGCACTCCGGTTTTCGCTTCGGCGGCGGCCAGTTCCTCGCGGTGTGCGGCGGCGAAGGCGCGGCCCTTGGCGATGCGGTCGGCGGTCAGGAAGATGGGCCGGTAGGTTTTCCACGGCTTGGATTCGGCCGGGCGCGTGATCGCATCGATGATGCTCTGCTGGTATTTGGCCTGTGCCAGCCACGTCGAGGCTTGCCCGGATTCGATGCCGTATTTCTTCTCGGTCTCGAACAGGAACACCTGGCGCTTGGCCGGATCCAGGCGCGGCGCTTCCGCCCTGGCCTGGGTAACGGCGAACAGCAATGGAAGCAGCAGAAGGGCGAAAAAAGCGCGATGGGCAAGGCGGGGCATGGGCAAGCGTCTGGGCCGGAAAACCGTGCCGCAGTGTACACGTTGCCCCGTCCGCGCCGGCCTTGCCGCAGCGGCGGATTCAGCCCCGCGCCGCCCGCCGCAGCACGGTGAGCAAGAGCGGCGCGGCCAGCAGCCAGTAGGGCAGCCAACCCACGCTTTGCGCGTGCCAGTGACGCACGGGCACCAGCAGCAAAATCAGCCCGCCCAGCGTCAGCCAGTGCAACAGCAATGCATCGAAGGGATGCAGCGGGCGGGCAGGGGCGGTCGGGAATCGCCGGAAAAGGGCTCGAATCAGGTTCATGACGTGGCCTCGCAAGGAAAGTGCGGGGGGCACGATGCCGCTTCGCCATCTCACCGTTCGAGATCGTGAACAGGCTCTTATGGCTCAGGCGAAATCGCCACGGGCCGGCGATGGGCGTCCAGGCAACCGAGCACGCCCAGAATCACCAGTGCCAGCGCCGCCAGTTCCAGCGCGGTGGGCGGGCGGCGTTCCCAGAGGAAGGCGTAGAACAGCGCGAACACCGTCTCGAACACGATCATTTGCCCGGCAAGCGTCAGCGGCAGCAACCGGCTCATGCGGTTCCACAGGGCATTGCCGAGGATCGACGCCAGCACAGCCACGCCAGCGGATACCGCCAGGAAGCGCATCCACGCCGGGCCATCGTGGGACGTGGTTTCAAGCGCCAGCGCCAGCGGCACCAGCATAAGGCTCTGCGCGCCGGTGACCAGGCCGGTGAGCAGGCTCCAATCGTGCGCGGAGACGTGATGCAGTCGCTTGAGACAGCGCGCGTTGCCGACCGCGAATGCTGTCCACGAGGCCAGCGCACCGAGCGCACACAGCAGCCCGAACCAGGCTTCCCCGGAAGCCTCCGTGCCTTGTCCGGCCAGCGCCTGCCAGCCGACGCAGCCGATGCCCGCCGCGCACAGCATCAGGGAGGGCCACAGCTTCCCGATGGGAACCGAACCGCGCTCACGGCTGCCCATCAGCGCCACCGTGACCGGCAACAGGCCAACCACGAGCGAGGTCATCGCTATCCCGCCGCGCTGCACCGCGCTGGCCAGCAGCACGAAGTAGAGTGTATTGCCCGCCAGCGCCAGCCACATCAGGCTCCACCACTGGCGGTGGGGAATACGCGCCGCCAGCGAGCGCCATTTCGGCGCAATCAACGCCGCTGCGATCAAGCCGTAGCAAAGATAACGGCCGACGGTGAGCGCCAGCGGGCTGAACTGCCGCACCAGTTCCGGCGCAAGGAACACTAGCCCCCACAACGCGCCCGCACCCAGCCCGCAGGCGAGGCCGGTGGCGGTATCGCGTTGGGCCGCGTGCAGGCCGTGGGTAGTCGAAATCGTCGTCATGGGCGCATGATATTCTCGCCAATGCAATGATTGCGCTCGAAAATCGGCCATGAAACGCAACAAAAACCCATCGGTTTCCGGCAGCAAAGGCCGGAACGCTGCAACAGAGGCTGGCGTCGGGCTGGATCGGCCCGACCGCGCCATCCTGCGCATCCTCCAGCGCGACAACAAGACGCCGCAGCGTGCCATCGCCGAACAGGTAAATCTTTCCGCCGCCGCCGTGCAGCGCCGCATCGCCGCGATGGAGGCCGCCGGCGTCATCGCCCGCAACGTCGCCATCATCGATCCGCACGCCATCGCCGCCACCATCACGGCCATCGTGGAAGTGCAACTGGTGGACGAACATGCCGCCACCGTCGATGCCGCCAAGGCCCTGTTCCGCGAAACCCCCGAAGTGCAGCAGTGCTACTACGTCACCGGCGGCGTCAGCTTCGTGCTGGTGATCGTCACCCTGGATATGCGCACCTACGAAGGCCTCGCCCGCCGCCTGTTCGCCGAGAACGAACGAGTGAAGTCCTACCGCACCCTGATCGCGCTGGATCGGGTCAAGGCCGATTCGGCCATCGTCGTTCCCTGAGCCTTGCACGCGCACGGGCTCCTTGGCATGCGCGGAGAACGGATCGGTGCATTGATCGCGCAGCCTGGCCTGGGGCAGGTTGGCTTGGAGCCGGCACGAATGCTATGATGCGCGGCTCCCGCAATCGGCCTCATGCCATCGCGGGCGGAACGGGCGGTTAGCTCAGCGGTAGAGCACTACCTTGACATGGTAGGGGTCACAGGTTCGAAACCTGTACCGCCCACCAATCAAAACGCAGGCTTGCATCGGTTTTGATTGGCCAGCATCTCGGATGTCTCCGAAAACTCCCCGAAACAGCTTCTGAATGCTTGCGGTGCCTTTGAGGTGCTCGGCCGATAGCGCGCGCGATCGGCGACGCAACCGGAGCAGCGACGGTTGGAATCGATTGCCAAGGTGCCCGCGTTGCGGGCAGTGCTTCAGCGCCTGGATTGCCGGTTCGCCCCGCATCCTCTCCCGGCAGCGGGAGAGGATGCGGCAGAAACCGCCTACGCCGCGAACGGCACGCCGGTCTGCCGGCGCAAATCCTCGGGCGAAACATCCGGCGCGGTCTCGACCAGCTTCAGGCCGTCCGGCATCACGTCGAATACCGCCAGATTGGTGATGATGCGGTTCACCACGGCGACGCCGGTCAGCGGCAGGGTGCATTCGGGCAGGATCTTGTGCTCGCCGTCCTTGGCGGTGTGTTCCATCAACACCACGACGCGCTTCACGCCGGCCACCAGATCCATCGCGCCGCCCATGCCCTTCACCATCTTGCCGGGCACCATCCAGTTCGCCAGGTCGCCCT
>CAZHXV010000017.1:0-167 GCA_964536455.1 uncultured Aquimonas sp.
GCGCGGCGATGCGGCCGAACTCGGCGTTCTCCACCTGTTCCTCGATGTACTCGCCAACCTGCGCATCCTCGCGCTCATCGACCGCGTCCATCAGGCGGATCTGGCGCTCGGGCGATTCCATCACCACGTCGTCGGCCACCACTTCCCAGCGGCGGAAGGTTTCGTAG
>CAZHXV010000017.1:177-24535 GCA_964536455.1 uncultured Aquimonas sp.
GAGGTCGTAGTCGCCGGTCTTCTGGTTGATCTTCACGCGCATGGCGACGTCTTCGTCGGGATAGCGCTTCTTCGCGGCGGAGGCCAGCGCGGCTTCCATCGCCTCGAAGATCACCTCGCGCGCGACGCCCTTTTCGTGCGCCACGGCTTCGACCACGTTCAACATTTCCTTGCTCATCTGCTATGGCTCCGGCGGGCGAGTCGCCCTTTCTATGGCCCTATCGAGTTTTCACGGATCGGGGGATTCCGGCGCGAGCCGCCCCCCGGCAAAACGATTCCAATCAATTCTTGCGTGCGGGTTTCTTCTTCGCCCCGCCCGGCGCCTTGCCGGGCTTGGACGGCGCCTCGAACACCGGCGCCAGCCTGGCTTTCTGGATGTTCCGCCAGGAAAGCGCCACGGGCCCGCCGTCCTGTTCGACGGTGATGGTTTCCCCTTCCACGCCCAGGATGCGGCCCTGGAAGCGGCGGCGGCCATCCTGCGGCAAATCCAGGGTGATCTTCGCCGGCTCGCCGACGAAGCGCGCGTAGTGCGCCGGCTTGAACAGCGGGCGGTCGATGCCGGGCGAGGACACTTCCAGCGTGTAGTGCGCTTCGATCGGATCGTGCACGTCGAGCAGGGCACTCACCTCGCGGCTGACCTGCTCGCAATCGTCGATGTTCACCGGGCGGCCTTCGACGTCGATGTAGAGCCGCAGCAACGCCTGATGGCTGCCGGCGGAGAACTCGATGCCCAGCAGCTCCAGCCCCAGCGCCGACACGGCGGGGGCGAGCAGGTCTTCGATGACGGTTTCGATCTGGGACATGGCAGCGTTGAAGCGGCTTCAACAGGAATTCGGTGGGCAATCTGGAAGAAAAGAAAAAGGGGCGAATCGCCCCTTTCGTGACCAGCTCCGGTTGTACTGGAGCGCCTTGCGGCGATCCGGTTTCAGCTAACGGAACGTCCGGGCAGCGCGGGCGTTCCGTCACCGAAGCGTGGCGGCGGGCGCATCCTGCGCTCGCCAAAGCCTGCGCATGATACGCGGGACGGTGCGCTGCCGCAACGTCGCCGTCTTTCAGACAATAGCAGCCGGGCAAGCCCGGCTCTACGGGATGCCCCCGCTTTTGTAGAGCCGGGCTTGCCCGCCTCCAGCACCAAAGAGCGCGCCTACCCCCCCAGCGCCCGCAGCGTCTGCGATGGCGGCTGGCTGGCGATGGCGCGCGTGGCGATCAGGCCGGCGAGGGTGACGACGAGCACGCCGACGCCTGCACCGAGCGCGGCGACGCGCCAATCCGGCGCCCATTCCTGGTCGAACACGTTGACCGCGATGACGCCGGACACCACGCTCGCGGCAATCGCCGCCACCAATCCTGCGATCAGGCCAAGCGCAATGAATTCCGAGGCCTGCGCCAGCCGCAGTTGCCTGGTGCGCGCGCCGAGCACGCGCATCACGCCGCCTTCGAGCAGGCGTTCGTCCTGACTGGCGCTGATCGAGGCCAGCAGCACCAGCACACCGGCCAGCAGGGTGAAATAGAACACGTATTCCACCGCCGCCGTCACTTGCGAAACCGTATTGCGTACCTGGTCGATCACGGCGTCGATGTCGATCACGGAAATGTTGGGATATGCCGCCACCAGGGCGCGGGTGAGCCGCGCATCGCCGCGCGGCACCTTGGCTGCGGTGACGTGGCTGGCCGCCATGCCGTCCAGCGCGCCGGGCGAGGCCAGCACGAAGAAGTTGGGCCTGAAGCTTTCCCAGTCCACTTTGCGCAGGCTGGTGATCGGCGCCTGTACGCGGCTGCCGGCGATGTCGAACATGACTTCATCGCCGATCTTCCAGCCAAATCCCTTGGCCATACCCTCCTCCACCGAGAATTGCGCCGTGGCGTCGCCCGGCGACCAGAATTGTCCGGCGACGATCTGGTTGTCCGCTTCGCGCAGCGTTCCGGACGAGGACAGGTTGAACTCGCGCTCGGCCAGCCGCTGCGCGCGTTCGCCGCGCGCAGCGTAGCTTTCCCCGCTCACCGGCACGCCGTTCACTTCGACGAGGCGCGCCCGCACCATCGGGAACAGTTCCGGCTGTGCGATGCCGTGCTCGCGCAGCAGCGCGGCCACGCCATCCACCTGATCGCTCTGCACGTTGATGATGAAGCGGTTGGCGGCATCCTCGGGCATGGATTGCTTCCAGCGATCCAGCAGATCGGTGCGCACCAGCGTCAACAACAGGATCGCCATCAGCCCAAGGCCAAGCGCGGCAATCTGCGCGATGCTCGCCGCCGGCCTGCGCGCCACGTTCGCCAGGCCATAGCGCCATGCGCCGGGAAGCCGCGAACGCAGCCGCCGCACCACCAGCACCAGGCCATAGGCCAGCAGCGCCAGCACCGCAAAATTGGCGGCCAGCCCGCCGAGCATCGCCGCGCCCAGTTCCGCCGAACCGGCACGCTGCCAGATCAGCGCCGCCAGGCCCGCCAGGCCGGAGAGCGATACTGCCAGCGCACCGGCTTCCACCGCGCCAAGATCGCGTCGCAGCACGCGCAACGCAGGCACGCGGCGCAGCGCGATCACCGGCGGCACGGCGAAGGCCAGCAGCACCACGAAACCCACCGCCACGCCGTGCAGCACTGGGGCGATGCCGGCCTTGGGCACGGCAATGCCCATCACCTGCGCCAGCACGCCGCCGAGCATGGATTGGATCAACCATGCGCCGGCGATGCCAAGCGCGCAGCCGATCGCGCCCAGCAGCAGCACCTCGCCCAGATATACGGTGAGGATGGTGTTCTGGCTCGCGCCCAGGCAGCGCAGCACGGCGCAGCCATCCAGATGCCGCGCGCTGTGGCGGCGCGCGGCCATCGCCACCGCAATGGCGGCCAGCACCACGGCCACCAGCGCCGCCAACCCGAGGAAGCGCTCGGCGCGTTCCAGCGAACTGCGCACTTCCGGCCGCGCATCGGCGATGGTTTCCAGCCGCTGGCCGCGTTCGAGCCTATCGCGCATCCGATCCGCGAACCCTTGCGCCGCGCCATCCTCGCCCGCCACCGCAAGCCGGTAGCCGACACGGCTGCCCTCCCGCACCAGGCCGGTGGCGGCCACGTCATCCAGCCGCAGGAAGATGCGCGGGGAGAGGTTGAAGTAATCCATCGCCGAATCCGGTTCCTGCGCCACCAGGGCTTCGATGCGGAACTGGCCTTCGCCCAGTTTCACCGTGCCGCCGGCCTCCAGCCCCAGGCGCTGCGCGCCACTGCGCGAGACCCACACCGCACCGTGCCGCGGAATTGCCTTTGTCGCGAATTCGCCCGCACCCGCATCGAGCCTGTACTCGCCGCGCAGCGGAAACCCCTCGCCGAGCGCACGCACTTCGAACAGATGCAAGCCCTCCCCGGCGCGCACCATGCTGCGGAACGTCCAGGTTTCGGCCATGCGCAGGCCCAGTTCGCGCACCACCTCGCGCGGCACTTCCCCGATGGGCGAATCCGCGCGCAGCAGCACATCGCCGCCGAGCAGGCGGTTGGACTCCAGTTCCAGCGCGCGCTGTGCGCGTTCGGTGACGAAGGCCACCGAAGCAACCGCCATCACCGCCAGCGCGAGGGCCGCCAGCAGCACGCGCACTTCGCCTGCGGCCAGGTCGCGCTTGAAAAAGCGCCACGCCAATCTCCAACCCTTCATGCGTTCACCAAACGCCCGGCTTCGATGCGCAGCACGCGGTCGCAGCGACTGGCCAGTTGCGGATCGTGCGTCACCAGTACCAGGGTGGTGCCGGATTCCGCGTTCATGCGGAACAGCAGGTTCACCACGGCCTCGCCGGTGCGCGTATCCAGGTTGCCCGTGGGTTCGTCCGCGAACAGCACTTCCGGCGCCGTCACGAAGGCGCGCGCCAGCGCCACGCGCTGCTGCTCGCCGCCGGAAAGCTGGCGCGGATAGTGCGAAAGCCGTTCGGAAAGCCCCACCTCGGCCAGCACTTTCTCCGCCGGCCCGCGCGCATCGCGTTCGCCACGCAGCTCCAGCGGCAGCATCACGTTTTCCAATGCCGTGAGCGAGGGCAACAACTGGAACGCCTGGAACACGAAGCCCACGCGCTCCCCGCGCAGGCGCGCGCGGCCATCTTCGTCCAGAGCGGAAAGCGATTCGCCCGCCAGTTTCACTTCGCCGGAGGTGGGGACATCCAGCCCGGCCAGCAACGAGAGCAGGGTGGATTTGCCCGAACCGGACGCCCCCACGATGGCCACGCGTTCGCCGGCGCGGATAGAAAAACCCACGCCATCCAGTATCGTCAACGCACCATCGGGCAGGCTCACGCGCTTGCCAAGGTTTTCCACCGACAGCACCGCATTCGCGGCGGCATCGGCATCGACAGGTGGAACTTCACGGCCGCAGGCTAGGTCGGTCATGTCGGTTTTCGCAATGATTCAAGGGAAGGACAGGACAATGGGGAAGCTTGCCGCGCTGCGCAAGTGGGCATCGGCATGGTTGCTGATCGCGTTCGCGTTTCCCGCCTTCGCGCGGGCGGCAAGGCGCGTATCGCCCGCGCGCTGGCCGCACATCCCTGCCGTTGCTGGAGCGATTCGCGGCCTGCACGCGGAGGCTGCGCTGACGCCCGGCAGCGTAATCGCGTAGGATGGCATCGTTCATCCACACATCCTTGTCCGAGCGGCCATATCGCCGCTCGCTGCGCTTTCCTTCACGCGTCACCGCACCTGCACCATCCGTGACGCCTTTTCGGGAGCGCCCATGCCGGGTTACCGGATCCGCGAGACCTCATACGCCATCGGTGGACACGTCTATCGCCTGCGCGTGCTCAGCGACACCCAGCAGTTCGCCGATCCCGACGGGCACGGCGAGCGCATGGGCATTTCGCCCGCGCAGTGGAGCCTGTTCGGCCAGGTGTGGCCGGCGGGCCTGCTGCTGGCGCAGGCAATGCAGCGGTTCGACATCGGCGGCAAACGCATCCTCGAACTGGGCTGCGGCATCGGCTTGGCCAGCCTGGTGCTGCAACGCCGCGGCGCCGATGTGATCGCCTCGGACACGCATCCGCTGGCCGAAGTGTTCCTGGCCTACAACGCCGCGTTGAACAACCTGCCCGCGCTGCACTACCGGCAGGTGCGCTGGGATGTGTCGTTGCCGACGCTGGGCCGCTTCGACGCGATCATCGCCAGCGACGTGCTGTACGAGCGCGGCAACGCCGAACTGCTCGATGCCGTGATCGAGCGCCATGCGCTGCCCGATGCGGAAGTGCTGCTCACCGATCCCGGGCGCGGCAACAGCGCGCGTTTCAGCCGTCTGCTGGCCGGGCGGGGATTCGGCATGGATGCAAGGCCGTGCCCCATGGACGAGGCCGATTTGCCGCCGCATCGTGGCCGGATGCTGCATTTCCGGCGGGGAGGCCATGCGTGACGCCGCCCGCCTCCAACGGCAAGACCCCGCTGTGCGCACGCTGCGATGCGGTGTGCTGCCGCCTGACCGTGGTGCTGCAACCCGAGGATCGGATCCCCGCCCACCTCACCACCCGTACCCAGACCGCACTGACGGTGATGGATCGCGATGCGGACGGCTGGTGCGTGGCGGTGGACGCCGCGCACATGCGCTGTTCCATCTACGACACACGGCCGGAGGTATGCCGGCGATTCGTGATGGGCGGCTCCTACTGCCGCGACACGCGCGCCGACTACATCCACCGCACCGCCCACGGCATCCCTTTGACACTCTACTGACCAGACACCCTATGCCACGCCCGAAAAAGCCCGCCCCGAAACCCGCTCCCGCACCGGTGGCGCCCGTTGCCATTCCAGCCAAGAGCGATCGTGTGTTCCCCGCCCGCAAGGGCAAGGACAATGCCGCCCTCACCCACGAGCGCATCTCCGCCGATCTGGACGCCTTCCGCGAAGCCGGCGGAACGATAGAAGTCCTCGGCACCACCCGCGTCCTGACCGCCATCGGCCCGGCCGACGCAGACGCCGAGCCATCGCGCCCGCTCCCTGTCCCACCATCCAAACCCAGCCGCTGAACCTGCCGGAGGCCCCTTGCCCAAGCCCAATTACAACTTCGAGAAACGCCAGCGCGAGCTGGTCAAGAAAAAGAAACAGGAGGAAAAGGACGCCCGGAAACGCGAGGCCCGCGAGGCAGCGATGCCCAAGGCGACCGAACCGGCTCCGCAACCGGTGGAGCCAGAACCCTCCTCGCAATGACGCCCGACCCGGAACGGGAGCAGAGCCGCTTTCTGGCGCATGACCGACGAGCAAATGGCTCCGACCCAGGCTCTATCCCGAAGCCACGAACGGTTGTGAAAAGGCGGAAAGCTTCAAATCCTGCCTGGCGACCCTTCGTCGATGACAGACGCAGGCCGGCTCAAGCGCCGAAGACGCGAAGCCGACGGAAACGGTGGCATGTCGGCCCCGCCGCGTTGCGGCTTGAGCCTACCGTTGACGCCCTTCAGTATCGTTAGCCGGAACTTCGCAACCTCCGGCAAGGTCGGTGATGCCGCGTTTTCCACGGGAATCGGCAGGAAAGGAAAGGACAATGAAAAAGCTCACGGCACTGCGCACCTGCATCTCCGGCTTGCTGCTGGTTCTGCTCGCGCCCCTGGCGTTCGCGCAGGCGTCGCAGCGCACGGTGCTGGTGTTCGGCGATTCGCTTTCCGCCGCCTACAACCTTTCCGTGGAGCAGGGCTGGGTGGCCTTGCTCGGAAAGAAACTGGAGGCCGAAAACCCCGGCTGGCGCGTGGTGAACGCCAGCGTCAGCGGCGAAACCACGGCCGGCGGCAAAGCCCGCATCGCCCGTGCGCTTGCCGAACACTCCCCCGCCGTGGTGGTGCTGGAGCTGGGCGCGAACGATGCGTTGCGTGGCCTGGATCTGAACCAGGCGCAGGCCAACCTGCAAGCCATCATCGACGCCGCGCGCGCGGCCAACGCCAAGGTGCTGCTGGTGGGCGTGGAGATGCCGCCGAACTATGGCCCGGACTACGCCGACGCCTTCCGCACCATGTTCTCGACGCTGGCGAAACAGAACGAAACCGCGCTGCTGCCGTTCCTGCTGGAACCCATCGCCACCGATCTTTCCTGGTTCCAGCCCGACACCATCCACCCCACCGCCACCGCGCAGCCGAAGGTGATGGAGCATGTGTGGCCGGCGCTGGAATCCTTGCTGGAAACTGATTAACCCCGAGCATCAGCGGCTATTGCCTCTCCCGCTGGCGGGAGAGGGAGAACGCTGGTGTGATTCGAGGTTGTTCCTCAAAAGGAAGATGCCTGCCGCCGCGTCATGCGCGATCATCCACCCATGACGCTCGCCAGCCCGCCGCCGGAAGTTCCGATCCGCCTATACCAGACGCGGCCGCATCCGTGCGGGTATTACGCGGAGCGCACCGCGCGCAACCTGGTGCTGGACCCGGCCTCGCCGTACCTGGCCTCGGCCTACGCCAGCGCCATCGACCATGGCTTCCGCCGTTCCGGGGCTCAGGTCTATCGGCCGCATTGCGAGGCGTGCCATGCCTGTGTCGCCACGCGCATCGAAGTGGCCTCGTTTGCGCCGAACCGCAGCCAGCGCCGTACGCTGGCGCGCAATGCCGATCTGAACCTGCGCATCGCGCCGGCGCGGTGCAGCGAAGAATATTTCGCGCTCTACTCGCGCTATCTGGCCACGCGCCACGGCGATGGGCCGATGGCCGAATCCGGGCCGGCGGATTTCCTTTCCTTCCTCACCTGCGACTGGAGCCGCACCGCGTTCCTGGAACTGCGCGCAGGCGAAAAACTGATGGCCGTGGCCGTTACCGATCTGCTGCCGCAGGGCATTTCGGCGGTCTATACCTTCTATTCCCCCGACGAACCGGCGCGCAGCCTGGGCACCTGTTCGATCCTGCACCAGATCGAATTCGCCCGCCGCCGCAACTTGCCCTTCGTCTATCTGGGTTACTGGATCGATGGCCACCCGAAGATGGATTACAAGCGGCGCTTCCCGGCGATGCAGGTACTGCGGGATCAACGCTGGCAACCGATGACGTGAGCGCGGCGCATTCCGATACGGCTTGGCTGGCCGTGCTGGCCGCGGATGTTGCCGCGCTGCCGCCCGGCGCGTTGTGGGTGGGTTTTTCCGGCGGGCTGGATTCCGCCGTACTGCTGCACGCGCTGGCGCACATTCCCGCCGCGCGCGAACGCGGGCTGGCCGCGCTGCATGTGGATCACGGCAGTTGCGGGGATTCGGCGCACTGGGCCGAACACTGCCGCGCCTTCGCAGCGGGCCTGAACATCGAAACGCGGATCGTGAAGGCGAACGTGCGGAACGTCGCCGAGCTGGGCCTTGAGGGCGCATGGCGGCGGGCGCGCCATGCGGCCTTCGAGGAAACCTTGCCGGAACCTGCCGTGCTGGCGCTGGCGCAGCATCGCGAGGATCAGGTGGAAACGCTGCTGCTGCGGCTGCTGCACGGCGCCGGCCATGAAGGGTTGGCGGCGATGCGCAGGCTGCGCCCGCTGCGCAGCGGCGAAACCCGCCGCTGGCTGTGGCGGCCACTGCTCGATCTGCCGCGCCAGGCGCTGCGCGATTACGCCACGGCGCAGCGGCTGACGTTCATCGAAGACCCGGCCAACGCCGATCCGCGCCACGCCCGCGTGCGCTTGCGCGCCAGCGTGATGCCGGCATTGCGCGACGCCTTCCCGGAAGCCGATGCGCGCATCGCCGCCGCTGCCGGACGGATGCGCGGAGAAGCCGATGCGCTGCGCGCCGTGGCGCTGGGTTTCCTCGCCACGCACCGCCATCCGCACGACGCCAGCCTGCCTGCGAATGAACTTGCCGCGCTTGCAGATGCGCTGCGCCGCGAAGTGGTGGCGCGCTGGCTGGACGATCTGAAACTTCCCCGCCCGCCCGCCGCGATCTGGCCGCGTCTGGTGCCCGAACTGATCGAGGCCGCAGCCGATGCGCAGGCGAACCTGCACTGGCGCGGCGCGCAGCTTCGCCGCCATCGAGGCCGCATCTTCGCCTTCGCCCCGTTTGACGACGTGCCGCCCTTCGTACTGGGCTGGAACGGCCTCGCGCCGCTGTCGCTGCCGCACGGGCTGGGCACGCTCGCACTCGATCCTGCACCCACGGAACCGCAGCGCTGGCAGGTGCGTTCACGCGAAGGCGGCGAACGCATCCGCATCGCAGGCGTGAACCGCAGCCTCAAGCACCTGATGCAGGAAGCCGCCCTGCCGCCTTGGGAACGGGGAAGGCTTCCATTGCTGTTCGATGCCGATGGGCAACTGCTGGCGGCCGGAGCCCGATGGCGCGCCGACCGCTTCGCCGCGCGGCTCGCCACGCGCAATGCACGGCTGGTTCATTCGGAGTGACGCTGGAAACTTCCCCGACCTCGCACCCAGTTGGCGCAGGCTTCTCATCCATCGCCTGATGCGCAATTGACCCTGCATGGCCGCCTCGGCAAACTTGCGAGCCATGCCGAACCCGAACGATCCCATTCCCGCCAGCGATCCGGCCCAGGCCGAGTCGGCACAGTCCGCCGTATCCCAGTTCGAGCGTTCGCTCGACGAACTGGAAGGGCTGGTGCAGCGCATGGAAAAGGGCGATCTTTCGCTCGACGAATCCCTGAAGGCCTACGAGCGCGGCGTATCCCTGTACCGCCACTGCCAGACCGCACTGGAACAGGCCGAACTGCGCGTCAAGCTGCTGAGCGATCCGCTCGATCCGGATTCGGCGCAGCCCTTCGATGAAGAACGCTGAAGCCCGCTGGCGCGGCTGGGCGGCGCGCTGCGAATCGGTACTGGAAAACGCCATCGCCGAACGCGGCGCGCTGGCACCGCGCCTTGCCGAGGCCATGCGCTACGCCGTGCTCGGTGGCGGCAAGCGGCTGCGGCCCCTGCTGACCTACGCCACCGGAACGGCATTCGGCGCAGGGGAAACCACGCTCGATCTTCCCGCCGCCGCGCTGGAACTGATCCACGCCTACTCGCTCGTCCACGACGACCTCCCGGCGATGGACGACGACATGCTGCGCCGTGGCCGCCCGACGCTGCACGTCGCCTTCGACGAGGCCACCGCCATCCTCGCCGGCGATGGCCTCCTGACGCTGGCATTCGAACTGCTCGCGCAGGCCGATGCGCCACCGCCGATCCGGCTGGCGATGATCGGCGAACTGGCGCGCGCCGCCGGCATGGCGGGCATGGTCGGCGGCCAGGCCATCGACCTGGCCTCGGTCGGGCAACGCCTCGCCCTGCCCGAACTGAAACGGATGCACGGTGCGAAAACCGGGGCCTTGATCCGTGCCGCCGTCGCACTCGGCGCGCTCGGTGCCGGCTGCGACGACATCGCACGCCAGCAACTGGACGACTACGCCACGGCGCTCGGCCTGGCCTTCCAGATCCGCGACGACCTGCTGGATATCGAAGGCGACGCTGCGCAGATCGGCAAGACGCCCGGCAAGGACGCCGCCAACGACAAGCCCACCTACCCGGCCATCATCGGCGCAGAGGCTTCGCACAACCTGCTCGACACGCTTTCCGCCACGATGGATGCCGCATTGCGGCAGCTTCGCCTGCCCGCCAATGGCGACCTGGCCGAGCTGGCGCGATTCGCGGTGCTCCGCTCGCATTGATCGAGCCGCAGGGCGGGTGCGGCGCGGCCATCACGCTTGCGGCGGCGGTTCCGGTCGAAACCATAGCCATACCGACACGCACAGCATGATGCCGCTGCCCACCGCCCAGACCCACGGCGGCGAAGGCAGGAACCACATCAGCACCGAACACGCCGCCATCATCGCGGTCGCCAGCCATTTCGCGCGCCGGCCGACCGCCCCGTGTTCTTCCCATTCGCGGATCATCTTCCCGAAGCGCGGATGCCCGCGCAGCCAATCATGCAGCCTGCGCGAACCGCGTGCCGCGCAGTACGAGGCCAGCAGCACGAAAGGCACCGTCGGCAAACCAGGCAGCACCACGCCGATCAGGCCCAGGGCCAGCGACAGGTATGCCGCCGCAAGCCAGAGCGGACGCAGGCGCGCGTAGCGGGGCGGAACGTCGGCGGCGGAGCGGTCTGGCGGCATGGAAAGGAAGATAGCAGCCGGACATCGCCCGGCCGCCGCTGTCGTTACACGCCTGTTGATCCACCAATGGCGGAACCAGATTGCCTCACGCCAGCGGCGCCCGCCGCCACCGCACCGCCGCCTCCACCCCATCGGGCACATTGCGCAATTCCAGCGTCGCGCCTTCGCGTTCGGCCAGGGTTCGGGCGATGGTGAGGCCAAGCCCGATGCCGCCGGTATCGCGCGAACGGCTTTCCTCCAGCCGCACGAAGGGCTCGAACATGGCGGCGATGCGATCCTCGGGCAGCGGCGCGCCGGGATTGACGATGGTGACGGTCACGTCCTGATGATCGCGGCGCGCATCGACTTTCGCCGCACCGCCGTATTTCAGCGCATTGTCGATCAGGTTCGCGAACACGCGCCGCATCGCCAGCGGGCGCAGCTTCAATACGCTGCGGCAGCGCTGGTCGAACGCGATGTCCGCGCCGGCATCGGCGGCGTCTTCGACCAGCGATTCGAGCAGCGAATCCAGATCCAGCGGAACCCGCGCCTCAATGCTGTCGGCGCTGCGGGCCAGATCCAGCCCTTCGCGGATCAGCGCCTGCATCGCTCCCAGATCGCCGACGAGGCGTTCGCGCAATGGCTCGTCTTCCACTTTTTCCAGCCGCAGGCGCAGGCGCGTCAGCGGGGTTTGCAGATCGTGCGTGATCGCCGCGAGCATGTGCGTGCGCTCGCGCAAGGTGCGCTGCAAACGCGCCTGCATCGCGTTGAACGCGGCGGCGGCGCGCGCCACTTCCGCCGGGCCGGCTTCGGGAATCGGCGCGCGGTCGAGATCGCGGCCCAGTTCCGTGGCGGCGCGCGCCAGCCGCAGCAGCGGGGCGGCGGCCATGCGCGCGATCAGGTACGCCAGGGCGGCAATCGCGCCGCCCAGCAAGGCCAGCACCCACGGATCGAACTCGCGCGGCACGCGCAGCGCCGGCGGGGTGAACACGGAAAGTTTCAGCGCGCTGCCATCGCCCAGCGTCACGTCGATCCAGCGGCACAGCGGCGGCTCCATCGCCGGGTCTTCGGCCTGGCGCGCGGCCAGTTCCGGATCGATACGCGAAATGCTGGCATAGGCGTCGGCGCGCTGGCGGCGCAGTTCGTCGTAGCGGTGCCGGGAACGCCCGGACAGGCAATCCTCCGGCGCCAGCCGCGCGCTCGCGCCGGAAAGTTTCAGGCCCGAGGCGACGGCCACGGCGTCGAACTCGGGATCGGGCGTGCTGGCGGTTTCAGGTTGTTGATGCGGCGTCTCGATCGCATCGCCGCGCTTCGGGCGCCGCACCTGGATGCCCTTCCCGCCCATGTCGAGCACGCTTTCGCGCAGCGGCCCGTCGGAAAGCTCGACCAGGGCGACGTAATCGGCCACGCGCTCGGCGGCGAGCGCGACGTGCAGGCGCTGCACTTCGCGTTCGCGCCGCCAGTTCGCCAATGCGGTCGCCAGCACCGCGGTCAGCGCCACGCCCAGCAGCAGGATCGCGAAGATGCGACCGCCCATCGAGCCTGCGAATTCGCGCAGCCAGTTCATCGCGACAACCTCATTCCAGCGTCACCGGCGCGGCCAGCACGTAGCCGCCGTTGCGCACCGTCTTGATCAGGCCGGAGGTGCGCGGATCGTCGCCAAGCTTCTGGCGCAGGCGGCTGACCTGGAGGTCGATGGCGCGATCCATCGGATCGATCTGCCGCCCGCCGGCCAGCGCGGCGAGCTGTTCGCGCGTCAGCACGCGGTTGGCGTGCAGGGCGAACACCTTGAGCAGGCGGAAATCGGTGCCGGAGAGCATCACCACGCGCCCATCGGCGGCGATCAGGTGGCGGTGTTCCATGTCCAACGTCCAACCGGCGAACGTCGCGCGCTTGACCCGCGCCGCGTCCAGGTTCGCCGGCAGCGCCTCGGTGCGGCGCAGCACGCTGCGGATGCGGGCCAGCAGTTCGCGCGGCTCGAAGGGCTTGGGCAGGTAATCGTCCGCGCCCATTTCCAGCCCGAGGATGCGGTCGATCGGCTCGCCGCGCGCGGTCAGCATCACCACCGGCGTGCGCGATTGCGGGCTGGAATCCGCGCGCAGGTTGCGGCACAGCGTCAGGCCGTCCTCGCCCGGCAGGTTCAGATCGAGCACGATCAGATCGACGGTTTCCCGTTCCAGCGCCGCGCGCATCTGCGCGCCATTGCCGGCCGTGGCCACCCGATAGCCGGCCTGCGCCAGCTGCTCGGCCAGGAGGCTGCGGATCTCGGCGTCGTCATCGACGACCAGGAGGCATTGCGCGGCGGGTTCGTTGTTCATGGACAAAGTCTGCGGCATATCTGGAGCAGACCCGATCATCCATGCCGGCGCATGAATGGCAATGGCCGATTCGTATCGGCGCATTTCCGCGCAAGGCATCGGACACCTTGCGATACGTCCGCGCTGTGCCGGATACATTCGGATACACGTTGCGGCTTGTCCGGTCGCATCGCGCCTCTAAACTGCCCGCCATCGTCCGCCAACTGCGTCCAAGATCGCCATGAATATCGCCCGGCCCCGTTCCCGTCGCCGCTGGATCGTCCCCGCCCTCGCCGTCCTGGTCTTGATCGCCGCCTTCGCCGGCTGGAAATCGCTCAAGCCCGAACCCGCGCCGCAACTGGCCACCGCACCGGCGCAACGCGGCGACATCGAGGCCACGGTCGTTGCCACCGGCGCGCTGGAGGCGGCGCAGATGGTGAGCGTCGGCGCGCAGGTGTCAGGCCGCGTGGAATCCCTGAAGGTGGAACTTGGGGATGCGGTGAAGGCGGGCGACCTGATCGCCGAGATCGACCCGACCACGCAGCAGAACCAGGTCAACAATGCCCGCGCCGCCGTGGCCAGCAACCGGGCCCAGCGCATCGCGCAGAACGCCAGCCTGCGTCAGGCGGAGCTGGCCTTCGAGCGCCAGAAAACCATGATGGCGCAGGAAGCCACCTCGCGCGCCGAGTACGAATCCGCACAGGCCGCGCTGGATTCGGCCCGCGCCCAGATCAAGGTGCTGGAAGCGCAGATGGCCCAGGCCGAAGCCGCGCTCTCCACCGCCGAGGCCAACCTGGGCTACACCCAGATCCGCGCGCCGATGGACGGCACCGTGGTGGCCGTGGTCACCAAGGAAGGCCAGACCGTGAACGCGAACCAGTCCGCGCCCACCATCGTCAAGCTCGCCCGGCTGGATACGATGCTGGTGAAGGCGGAAGTCTCCGAAGCGGACGTGGTGAAGGTGCAGCCGGGTCAATCCGTGTATTTCACGATCTTGGGCAACCCGCGCAAGCGCTACTACGGCACGCTGCGCGCGATCGAACCCGCGCCCGAATCCATCGCCAGCGAAAGCACGCAGGCGTCCAGCGCCTCGTCCAGTTCGGCGATCTACTACAACGCGCTGTTCGAGGTGCCCAACCCCGACGGCGAACTGCGCATCTCGATGACCGCCGAGGTCTATATCGTGCTGGCGCAGGCCAAGGACGCGATCAGCGTGCCTTCGTCCGCGATCGAACGCCCGCGCGGCGCCGGGCGCGGCGGTTCCCGCAAGCCGGAAGGCGAACCAGGCGGCGCGGCCAATACCGGCGTGGTGCAGGTGGTGGGTGCGGACGGCAAGCCGGTGGCGCGCGAAGTGGAACTTGGCATCGACAACGCGGCCTACACGCAGATCGTTTCGGGATTGAAGGAAGGCGAACTGGTCGTGCTCGGCGCCGCGCCGACCGGCGCAGCGGCGGCTGCGGCGGGTGCGAACCGGCCCGTGATGCGCCGGATGTTCTGACGCCCGCGGCGCCCTCCCTTACCAAGCGCGAACCACAGCCATGAGCGAACCGCTGCTCTCCGTCCGCAAACTGCGCCGCGAGTTTCCTTCGGGCGACGAAACCCTCGTCGTGCTGAAGGACATCGATCTGGATATCCGCGCCGGCGAAATGGTCGCCATCGTCGGCGCTTCCGGTTCCGGCAAATCCACGCTGATGAACATCCTGGGCTGCCTGGATCGCCCGAACGCGGGCACCTACCGGATCGAAGGCCGCGACACCGCGCGCATGGAGCCGGATGAGCTGGCGCAACTGCGGCGCGAACATTTCGGCTTCATCTTCCAGCGCTATCACCTGTTGGCCGATCTGGACGCCGTGGGCAATGTGGAAGTGCCCGCGGTCTATGCCGGGCAACCGCGCGCGGCGCGCCGCTCCCGCGCGGTGGAACTGCTGAACCGCCTGGGCCTGGGCGAACGCCTGGATCACCGGCCCAGCCAGCTTTCCGGCGGCCAGCAGCAGCGCGTGTCCATCGCCCGCGCGCTGATGAACGGCGGCAAGGTGATCCTGGCCGACGAACCGACCGGCGCGCTGGACAGCAAATCCGGCGAAGAAATGATGAAGCTGCTGGCCGAGCTTCACGGCGAAGGCCACACCATCATCATCGTCACGCACGACCACGCGGTGGCCGAGCACGCGCAGCGCATCATCGAGATCAGCGACGGCGAGATCGTCGCCGACCGCGCCAACCCGAAAGTGCCCGCCACGCACGCCGGGCTGAGCTCCGCGCAGCCCATGTCCTCGCACGGCCTGGCCGCATTCCGCGACCGTTTCTTCGAAGCCTTCCGCATGGCGTTGCTGGCGATGCTCTCGCACCGGCTGCGCACCTTCCTGACCATGCTCGGCATCATCATCGGCATCGCCTCGGTGGTGTCGGTGGTGGCGATGGGCAACGGTTCGCAGCAGCAGATCCTGCAGAACATCAGCGCGCTGGGCACCAACACCATCGACGTCTACCCCGGCCGCGGTTTCGGCGACATGCGCTCGGGCCGGGTGCAATCGCTGCGCGTGGGCGATGCGCTGGCGCTGGGCGAGCAGAACTACATCGATTCGGTAACGCCGAACGTCTCCACCAACGTGACGCTGCGCTACGGCAACCAATCCGCCAATGCGCAGGTCTCGGGCATCGGCGAACAATATTTCCGCGTGCGCGGCTTCGAGATCGCCGAAGGCGGCTTCTTCGATGCCAGCGCGGTGGACGGCATGGCGCAGGTGGTCGTGATCGACCAGAACACGCGCAACCAGTTCTTCCCCGGTGGGGAAAGCCCGCTCGGCAAGACCCTGCTGCTGGGCAGCGTGCCGGCGCGCGTGATCGGCGTCACCAAGCCGCGCAGCGGCGGCTTCAACTTCGGCAGCAACCTCCAGGTGTTCGCGCCCTACACCACGGTGATGGGCCGGATGCTCGGCCAGACCTTCATCAGTTCCATCACCGTGCGCGTGGCCGACGACACGCCGATGAGCGCGGCGCAGGGGGCCATCGAGCGGCTCATCACGATGCGCCACGGCAAGAAGGATTTCTTCCTCAACAACACCGACGAGATCCGCCAGACCATCGAACAGACCACGCGGACGATGACGCTGCTGATTTCCTCTATCGCGATCATTTCCCTGATCGTGGGCGGCATCGGCGTGATGAACATCATGCTGGTGAGCGTGACCGAGCGCACCAAGGAGATCGGCGTGCGCATGGCGGTGGGCGCGCGCAAGAGCGACATCCTGCAGCAGTTCCTGATCGAGGCGGTGCTGGTGTGCCTGATCGGCGGCGGCATCGGCGTGGCGCTGGCGCTGGGCCTGGGCGTGGTGGTCGGGCAACTCGGCGGCGGCAGTTTCACGATGGTCTATTCGACCGCCTCCATCGTCGCCGCCTTTGCCTGTTCGACGCTGATCGGCGTCGTGTTCGGCTTCCTGCCCGCGCGCAGCGCGGCACAACTCGACCCCGTGGAGGCGTTGGCCCGCGAATGAACATCCCCACTTTTCCGTTTCGCCGCTTGTCGCTGTGCTGCGCTGCGGCGCTGCTCGCCACGGCATGCGCCACGACGCCCTACCGCACGCCGGAACTCGACGTGCCCGCGGCCTATTCCGCCATCGCCGGCGATGCGGGCGGCAGCGCGCGGATCGCCTCTTCCTTCGACACCGCCCCCAGCGACGTGGCCGCCGATCCGTGGTGGCAGGCGTTCGGCGACGATGGCCTGAACCACCTGCTGGCGCAGGTGCTGGAACGCAACAACGATCTGGCCGCCGCCACCTTGCGGGTGCGCCGCGCGCAGCTTTCCGCCGGGCTTTCGCGCGACGCGCTGTGGCCGCATCTTTCCGGTTCGGTATCCAGCGGCTACGGCAAGAATCTGAAAACCGGCGATTCCAATGGCCGCAGCAACAGCGCCAGCCTCTCGGCAAGCTACGAAATCGACCTGTGGAACCGCCTCGGCCTCAGCGCGGATTCGGCCGCATGGGAAGCGCAGGCGACGGCGGAGGATCGCGAAGCCACCGCGCTGGCGCTGATCGGAACCGCCGCCCAGGCGTACTGGAATCTGGCCTACCTCAATCAGCGCCTGGCCTTCAACACCGAAAGCCTGGAACGCGCGCACCGCCTCTTGGATCTGGTGAAGTCGCAGTTCGACGCGGGGCAGGTTTCGCGGCTGGAACTGCGCGAAGCCGCGCAATCCCTGCAAAACCAGATCGCCGCACGCAGTCAGCTCGAACAGCAGCGACTGGCCGCACGCGCGGCGCTGGCCTTGCTGCTCGATGGCCAGGCATGGCCGGAAGCCGACGAGCCGCAGGATCTTTCCAGCCCGGAAAGCGCGGCGATCGAACCGGGATTGCCCGCGGAGCTGCTCGGGCGGCGCCCCGATCTGCGCGCCGCCGAACTGCGCCTGAAGCGGGCGCTGGCGAACGTCGATGTCACCCGTCTGAGTTTCTATCCGACGCTCAGCTTGAATGGTTCGGTCAGCAGCGGCGCGCCTTCGCTGGCCGACGTGCTGAAAAACCCGGTCGGGACGCTTGGCGCCGGCCTGGCGCTGCCATTCCTGCGCTTCAACGAACGCAAGTTCGACATCGCCATCGCCAGCACCGATTACGAAATCGCCGCCACGCAATTCCGCCAGACCCTGCTGGCCGCGCTCTCCGATGTGGATGTGGCGCTGTCCGCACGCGACGCCTGGAACGCGCAGGTGGAGGCGCTCACCGACTCGCTGGAACACGCGCGCCAGATCGAAAGCCTGTACGAAGTGCGCTACCGCGCCGGTGCGGTGCCGCTGCGCACCTGGCTGGACGCCCAGGAATCGCGCCGCAGCGCGGAGCTTTCGCTGGCGCAGGCCAGGCTATCGCAGTTGCAGAACGATCTTGCGCTGTTCCAGGCGCTGGGCGGGAGCGCGCGGGCGGGGTCGTAGCCCGGCCACGGCGCTTCGCGGCGCGCCCGGTTCCGCGAAGCGCTCCCACCTTTCCTGCGATCGGCGATGCGATACTCCTCTCCCTGCACCGCCGCGGGGGGAACGACGCATGCAATGGATGGGCATCCACGACGTGGGCACGTTCGCGCTCGCGGTGCTGGTGTTCCTCGCCATTCCCGGCCCCGGCACCTTCGCGCTGCTCTCGGCGACCGGGCAAGGCGGCATCCGCGGCGGCTATTCCGCGCTCGCGGGCCTGGCGCTCGGCGACCAGGTGCTGATCTGGCTGGCGGCGGCGGGCGTGGCGGCACTGCTGGTGGCGCATCCGTGGCTGTTCCGCGGCGTACAGTGGATCGGCGCGGCCTATCTGGTGTTCGTCGGTGCGCAGTTGCTGCGCCGGCGCGACGATGCCCAAACCGGCCCGCTCGCGATGCAGCCCGGCCGCTTCTTCCGCCAGGGCGTGCTGATCACGCTGCTGAATCCGAAGGCCATCGTGTTCTACATGGCCTTCTTCCCGCTGTTCATCGACCCCGGCGCGCAGCGCGGCCTCGCTACCTTCGCGACGATGGCGGCGCTGATCGCCGCGCTCACCTTCGCGTATTGCACGCTGCTGATCCTGGCCGGCCACGCACTGCGGCAGCGCGTCGTGCAGAATCGGAAGCTGGCACGCGGCCTGCGCTGGCTGGCGGGCGCAAGCCTGTTCGGTTTCGGCGTGAAGCTCGGGACGCAATCGTGAAGGCCAGCCAATGCACGCGGCTTTCGACCCAGCAAACCTCCCCACCACAAGGCAGGCCATGAGCAATCCTCGCCCCGTCGCCCTCGTCACCGGTGCTGCACGCCGCCTCGGTGCCGCCATCGCCGCCACGCTGCACCAGGCCGGCTACGACCTCGCCCTGCACTACCGCGACAGTTCGCAGGACGCGGCGAAATTGCAGAACGCGCTGGAAGCCGACCGCCCGCACAGCACCGTGCTGCTGCGCGCGGACCTGGCCAACGTGGAGCAAGCGGCCTCGCTGGTGGAACGCGCCGCGATCCGCTTCGGACGGCTGGATGCGCTCGTCAACAATGCTTCGGCCTTCTATCCCACGCCGCTCGCCGAAGCGACTCCGGCGCGCTGGGACGCGCTGTTCGACGTGAACGCCAAGGCGCCGTTCTTCCTCGCCCAGGCCGCCGCCTTCCACCTGCGCCAGAGCCACGGCGCCATCGTCAACATCACCGATGTCTATGCCGGCCATCCACTCCAAGATCACGGCCTCTACTGCATGTCCAAGGCGGCGCTGGCGATGGCCACACAGGTGCTGGCGCAGGAGCTCGGCCCGGAGGTGCGCGTCAACGCGGTGGCGCCGGGGGCGATCCTGTGGCCGGAAAAACAGGCGGCCGACCCGGCCTCGCAAGCCGTGCTGGTCGAACGCGCCGCGCTCAGGCGCACCGGCAGCCCGGCCGACATCGCCGAAGCGGTGCGGTATCTGGTGCAGGACGCGAAATTCACCACCGGACAAACGCTGCGGGTGGATGGCGGGCGCGGGTTGACGATCTAGGGCGTGTCATCCATTCCCAGTCGGGTCTGTTTGGGAATGGATGGCGCGCGCTAATTCCGCTCCACCATCGGCAGGCCCAGCGCGGCGGAAAGATTCGCCAGCCAGCGCAGTTGTGCGCCATCGCCGGTGGCGTAGTCCGGGCCGGTGTAGCCCCACCAGTCCCAGCAGGCTTTCGGGTTCAACGGCATGAAGCTGGCGCGGGCCTGTGGATAGACGATGGCCAGGTCGTAGGCATCGGCCCAGCGGTTCAAGCCGTTCTCGCGCACGAAGCGCTCGCCGACACTGGCGAGGTTCTGGTCGCAGCCGTGGAAGGCATAGACCACGCCACACGCTTTTCCTTCGGCGCACGAAGGCGCGATGTAGATCAGCCCCTCATCGGCCAGTTGGGCATCCCTGCCATCGGGCAGGAAGGCGCGCTGATCAAACGGAACCAGCTTGCCTTCGGCCTGCCCGGCGGGTGGGCGTGGCGGTTCGCCGAAGATGGTTCGAAGCATCGCACCGGCGGCGTCGAAACCGCAGTTGCCAAGGTAAGGCGATTCGGTGACGCCGCAGGCATTGCCCGCCTCCTGCGTCGGCCAGGTGTGGGCGAAATCGCGGGCGCCGTCCCAGCTCGCCTGCACCTTTATTCCTTCCGCGGCGAATTCGCCGTAAAGGTCATGCGCCGCTTTGGAAACCGCCTCGGCAACGAGCGCATCGCCGCTGCCGTGCAGCACCAGCACGCGGTCGCCGGAGAGGCCGGCCAGCGGCGCAATCTTTCCGTCGGCCGCCAGCGCGCGAACCTGCGTGGCCAGGTGTGCAACGTCCGGCTTGTCCGGTTCGCCCTTCATGCAGCGGCCCAGCGCGGTATTGAGGTCGCCTTCGGCGCAACCGAACGGCGGGCCGGCCAGCAGGCCGGCACCGGCGAGTTTGCTGGAGAAGGCGAAGTGCGCCTGCTGCGCCATCGCCGCGCCGGAAGAAATGCCCACCACGGCAACCCGCGCCGGATCCGGGCGCAGCGCGGGCAAGGCGGGTTCGGCGGCCTGGCTGCCGCATCCGGCGGCGATGAGCAATGAACTTGCGGCAATCCATCTCATGCCCGATTCCTCCATGAAAAAGCGGGCCGCCGAAGCGGCCCTTCCATCGAACAACACATTCGCGGAACTCAGAAGTCGTACCGTGCGCTGAGGCTGTACTGGCGCGGCGCACCATAGAAGCCGGTATAGACGCCCACCGCCTGCGCCAGATTGTAGCCCGTGGTCAGGTATTCCTTGTCGGTGAGGTTGCTGCCCTGCAAGGACAGCGTCCAGCGGTCGTTGACGTTCCAGATCACGCCCGCGCCGAGCAGGCCATAGGCATCCTGATGGATGGCCGGGCGCCCGAACGGCCCCAGCGGCGGCGTGGTCTGGCGGAGGGTTTCGGTGGTCGCCACCACGTCGTCCTGGTAGCTGTAGCCGATCCGCGCGCTGAGGTTGCCATTGCCTACGTCGGTGCGCCATTCCAGATTGATCGTGCCGGAGAACTTGGGCGCATTGGTGAAGACTTCCTCGTCCGCGATGTTGACGGTCGCGCCCACGGTCGGGTCGAAGAACAGGTATTCGTCGTATTTCGCGTCGAGCCAGGCCAGGTTGCCGGTGATGGCGAAATGCTCGCCCGGCATGAACTGGTATTCGGCCTCGATGCCCTGCACCGTGCCTTCGCCGGCGTTGGTGAAGTCCCCGAAGAAGCCGCCGCCCGGCAGCTCCGTGAACACCGAAAGCTGCATGTCCTTGTACTTGTTGTGGAACGCGGACAGGTTCAGGAACAGGCGCTGATCGAGGAAGCTCATCTTCGACCCGATCTCGAAGCTGTCGACCTGTTCGTCGTCGAACGGCTCGGCCGAACGCGGCACCGCGACCGAGTTGGCGCGGATGTTGTAGCCGCCGGACTTGAAGCCGCGCGAGGCCAGGCCGTAGACCAGCACGTCGTCGCTGATCTGGAAGTCGAGCGAGACTTTCGGGGACACGTTGGAGAACTTCACGGATTTGTCGAAATCCGCCGCGACCGCGGTCTGGTGCATGAAGCTGGCATCGCTGTAGGCGCGGTTGAGCACGATGGCGTGCTTCTTCTCATCGGTCCAGCGCGCGCCGACGTCGAGCGCGAGGCGGTCGGTGAGGTCGAAGGTCCAGTCGCCGTACAGCGCCAGGCTTTCGGTGTACACCTTGCCCTGGGTATCGCCGAAGCTCAGGTTGAAGAAGTTGTTGAGCACCTGGCCGCCGGCGTAGCCGTCGAAGCTGTAGATGCCGAACACGCCGCGCGCGCGGCCGCCGCCGTCGTAGTTGAACTGGAGTTCGTTGGTGACCTGTTCGTCGTTGTAGAACGCCTTCACGTCGGTGATCGGATCGGGCGTGGTGTCGAAGTCGATATTGGTTTCGGTGTCCGATTCGCGCTTGGCGACGACGTACTTCATGTTCCAGTTGTCGCCCATGCGCCAGTTGGTGGTGATCGAGCCGCCGCGCAGCGTGGTTTCGTTGACGTTGGGCATGCCATTGCGCACGTCGTAGCGGCTGTCCATCGGCAGGAACGGGCCGGTCTCGGGCGTCAGGAGCGGATCGAAACGGTTGACTTCCAGCAGGCGCGCGCCGCGCACGCCGGAATCGTCCTGCACGTTGTCCACCGCGAACTGGATGTTGATGTCGTCGTTGACGTAGGCGCCCAGGCTCAGGCGCACGGCGAACATGTCCTTGTCGCTGACCGAATCGCCGGTATCGACGTTCTCGCCGAAGCCGTCGTTGTTGAGCGTGGCCAGCGCGATGCGGGCGCGCAGCGCGTCGCTGCCGCCCAGCCCGCCGCCGACCGCGAACTTGAGATCGCGCTGGCCGTAGTTGCCGATCGTGACCTGGGCGCTGCCGTTGAACTCCGGATCCAGCGCCTTGGAAACGTACTTGATCGCGCCGCCGATGGTGTTCTTGCCGTACAGCGTGCCCTGCGGGCCGCGCAGCACTTCGATGCGTTCCACGTCGAACACTTCCAGCAGCGCGCCTTGCGGACGGGCGATATAGACATCGTCCATGTACAGGCCCACGCCCGGATCCACGCCCCACAGCGGATCGGACTGGCCGACGCCGCGGATGTAGGCGGTGAGCGTGGTGTTGGAGCCGCGCGCGGCATAGAGGGTAAGGTTGGGCACCTGGGCGTCGAGATCGCCAAGATCGCGCACGTTGAGCCGTTCCAGGGCCTCGGGCGTGAACGCGGTGACCGCCACGGGAACGTCCTGGATGGTTTCCTCGCGTTTGCGCGCCGTGACCGTGACGACATCCAGCCGCTGCGAACCGGCTTCCTCGTCCTTGCTCGGCGCTTCCTGCGCCTGCGACAGCGTCGGCATGCACAGCAGCGCGGCGATGGCCGCACACAGGTATTTGCGTTGCATTTGGGTGTTCCCTCGAAATATTCGTGCGTTGGGTAATGGGAGCCGTTTCCGCCCGCCCCGACGCTCGAACACGGCGCGCGCCGTCTTGGTCTTCGCGCCTTGCGTTTCCGGGACGGGGAACGGTGTGCGCATGGTGTCCTTCCTCCCGCGTCCGGGCACTTGTACCTTCGTACAGGTTGTACCTTCGTCCAAGGGGACAAGGGGCGGCGGTTTGGGGAAACTTGCGAACCGTCTTTCCCGTTGCCGAGATATTCATGGCCTTCCTGATCGTCCTGGCCTCGCTGTGCTTCCTGATGTTCGTGGCCTACCGCGGCTACAGCGTGATCCTGTTCGCGCCGGTGGCCGCCTTGGGCGCCGTGCTGCTGACCGATCCCTCGCTGGTCGCACCGATGTTCACTGGCCTCTTCATGGACAAGATGGTCGGCTTCCTGAAGCTCTATTTCCCGGTGTTCCTGCTCGGGGCCGTGTTCGGGAAACTGATCGAGCTTTCCGGTTTCTCCAAGGCCATCGTGGCCGCCGCGATAAGGTTGTTCGGGCCACAGCGGGCGATGCTCTCGATCGTGGCGGTGTGCGCCCTGCTCACCTATGGCGGGGTGTCGCTGTTCGTGGTGGTGTTCGCGGTGTATCCGTTCGCGGCGGAAATGTTCCGCCAGTCGAACATCCCCAAGCGGCTGATCCCCGGCACCATCGCGCTGGGCGCGTTCACCTTCACGATGGACGCGCTGCCGGGCACGCCGCAGATCCAGAACATCATCCCCGCCGCCTTCTTCGGCACCAACGCCTGGGCCGCGCCATGGCTGGGCACGGCGGGCGGCGTGTTCATCCTGACGCTCGGGCTGATCTACCTGAACTGGCGGCGGCGCGCGGCGCAGGCGAAGGGCGAAGGCTACGGCACGGAACTTCTCAACGAACCGGCCCCGTTCACCGGCGAAAAGCTCGCGCATCCGCTCGTTGCGCTGCTGCCGCTGGTGCTGGTGGGCGTGGCCAACAAGCTCCTCACCGGCTGGATTCCCGAACTCTACGGCGCCTCCCACAGTTTCGACCCGGCGGTGATCGGCAACGCCGCGCCGGTGGTGCAGGAAATCCCGAAGATCGCCGCGATCTGGGCGGTGGAAGGCGCGCTGCTGCTGGGCATTGCCAGCGTGATCGCGCTGGCCTGGAAACCGGTGTTCGGACATTTCGCCGAAGGCACCAAATCCGCCATTTCCGGCGCGCTGCTGTCCTCGATGAACACCGCGTCCGAGTATGGCTTTG
>CAZHXV010000018.1:0-24093 GCA_964536455.1 uncultured Aquimonas sp.
AAAACGGCAATCGCGTGGGCACCACCGCCGCGCCGGTGGACGCGCGCCTGGACGCACTGGCCAACCACGGCGGCGGCGTTCTCACCCATGTGCCGCAATCCGGCAGCCCGCTGCTGGACGCGGTGGCCTGCGATCTGATCGACGATTTCGACAACGCCACCGACCAGCGCGGCGTGGCCCGCCCGCAAGGCGCGGCCTGCGACATCGGCGCGGTGGAAGCGGCGCAGTTCATCCTGGCCGTGAGCGTGAGCGGCGAAGGCGCGCTCAGCCCGGACGTTGCACCCATCAGCGCGCAGGACATTCCCGCCTGCGACGCCAGCGCCGCCTGCGCCTGGGATTGGCCGGAAGCGGGCCTGGTCACGCTCACCGCCACGCCCACCGTCGGCTGGCGTTTGCAAGGCTGGAGCGGCGACTGCCTGCCCGACGGCGGCGATCCGCGGCTGGCGTACGTGGTGATGGACGGCAAGCAGGGGTGCGCGGCGAGCTTCGTCCCCGATGTGCCGGAGATATTTTCCGATGGCTTCGAGGCGGAATGAGGCAGCGCCACAAGGCCGGGCCGGCGGGAGCGCTTTCGAGCAAACCGCTTGCGTTCTTCCTTCTCCCCGCGTGCCGGGAGAAGGGGATGTCTCCTGTTTTGCGGGGTTTTGCGCTTTTCGGATAGCCAAGGCGCGGGCTTTGTTGCACGGTGCGGGAGATATCCCGCGTCCGGACGAGGCCCATGAACCGCATATCGCAGCGCAATGACGCAGCCCCGGCAGGGCCCATGGACGCAGCCGGGGATTTCCGCGCCAGACCGATGCGTCCGGTTCGTGGCGAAGGTTCCCGCTGGCGCGGCATGTTTTCGGGCCATGCGCTGGCGCTGGCGCTGCTGTGTTCCGGCGTGGCGCAGGCGGCCACCTACACCGTCACCCGGCTGGACGGCAACGCCGACCAGTTCGGGACATGCACCACCACCAACTGCCGGCTGCGCGATGCCGTGGCCAAGGCCAATGCGTCGGCCGAGGACGATCTCATCGTGTTCGCGCCCGGCCTCGCCGGTACCATCCCGCTGAACACTGTCAGCCCGCTGTCGTTGTTCATCCTGGGCCATGCGAGCAACAACACGGGCGCTCTCGTCATCGACGGCGATAGCGACGGCGATGGACAGGGCGACATCGTCCTGAGCGGCGGCAACACCATCGGTACGGTGAGGGTGCTGGGCCAGCATGGCGCGACGCTGCGCAACCTGACTGTCAGCGGCGGCCGTCAGCTCAGCACCAACGGCGGCGGCATCACCAACAACGGCCTGCTGACGCTGGAAAACGTCGTGGTCTCGGGCAACCAGAGCGTTGGCACCGATGGCGGCGGCATCGGCAATTCCGGCACGCTCCGGCTCGACCGCAGCACGGTGTCGGGCAATACCTCCAGCCGCGACGGCGGCGGCATCGCCAATGCCAGCAACGCCATGCTCACGCTCGATGCCAGCAGCGTTTCCGGCAACACCGCCACGGGGCGCGGCGGCGGCCTCTACAACTTTTCCGGCGAAGTCGTGCTGATCGACAGCTCGGTGTCGGGCGGAAACCAGGCCAGCGAAGGCGGTGGCCTCTACAACAGCGACTTCTTCGGCCACGCCAGCATTTCACTGCTGCGCAGCACGGTGGCGGGCAACCACGCCAGCCAGAACGGCGGCGGCATCCACAACGGCGATGCCGACCCCGATTTCCAGAACGCCGCGCTGTCGCTCGTCCAGAGCACGGTGTCGGGCAATGCCGCCGACAACGATGGCGGCGGCCTCTACCTCACCGGCAGCATCGCCACGCTGGGCGACAGCGCGGTGTCGGGCAATACGGCGAACCGCAATGGCGGCGGCATCTACGTGGCCGATGGCGGCGCGCTGGCGCTGGAGCGCAGCACGGTGTCCGGCAATGCCGCAGGGACAGGCACGGGCACGGACAACGATGGCGGCGGCCTCCACGTCCGTGGCGCGGCGGTGCTGAACCAGAGCACGGTGTCGGACAACAGCGCCGGGCACTGGGGCGGTGGTGTGTTCGCGCTTTCCAGCGATCCGGAAACCGCGCTGGCCAGCGTTGTCCTCAATCACAGCACCATCTCGCACAACAGCAACCACGGGCTGCACGTGCGCTACGCCAACGCGACCCTCAACGCCAGCGTGGTCGCCGCCAGCGCCAGCGCCACCGTCGATTGCGCGGCCTTCGAAAGCAGTTTCACGGCCAGCCACAACCTGATCGGCCGCACCGCCACCTGCGCCATCGTGCACGGCGTGGATGGCAACCTCGTGGGAACCACGGCGGTGCCCGTCGATGCGCTGCTCGACGCCTTGGCGGACAACGGCGGCCCGACCCTGACCCACATGCCGCAGACCGGCAGCCCGCTGCTCGACACCGTGGCCTGCGATCTGATTCCCGATTTCGACAACAGCGCTGACCAGCGCGGCGTGGCCCGCGGCGTTGGCGCGAACTGCGATATCGGATCGGTGGAACGCGGCGGTTTGATGCAGGTGAACACCACGGCCGACGAATCCAACACCGACTCCGCCAATGGGTTCTGCGCGTTGCGCGAGGCGCTGGGCAATGCCAACGGCAACTATGCAGGCAACGGCGATTGCGCGCCGGGCCTGGGCAACGACACGATCAGGTTCGATCCGGCGGTGTTCGCCGATGAAGCGACCGCCACCATCACCCTCGCAAGCCAGGAACTGGCCATCAGCAACGCGGGCAGCCTGTCCATCGACGGCCGCCGCGGCGACGGCGGCCGGGTGACGCTGAGCGGGAACGACGCGCTGCGGGTGCTCCGCGTCAACAGCGGCTCCGTCGCCACCTTGAGCAACCTGAACCTGATCCGCGGCCATGCCATTTACGGCGGCGCGATCTTCAACCAGGGCAATCTCACCCTGACCCACTGCGTGCTCTCGGACAACGTCTCCATGAGTTCGGGCGGTGCCATCTCCAGTGTCGGCACCCTGCTGGTTTCCCATTGCACGCTGACCCGCAACCAGGCCGTGGACGGCGGCGCCATCCACAGCGATGAGCCGCTGACCGTGGAGTACAGCACGCTGTCGGACAACAACGCCAGCGAGGAAGGCGGCGGCGTCTACAACAGCTGGGATGGCGCCCTGAAAGTTCGCCACAGCACCGTTTCCGGCAATGTGGCGGGTTCCGGTGGCGGCGGCATCTACAGCGTCGGCCACGCGCAGATCGATCACGTCACGCTGGCCGGCAACGGCGGCGGCGGACTGCGTATCGATGGTGCTGCCACCACCCTCAGGGCCAGCGTCGTCGCCGACAACAGCGGCATGCCCGATTGCGCCAAAGGCGTCAGTGGCAACGTCAGTGCCGGCTTCAACTTGATCGAGGATGCCGGCAATTGCGGCATCGCCAATGGCGCGAACGGCAATATCGTCGGCGTCGATCCCCTGCTCGGCGCGCTCACCGACCACGGCGGCGACACCCACACCCGGATGGCGCAACACGCCAGCCCGCTGCTCGACGCGGTGGCCTGCAATCTCATTGCCGGATTCGACAACAGCACCGACCAGCGCGGCATCGCGCGCCCGCAAGGTGCGACCTGCGATCTCGGCGCGGTGGAAGCGCGGCGGTTTGCACTGTCCGTGGCCGTGAGCGGGCAAGGCGAAGTCGCTTCCACGCCGGTGGGCATCGCCGCCTGCACCGATGCCTGCGCGGCGGATTTCGTCGAAGCCACGCCGGTGCAACTTTCCGCCACGCCCGCCAGCGGCTGGCATTTCGTCGAATGGGGCGGCGACTGCGCCAGCGACGGCATGGTGACGCTGGATGCGGCCAAGTCCTGCGCCGCCGCGTTCGCCATCAATACCTACGAGGTCGCCGCCAGCGCGCCGGGCGGCGGTGGCGGCATCACGCCGGCCTTGCAGTCCATCGCGCACGGCAGCACCGCCGGTTTCACCGTCGCGCCCGATGCGGACTACCACCTCGAAAGCGTGAGCGGAGACACCTGCACGCCGATGGACGATGGCGACGGCCTCTGGATCGCCGAGAACATCGTCGCTGCCTGCGACGTGATCGCCGTGTTCGCCGCGGACGAAGCCGATCCGCCGCCCGCGCCGCTGTGCTTCGTCGATGCCGGCGTGGCCGCGCCCGGCGATGGCCGCAGTTGGGCCAATGCCTATGCCAGCCCGCAGGATGCACTTGCCGATGTCGCCTGCGAGGAAATCTGGGTGGCCGAAGGCGTGTACCGCCCGGTCGGGCCGCTCGATCCGGGCGACATCACCGGAACGCATCGCGCGATCAGCTTCGTCATCGACCGCACGCTGCGGCTCTACGGCGGTTTCGCCGGCGACGAAACCGAACTGGCGCAGCGCGATCTGGCCGCGCATCGAGCCATCCTGTCCGGAGACATCGGCGGCGACGACAACGACACCAATGGCATCGTCCTGCACCACGGCGACATCGTCGGCGGCAACAGCCAGGCGGTGTTGCGCGTGCTCGGCCCGATCGGCGCGGACGCCGTGATCGACGGTTTCATCGTGACCGCCGGCCTGCGCGCCGGTGGCAGCGGCGGCGGCCTGATCTGCAACGGCAGCGGTGCCGGCAACACCTGCAATCCGACCCTGGCGAACCTCGTGTTCAGCGGCAATCACGCCACGACCTGCGGCGGCGCGATCTACAACGACGGCCGCAACGGCGGCGAAGCCAGCCCGACGCTGCGCGACGTGTATTTCAGCGGAAATTTCGCCATCGAGGCCGGCGGCGCGATGTGCAACGACGCCGAAAACGGCTTCAGCCGCCCGCGTATCGAGCGCGCAACCTTCCAGGGCAACGAGAGCGCCCTGAACGGCGGCGCGCTGTTCAACAATGGCGACGGCGGGCCGGCCAGCCCGGTGTTGAACAACGTCACCTTCGCGGACAACACCGCAGGCGGCAACGGTGGCGCGGTCCACAACCGCAGCGCGAACGGCGGCACGGCGCGAGTCATCCTCAACCACGTCACCTTCAGCGGCAACGAGGCCGACAATCGCGGCGGCGCGATCTCGAACAACGGCACAGGCACGCAATCGCTGCTGACCAATTCCATCCTCTGGGGCAACAACGCGGGCAGTGGCGGCAATGAGATTTATTACAGCGGCGGCGCAGGCGCGGACATCGGCCACAGCATCGTGCAGGGTGCGTGCGCGGGCATCCTCGATACCGATCCTGAAGTCGAATGTGTGGACGAGGATTTGATCGACGCCGATCCGAAACTTGCCGCGCCGGCCGATCACGGCGGTTTCGCGCCGGTGATGCTGCCCGGCCCCAGCAGCGCCGCGGTGGATGCGGGGGCCGATCAATGCCCCGTGCAGGCCGATCCGCTCGAACTCGCCGCCTGCCCGGACCACGACCAGCGCGGCCAATCGCGCCCACGCGGGCCAGGTTTCGATCTGGGCGCGGTGGAAGTGGACAGCGTGGCGTTGCAGGTGTCCGTGACCGGCGCAGGGCAGATCGATGCCGCCTCGCCCTTGCCTTTCGGTGTGGCGGCGATTGCCGGCTGCACCGCCAGCGCCAAGCACTGCGTCGCCAGCTATGCGCCCGATGCTTTGGTCACGCTGCTTGCCACGCCCGCGCTGGGTTGGCATGTCGAGGACTGGGGCGGCGCTTGCGGCGCCTTCGGCAACGCAACCGAAGCGGCGGTGATGATGGATGCCGACAAGAGCTGCACCACCAGCTTCGCCATCAGCCAGTACACCGTGTTCTTCGAGGAACAGGGCGGCAGCGCGGTGGCGGATGCGAGCGGCGATTTCGGCACGCCCGTCACGCTGGCCGCCGCGCCACTGCGCGCGGGCTACGCCTTCGCGGGCTGGAACACGGCGGCGGACGGCAGCGGCATGAACCACGACGCCGGCGCGAGCTTCGTTCTTCCCGCCAACGACGTGACGCTGTATGCGCAGTGGCTGATCGTGGTGACCGCTTCCGCGCCCGGCGGCCACGGCCAGGTCACGCCCGCGGCGCAGGCAGTGGGCAGCGGCGACAGCGCCACGTTCGATCTGTTCCCGGACACGGACTACGCCGTCGCCCGTGTCGAAGGCGACACCTGCACGCCGCAGGACAACGGCAACGGCACATGGACGGCGAACGGCATCGCCAAGCCCTGCGCGGTGGAGGCGGTGTTCCTGCCTGGCATCGACGTGGCGGTGCTGATCGACAACCACCAGAGCACGCTGAGCGTTGGCACGACGACGATCTACGACATCACGGTGGGCAATTTCGGCAAGGTTGCGGTGAGCGGGCTGGGTTTGGACGTCGAAATCGCACCAGCCGACGGGCTGATCGAGCCGGCCTGGGCCTGCGTGGAACCCGAGCCGGGCGTGGCCTGCGACCCGAAAACCGGGGAGAACGCGCCATCGCTGAGCCTGGACCTGCCCGCGAATGGCCTTGCGCGGATCGAATTGAGCGCCCTGGTCGGGGAATTTACGGGCCTGTTGAACGTCACCGCGCGCCTGGCGGTGCCCGATGGCTACGTGGATGCGGAGCTTGCCGACAACACCGCCACCGATAGCGACGTTCGCACGGACGTGTTCCAGGATGGGTTCGAGGAGGGCGCCGATTTATAGGGCGGGAGTTGTTCCGCCTGGCGCGATCCGCTGCGATGCAAACGAGGGGATGCGCCAAGCTTCTCCCGGGCTACGGTCCGCAGCGGATCGTCTCGCGTTCGGTGACGACCAGATCCAAAGGCACGTCCCAGTCTTCGGCCGGCAGGGCGTCGATTTCCTGGAAGCCATAGCCGATGCCGATCAGGAGCGGTGTGGCGGGCCGTGCGCGTTCACGCAGGAAGGCGAAGCTGCGGTCGTACCAGCCGCCGCCGGAGCCGAGCCGGTGGCCTTCGCGATCGAAGGCGGTGAGCGGCACCAGCACCACGGACAGCGCCTCCGGCGGCAGTTGCGATGCCGGGGAAAGATCCGGCTCGGGGATGCCGTAACGGTTCTGCACCAGCGCATCGCCGGAACGCCACGGGGCGAAGCGCAAGGTTTTTCCAGGCGCAAGGCAGGGCAGGCAGTAAACGAATTCCGGTGCGGGCGCCAGCAGCGCATGCAGCGGCAGTTCCCCGTCGGTGGCCCAGTAGCCGGCCACGTAGCCGCGGGTTCGCAGGGCGGGGAGTTCGCGCAGACGGTCGGCGAGCGCTTGTGCCGCGGCCATGCGTTCGGCGGCGAACAATGCGCGGCGGCGCTGGCGCAGTTGCGTGCGCAGTTCGCCGCGGCGGGCGGGAGGCGCGGAGCCGGAAAGGTTCGATGGCACGGGGCGGAGGTTCCGGAGGGAAAGAGCAGCCTCCGCCGTGGCGATGCGTACGAAACGACCTTGATCCCGAGGATCAGGTGGGGTCGCTTGCTGGGCTTCGGGCTTACCGCTCGTGGCGGTCATGCACACCGGCTTCGATCTCGCGACCCCGGGGTCGTTCATTAGGGTCAAGGCAAATGTAAGCGCACGCTGTCGAACACGGCAGAGGTTGCCGGGAGGGATGGTAGCACCTATGCGGGCCCGGATTCGGGCCTGGCGATGACCGGGCTTCGGCTGCCTGGGGCATTTCGCGGGAGCGCGGCTGCGCGGGCTTTGGCCGCCACGCCTCCGGAATCCCCGACCCCGGCCTCACCCCAGTCCCGGTCTCGTTTCGAGCAACCGATCCAGCTTGCGGTTGAGGTCGGCAATGCCGCTGGAGAGATCCTGCTGGCGTTCGTCCTTCTGCCCGCGCAGTTGGGTGAGTTCGTGCGCCAGGGTGAGGGCGGCGAGGACGGCGATGCGGTCGATGCCGGCCATCTTGCTGCCGCGCCGGATGTCGCGCATCTGGCCGTCGAGCAGGGCGGCGGCGCGCAGCAGGCCCTCGCGTTCGTGCGGCTCGCAGGCGACCAGATACTCGCGGTCGAGGATGCGGACGTTGACGGGTTCGCTCATGCGTTCTGTTCCAGGGATCGAAGCCGCAGGATCATGGCCTCCACGCGCGCCCTGGCCTGCTCGTTCTTGGTGAGCAGCGCGGCGCGTTCGCCGATGAGCTGCTCCTGACTGGTACGCAGGCTGCGGTTCTCGTCGGCGAGGCGACGCACCAGATCGGCAAGGCGGTCGATCCTCTCGCCAAGTCCGGCCAATTGCTCGTGCGGGTCGGGTGTCGTGGTCATGGGGTCAGGGTATCAGGCTTCGGGTTCGGTCACGGTTGCGCTGCGGAAGTTCAGGATGTATTCGCGGCAGTCGTCGGCGGAGATGGGGCGGGAAAGCCAGTACCCCTGCACTTCGTCGCAGCCGTGGTCGCGCAGGTAGCGCAGTTGGTCCTGGGTTTCCACCCCTTCGGCAATCACGTTGAGGCCGAGCGAGTGGGCCATGGTGATGATGGTGGAAGTGATGGCCTCGTCGTCCGGATCCTGGTTGAGGTCGCGGACGAATTCCTGGTCGATCTTGAGCGTGTCGATCGGCAGCCGTTTCAGGTACACCAGCGAGGAATAGCCGGTGCCGAAGTCGTCGATGGCCAGGCTCACTCCGGTGCGCTTGATCGCCTGCAAGGCCGAAATGGCCTGCTCGGCGTTGGCCATGACCATGCTTTCGGTGAGTTCCAGTTCCAGCCGGTGCGCGGGCACGTCGTGGGCCGCGAGCGTGTGTTGCAGGGTTTCGGGAAGATTGCCGCGCAATAGTTGCAGCACCGAAACGTTGACCGCGATGCTGACGTCGGCCAGCCCGGTGTCGCCCCACTGGCGCAGGGTGCGGCAGGCTTCGTGCAATACCCATTCGCCGATGGGAAGGATGAGGCCGGTTTCTTCCGCCAGGGGGATGAAATCGGAGGGCGGAACGTCGCCAAGTTCTTCGCAGCGCCAGCGCAGCAGCGCTTCGACCCCGCCGATACGGCCGTCCAGCAGCGACAGGCGCGGCTGGAACTGGAGCCGGAATTCGCGCCGTTCCAGCGCGCGCCGCAGGGCCGTGGTCATCAGGGTGCGGCGGCGGGCCTCGGCGTCCATCTGCTGGTTGTAGATCTGGTAAGTGTTGCGGCCGCGTTCCTTGGCGCGGTACATCGCGGTATCGGCGAATTTCAGCAGGTCGGTGGGGATCAGTGCGTGATCCGGATAGAGGCTGATGCCGATGGACGGCGAAATGATCTGCTCGCCGCCGCCTTCGATCTCCAGCGGCTGCGCGAAAGCCTCGATGATGGTCAGCGCGGCGCGGCTGGCGGCGTTCTCGTCGATCAGGTCTTCCATCACGACGGTGAATTCGTCCCCGCCCAGCCGCGCCACGGTTTCCGAAGGCGTGACCACGCTCACCAGCCGGGCGGCCGAGGCTTTCAGGATACGGTCGCCGGCGGCGTGGCCGAGGGTGTCGTTGATGTCCTTGAAGCGGTCCAGGTCCAGGAACAGCACGGCGACCTTGCTTTCGTAGCGGCGCGCGCGCACCACCGCGCGGGCCAGGCGTTCGGTCAGAAGGCTGCGGTTGGGCAGGCCGGTGAGGGTGTCGTAGTTGGCGAGGTAGCGAAGCTCCTGTTCGGCCCGCTTCTTTTCGGTGATGTCGGTCAGCACGCCGACGTAATGGGTGTGCTGGCCGGCGGAATCGACCACGGCGGTCAGCTCGAACCAGCTCAGGAATTCCTCCCCGTCCTTGCGTTGCTGCCAGATTTCCCCGCGCCAGTGGCCGTCGCGCGCGGCGGCATCGCGCTGGCGGCGGTAGAAATCTTCGTTGTGCTGGGCGCTTTGCAGGGCCGAGATGGACTGGCCGGCGATTTCCTCCTCGCTGTAGCCGGTGATGCGGGAAAAGGCGGGATTGACCTGCGTCACGCGGAAATCCAGATCGGTGACGCACACCGCCTCGCTCATGCCGCGCAGCACTTCGATGGCGATGCGGCGCTCGCGTTCGGCGTGGCGCTGCATGGTGATGTCGCGCGCAGTGCCGGCGATGCGCAGCGGCGTGCCCTGCGCATCGCGCTCCACCACCTTGCCGCGGGCGCGGATCCATATCCATTCGCCCCGGGAGTTGCGCATCCGGTGTTCGGATTCGAACGTGGGAGCACGGCCTTCCAGGTGGTCGATTGCGGCCTGCTGCACGCGCGGGCCATCGTCCGGGTGGGCGTCCTGCATCCACCGATCGCGCGAGACGGATTGTTCGGTCTGGGTGGAGCCATGCAGGAAATTCGCGCCGATGCGGTGCATCGTCCATTCCGGTAGTTCGATGATCCAGAACTCGTCGCCGGAGCCCCACAGGGCCATTTTCAGGCGGTTTTCGCGCTCCTGTATCTGTTCGAGCAGGCCCAGGCGCTGGCGCTGGCGCTGGCGGTACGAGGCGAACAGCGTGCCCAGCAGCAGCAGCGCCAGCGCAGCGTAGCCGGCGCGCGCCACAGGGCCGTTCCACCAGGCCGGCACGATGCGCAGCGGCAGGGTGGCTTCGTGCCGGCTCCACACGCCGTCGCGGTTGGTGCCGCGCACGCGGAACAGGTATTTGCCGGGCGGCAGGTTGGTGTATGCGGCGTGGGGAACCGTATCGGCATCGACGAACTCCGGGTCGAAGCCTTCCAGGCGGTAGGCGAACCGGTTGTTCTGCGGCGAGAAGAAATCCAGGGCGGCGAAGGACAGGCGCAGCGTGCGCGATTCCTGGGGTATTTCCAGTTCGCCCGAGCGCCCCGGATCAAGCGTCACCGGCGCGCCGCCGGCAAACACCGAAGTGAGTACGACCGGAGCCTCGAACTGGCTGTCGTTCACCCTTTCCGGGGCGAACAGGTTGATGCCGCGGATGCCGCCGAAGGCGATCCGGCCATCGGCCAGGCGCAACTGGGCGTTGCCGTTGAATTCCAGATCCTGCAGGCCGTTTTCCAGCCCGAAACGGCGTATCCGGCCTGTGCCAGGATCGAATCGGGTGAGGCCATCGTGGCCGGAAAGCCACAATTGCCCGGCGCCGTCTTCGACGATGCCGTACACCGGCCCCGGCGGCAGATGCGCGGCAACGCCGGTGCGGGTCAGGACGAATCGGCCGGGGCTGGGTTCGTCGATGCGATCCAGGCCGCCGTGGGTGCCGATCCAGAACGCGCCATCGCCGGTGGGTGCGATGCTGCGCACGATGTCGTGCGAAAGGCTGCCCGGATCGTCGCCCAGATGCACGAAATGGACGAAATCGCCGCTGGCTGGATCGTGCATGTCCAGGCCATGCGCCCCGGCGATCCAGAGGCGGCCCCTGGCGTCTTCGTGCAGCGCCATGACGCGGTTCTGGTGCAGCGCACCGGCGTCTTCCGGGTCTGCGTCCAGCCGCGCCCAGGCGCCGCTTTCGGGGTCGTAGTGGATCAGGCCGCGCTCGTAGAGGCCCAGCCACAGCGTGCCGTCGCGGGCCAGTTGCAGGGCCGTGGCGCCGGTCGCGCGCTCGTCGATGTCCGGCCCGAGCCGCTCGGCATTGCCTGTGGCCGGGTCGAGCCGGAAAAGGCCGAGGCTGGAGACGGCGAAGATTCGGCCTTTCCCGTCGCGCACGATGCCGGAGGCGTGCAGCGGTGCGTTCGGGTCGGAAACGCCCGCCGCGCGGCGCATGGCCGCATCGAATCGCTGGAATTGCCCGGTCGCCGGGTCGTAGCGCTTGACGCCGTCCCCGGCGCTGCCAATCCACAGGCCGCCGTCGGCGTCTTCCGCCAGGGATCTGATGTAGTTGCCGGAGGACAGGGCCGCGCCGGAAAGGCCGACATCGAAAATCGCCGGGAAGGACGAGCCTTCGGCGGGGGCCGTGGCCACGCCACGCATCCGACCGCCGAGCCAGAGCAGGTTGGAACGATCCACGAGCAGGTGGGGAATCCCGCTTTCCTCCAGTTCGCCCTGGGTGCCAGGTTGCGCTTCGATGCGCAGCGTCTGGCCGCTGGCCGGGTCGTAGCGCAGCAGGTCGCTGTTGCGGAGCGATACCCACAAGCGGCCATCGGCATCGCTGTCCAGTGCGATCGGTTCCTCGTGCTCGGCCAGAGGCAAGGGTTCCGGCGCGGCGATGGTGCCGCCCTGGATGTCCACGCGAGCCAGGCCGCGCGCGGAAACGGCCCACAGGCGGCCTTGACGGTCGATCCGCAAGTCGCGGAACGACCCGTCGGCGATCCGCACCGCCTCGTTGCGGCGGACATCGGCGCGGAACAGACCCGCATCGGTTGCGGCCCAGAGTTGGCCGGTCGCGTCCAGGGCGAGCCGTGCAATGCGGCGCGCACCTTCCAGCACCGTGGTCATGTCCGGCGCGGCACCGGCCCGAATCCGCCACAGGCGGCCTTCGCCGGCCACGAACATCCCATCGTTGCCGGCCCGCAGCAGCGCATCCACGCGCACCGGCCTGGCGCCAGTGGAGAACAATTGCGGTTCCAGCGCATCAATGCGGCGGCGCGGGATGTCCACGAGATGGATGCCATCGCGTTCCGAACCGACCCAGAGCCAGCCCTGCGCATCCTGCGCCAGCGCCGTGACGAAGCTGCGCGGCATCGGGTCGCCCTCGGGCGCGAGCTGCTCCACCGGGATGAATCTGTAGCCGTGGAAGCGATGCAGGCCGTTCTGGGTCGCCACCCACACCATGCCGCGATCGTCCTGGAGCATGGCCGTGACGGTGGTCTGCGAGAGGCCGTTGCGGTTGTCGTACTGGGTGAAGTAGTAGTCCCGCTCCAGTGCCTGCGTGGGTGCCGGCGCCAGCAGGGAGAGCGACAGCACGGCAATCAGCGCGCTCCGGAACGACCACCGGTGCGGCGGCCTTGCGATGTAGGCCCTCCGAAACGACATGCAGCCCCCGACAGATGCGGCAGCGCCGCAGTGTATGACCCCGCGTTGAGGGGGGCAATAAGGGAAAATTGACACGAACCGTGTCATGTTTAGCCACGTTGTTGCGTATGGAGTGTCGAACCCGGCACGTTTTTGGCGTCCGGGCCCATCCTGAACCAACAGATTAGGGGCGGTATCGTGGAGCAACGTTTCGTGGAATCCGGGGGGCACGCAGGTGCATCGTCTTCGGAGGCCGCCGCAGGTGGCCTGCTGGCCGGGGCGCTGGCACGGGAATACTGCGACGAAAGCGGGCGGATCAGCCGCGGGTCGCGCCTGTCCGAGCTGTGGTTGCGACGCCATCGCGTGAACCAGGCCGAGATGCTGGAGCTGTACCAGCTCGTCCAGGCCGCGCTCTGCCACTACTCCCCGGTCGAGTTGCAGGCCCTGGGCGAAACCAAGGAAGAATTGGTATCCCAGTTCATCTTCACCAAGGTGCTGATGCTGGAGCGGGATCCGGGAAAGGCCGTGGAACCGGCGGCGCACAGTGCGCCCTCGAACGCCTATGCGGTGTGCGCCTACTTCCGCCGTTACCTTATCGACTGCCTGCGTTCGGCCAGCCACCAGCGTTGCGTCTCGATGGAGATCGCCGGCGTGGCGCAGGAGATGGAGGATGTGCACAAGGCGCCGGTGGACGATCCGATCCGGTTGGCGCTGGCCGATTTCGGCCTCAGCGAGGTCGTGGTGACCCAGGGTGCGCGGCGCTTCATCGCCGGGCTGGATCATTGCGACAGGTTGCTGCTGGAGGGCACGCTCGGCTCCATGGCCGGGGACAAGGGCGGGTTGTCGCAGGTCGCCGCGCGCCACAAGATCGCTTCCTATCACTATCGCGCCGGCAAACTCGGCGTGACCTTGCGCAAGGATGCGGTGCCCGCGGATTTCGAGCAGACCCGCATCGGCCGCTGGATCCGCATTGATCTTGGCATCGACATCTGCGAGGAGAACCAGGCTGCGATCCTGGTCGTGTTCGGCATCCTGGCGCGGGAATCCGAAGCCATGCGCAAACGCGGCAAGTTGCGCCAGAACGGTGCCGAGCCGGGCTTGCGGGAAGCGTGCGGCTGCTGACGACGGGCGGTCGAATGCGCCAGCCACCGGATGTCGAACCCTGCTGCGCTAGGCGATGTTGGCCTGACGCCGCACGGGCCGGGTGCGCAGCATGGCAACGAACTGGAAGGCATCCGGCATGCCCGCTATGCAATGCATGGCCAGGATCGGCGCCGCACCGCGGCTTGGGGCAACGCTCCACAGGCTGTGGCCGCTGTTGGCCAGGCCCAGGTTCTGCGGCAGTGCGCCGGACAGCGGCGCATCCGTCTCGATGGGCGACAGGGATGGGGCGGGCCCGATGATTTCATAATCTTCAGGCTCGGCCCGGAAGCGGGTTTCCGGTTCCGGGGCAGCGGCAGGTTCCGGTAGGGCGACAGGCTCCTGGGAGGTTTCCGGGAAATCCGGGAGCAAGGGATCGGAGCCTGAAAAGTCCAGATCGTCCAGCAGGCCGCCGGGGGCGGGCGGTTCCGATCCTGCGACGAACAGATCGAGCGAGAGCGGGTCGGCCGCAAGCGGATCGGGTGAAAGAGGCGCGCGCGAATCCAGTGCGAGCGGATCGGATGTGCGGGAATCCGGCGTGTAGGGATCAAGCGAGACCGGATCGCCGATCAGCGATGACGCGCCAGCCGGTTCCACGCTGGCCCGTTCCGTGCCGGAAAGCTGCGCCGCCAACTCCGCATCCACGGCGTCGCCGTCCAGGTCGTGCTGCAGCGCGTCCAGCGCCACGTCTTCCAATCCCGCCCACCAGCGCGACAGCGCGGGCAGGTTTTCCGAAGGATCCCTGCCATCGGCGAACGCTGCGGCGATGATGAACGGGAAATGCCGCCCGACCCGATCCACCGAGGCCATCATCACGCCCGCCCAGGTTTCCGATTGCCCGGCCCCGAGCACGCCGGGCGGCAGCAGGAAGCGCCAGATCGGACTGTCCAGGTAGGTCTGCGTCCAGCCCTCGCCCAGCATCTCGCGGCTGGCCAGGATGCTACGCGCCAGCCAGGCGTCGAAATCGCCGATGAATTCCTGGGGCAATCGGCGGCTGGCGAAATCCCCGAAGGCCGGGAGCTTCCCGTACCAGCCCACCTGGTCGGCGCGGGGCAGGGACATGCTCACAGGCTGGTCGGGCAGGCGAAACTTTTCAGTTCCGGCAGGTTGAACGGGTTCTGGGTGCTGCCGGTGCGCACCTTGAAACGCGCCAGTTTGTTGTCGATGTTGAACGTGACGAAGAACAGCTCCGGCTGGCTCGTGGTTTCCACCTGCAAGGTGTCGAACATGCGGAACAGCGCCCATTGGCCCTCGAACTTGACGTTGCGGGCGCTGGCGGAGGCCGGCGGCTGGGTCTGGATGCTGATGAGCCCGAAGTTCTGGCCCGGCCAGGTCACTTGCGGGTTGCGTTCCGGGCCGTTGCTGAAGGTGAGTTTCTGCCCGTCGATGTCCAGCATGAACCGCTGGATGCTTTGATCCATCGTCACCAGCTCGAAATTGAGCGTAACGCTTGGCATTGAGCCACCGCGGAAAAACGCCTCGCGGATCTTCGCGGCGCGCTGGAACTGCATCAGCCCCGGCGAACTGCGCTGGTTGCTGCCAACGCCGGCGGACTTGAACGACCAGGGCCGCGTGGACATGTCCACCTTGTCGCGCAGGGTGCCGTTGAAGAAGCCGTCGAAGACCCCGCCCGCGCCGAACAGCCGGGCGAAATCGTCCATCGTGACTTCCCGGTCGGCCATGCGATTGAAGGGGTAGCGGCCTTCGATCGCCCTTTGGCAGGTGTCGGTGACCTCCTGCGTCAGCCGCCCGCCGGCATCGCTGATTTCCTGGTTCTGCGCCAGGCGCGGGATCAGGACGGAGATTTCGGTCAGCATGCTGCGCACAGGCTCGGGATAAAGCGCCGCTTCCGCGCCGAGCTGCACCATCGTGCCCGGTGCGGGGGGCGGGGATTTCGTGGCGAGTGCGTTCTGCACGCTGGCCAGGTAGAAGTAGATCTCCTTGAGCCGGTTGCGCAGGTCTTCCAGCGCACCGGGCTGTTCCGGCGTCCCATTGCCGGCCAGCGCGTGCAATGCCGCAAAGCGCTGATCGACGATGTCTTCCGGTTTGCCTTGGCTGGCCGACTGGCCGCTTTGCCCGCCGCCGAACAGGCTGGTGAGGTCGCTGCCGACCTTGTCGATGCCTTGCCTGGCCTTTTCGGCGGTCGAAGTCACGCTGGAGGGGGCAACGCCGAGCGCGGTTTCCTTGGCCACGGCGCGCAGATAGGTTTCCAGCGGCGAGGTGGCATCCTTGGCCAGCGGCGCGATGACCTTGGTGGCGCGGTCGAGCGAATCGATGCGGATGAGGCGTACGTCCCCGATGAAATCGCCCCACTGGCGTGCGTAGTCCTCCAGGTACAGCCTGCGCACGTCCTCGCCCAGGCGCTGCAACTGCGTGCCGTCGGGAGCGGCGGCGAAGCTGCCCTGTTCCACGCCGCGCACCCAGGTTTCCTCGTCGGCCAGCTGCCTGGCGACGGGCTCTATCTGGTCGAGAAAGCCCTTGTGGTAGGCGTCGTAGGTGAAGAAGCCGGAAACGCCCTGCGTCAGCGGCTTGCCGCTGTTGCGCACGAAGGTCGTATTCGCGCTTGGGCCGACCGATCGTGCCAGCGTGAATTCGGGAAACTTGTCGTTGCCTTTGCGCTTGATGCGGTTGTACACGCGCTGTGGCAGGGTCAATGCATCCAGGCGGATGCGCAGATCGGCGATGAGATCCTTGTCCTCGGGCCGGGCCGGGCGCAACGCGCCTTGCGCCAGCAGGGCATCCAGGTGCCGGGTCAGGGTCTCCTGTTGCTGCGCGCTGGCGTCGGGCACCAGGCGGTTGGAACTGAGGAACCAGTCGTAGGCGATCCACGCCTTGAGGTCGTCCTTGTCCTGCAATTCGGCGTGATGCAGCATCAGATACGCCTTGAGCGCTTCGTAGCTGTATTCGGTATCGCTGGCGGGCGCGTTGCGCGCCAGGTATTCCAGGCGCTGCGCGATGTTCGGCAGCAGCAAGCCTTCCAGCAGCTTGCGGTAGGCGATCTGCGCGGCGGAATCCAGCGTGCCGCCCTGCCACAGCCCGAAGCGCATCCCCATCGGGGGCGAGGCGACCTGCACTTTTTCGGTGGATGCCTCGGTGCGCACCATGTCCAGCAGTTGCGAAAGCTGGAGCAGGTTCGCGGTGGCGATCTTGCCGCCGCTCTTTTCGATACCCTCGTTCAGGACGATGGCCTTGGCGTCCACTTCGTCCACGTAGCCCTTGTTGCGCGAATAGGACATCCACCACGCCAGCACCAGGCCCAGCGACAGGAGGCCGATGCCCGCGAATGTGGCGAGCTTGGCCAGATGCCTGCGGCGCAGGAACTGCATGTTCGCCCCGGCAAGCCCCTGTTCGCCGAACACCACTTCCTTCAGCAGTCGCGTGATGAAGAAGCTGCGGCCGGAGGATTGCTGCGGCGGCAGCACTTGCCGTTCCATGCCCATGCTGCGGGCCAGCGTGCCCATCAGGCGGTCGATGGGCGCGCCCTCCTGGGTGCCGGAGGTGAAATACACGCCGCGCAGCATCGCGGCTTCTTCCAGTTTCGAGGCCGGGAACACCTTGTCCAGGAACGGTGCCAGGGTCTGGGTGAAGGCGGCGAACTGCTGGGGGAAGCTCAGGGTTCCGGCGCGTGCGGCGATGTCGTGTTCGGCCTGCATCCGGCCCGGCACGCGCGCGGCCACGCGCTGGGCCAGTGCGCTCAGTTCATTGCCGATGCGGGAAAGCCGTTCGTTCGGCGCAAGATCGGTGGGCAGCGTCGTCCCCCAGACCTGGGCGCGTTCGTGCCGGCCCAGGTCGGCGAAGTGATCCATGAAGCCGGCCAGAAGGTCGGTCTTGGTCACCAGTACATACACCGGGAAGCGGATGCCAAGGCTCTGGTTCAGCTCGCGCAGCCGGGCGCGCAGTGCGGCGGCGTGTTCTTCCTGCTGCGCCTGGCCCTGAGATACCAGATCGGCCACGCTGATGGTGAGCAGCACGCCGTTGATCGGCTGGCGCGGGCGGTTCTTCTTCAACAGGGAAAGAAAGCCCTGCCAGGCGGTCTGGTCGATGCTCTTGTCGCTTTCCTGCGTGGTGTAGCGGCCAGCGGTGTCGATCAGCACGGCTTCGTCGGTGAACCACCAGTCGCAGTTGCGGGTGCCGCCGACGCCTTTCACCGCTTCCGCGCCGAGGCTCTCGGCCAGCGGGAATTGCAGGCCGGAATGGATCAGCGCCGTGGTCTTGCCCGATCCGGGCGCGCCGATGAACATGTACCAGGGCAACTGGTACAGGTATTTCTGGTTGGACATCGACAGCCAGCTGCGCAGGCCGGGCTTGCCGCCGCCCCGGGCGACGCCGCTCTGGCGCAGTTGCGCGATCGCCGCGTCGAAGCGCTTTCCGAGCGTCTCCACTTCCATCTCGCCAGCGCTGGGCGCGGCCTTCTGCGGGGCGTCGCTCTTCTTGCGGTTGCTGCCGCGCAGTTCCTCCAGCAGGCGCTGGTTGGTGGCGCGATAGCGGAACTGCCGCCACAGGTAGCGCAGGAACACCAGGCCGGTAACCGCGCCAATGGCGATCCATTGGCTTTTCGGCGTGGCCAGGGGTTTTTTGCCGTTGAACTCGATGAGCGGGCCGAACCAGTAAATCAGCAGCGCAACGATGATGAGCCCGATCAGCACCAGCCAGATCGGATGAAAGATGAAGGCGAGGATTTTCTTCATGGTGGAGCCTCAGCGCGCTTCGGGCGGCACGAGCAGCGTGATTTCCACGCGGCGATTCCTGGCGCGGCAGGCGGGCGTGGCCTCGTGGCACAGCGGCGTGGAGGAGGCCAGGCCGATGGGCGGCTCCATCCGGCCAGGATCGACCGATGCGGGCGGGCGCGACAGCAGGCCCATCACCGTGAGGGCGCGGGCCTCGGACAGCACCTGGTTGTTCGGGAAGCGCAGCGAACCGCGGATCGGCTGGTCGTCCGAATGGCCTTCGATCCTGACCGTGCCCCTGACCTGGTTCAACGCGAAGCCGATGCGTTCCAGCACCCAGTACACCTTCGGGTCGATGTCGGCGCTGCCGGAGGCGAACACCCCATCGCTGCGAAGGCGCACGATGGATTTGTCGTCCAGGTCGTTCACGTCCACGTAGCCTTGCGCGATCTCGTTCGGCAGGTATTGCGCCAGGCGCTTGACCTTGGCGGGCGGCGGCGGCGGCGGGTCGGGCACGCGCACCTGCGCGATGCGGTCGAACACCGGCATGGTATGGCTGCCCAGCCATTGGCTCAGGATGAAATAGACCACGGCCAGCAGCAGCAACGCCGCCGCGCCCACCACCCAGGTCGGCAGGAAATCCGTGAAGTTCTGCTTGGTCGTGACCACGCCCTGCCAGTGCGGGGAAAGATCCGCCTCGGGCGCGCCGCGCTGCTGGGCGATGATGCGGTAGAGGCGTTCGCGCACCTGGGCCAGTTGCGAGGCGCCGTTGTCCATCACCCGGAAGCGGCCTTCGAAGCCGAGCGAGAGGATGGTGTAGAACAGCTCCAGCAGCGAGAGGTGTTCGGCGGGGCTTTCGGCCAGTTTGGAAGCCAGCCGGAACACCTTTTCCCCGCCCCAGGTTTCGTTGTGGAACATCACCAGAAGGCTCTGCTTGCTCCAGATGCCCGAGCCCCAGGGCGTGTTCGCGGCGGTTTCGTCCAGGAAGGTGCAGAGCATGTAGCGCGCCGCCACCAGTTGCGGTTCGGTGAGCCTTGCGGCGCGGGCATGCTGCTCGAACTGCCGCACCATGCGGGCGATCGCATCCCGCAGGGCGGCGGGATCTTCGCAGCGCGCCATGCCGCGCAGTTGCACCGCCGTGCCCAGCAACGGCGTCGCGGCGGCCAGCAGCGGGCTCAGCGAGCCGCCGAGCGAGAACAGTTGTTCGGGTACCGGAGCCATGGCGCCGGGCTTCCCGCCTGCGCCGGGCGGCGATGGCGGGGGCGGCGCGGCAGCGGAAGCGGCCTGCCGGTTCGGGTTCGGCTTGACCAGCGTGCGCCCGGAATCGAAGGCGGCGAAGGGATCGTTCGGCGGGGTGCTCATCGGTGTGTTCCGTGGGGCGGAGCCATCCTCAGTTGCCGCGAATGGCCCAGAACTCCAGTTCAAGGCCGGGGAATTCGCCCGCAATGTGCATGGCGAGGTTGCCGGTGCGTTCGAGCTGCTTCCACAGGTCGTTGCCGCGATCCAGTTCGTAGTAGCTGAAGCCGGCGTGGTACGGGATCTGCCGTGGCGCGACCGGCAGGCCGGTGAGGCCGATGCCCGGCAGTTGCAGGTTCACCAGATCGCGGATGCGCTCCACCGGGCCGATCTTGGTGTGCTGCGGGAAGCGCGAACGCAGCGCCTCGCCGGGCAGCTCCGCATTCACCGCCAGCACGAAGTTGGCGCTCTTGAGCAGTTCAAGATCGGAGATGGAGGCCACGCGCACGCCGTACTTGCGGTCGTGCAGCGGGATGGCGATGGCGTTCTGCTCCATCACCATCGACAGTGCCTGCCGGATCTCATCCATCACCGGGCGCAGGCAGGCGCGCAGGTCGTCGTGGATGTAGTCCGGGAAATCCACCGGGCGGCGGCTGTCGCGGAATGCGGAAAGGTCGCCGGCCAGCATCACCATCGCGGCGAACAGGCGTTCGGCGTGCAATACCTGCGCCTGGGAAAGATGCGCGAACACCGGCTGCCAGCGGTTCACCGTTTGCAGCAGCAGGAAATCGGCCACTTCCGCCACGCCGCCCTTGCCCGGGCGCAGCATCCTGGCGGCGAGCGCCTCGCCGCGCTGGTGCAGCAGCGCCAGGATTTCCTGCACGAAACCGGTGGCAAGGCCAGAGGCCGCGCAATGCAGCAGCGGCGGGATGTAGGCGCGATCCAGCTCCACCTTGTTGTCCGCGCGCCGCTCCACCACGCGCGCCACGCCGATGGCCGCGTGCGCATCGGTGAGGTCGCGCTCCAGGATGAAGCGCAGCGCCGGCGCGGCCAGTTGCACGTCGGCCTGTTCCGGGCTGTTGCGGGTTTCATCGCCGATGCGCGCATCGGAAAGATCGAAGCGGAACACCTCGCGCCCCGAACCGCCTTCGATCTCCAGCGCCTGCGCGCCGGGGCGGGCCAGCGGCACGCCCAGATAGATGGCCTGATCCTTGGCGTCGGCGGGAACGTCCAGCGCGGGCGGACAGGGGGCTTCGTCCGGGAAATGGAACAGCGTGCCGTCCGGCAACAGGCCGCGGCCACGCAGCAGCGCGATTTTCCCAAGGCCCAGCGCCACTTCGTCCAGCGCCAGATCGGCCCAGCCCCAGGCCCAGGGCGACAGCATCCGCCGGCTGGCGTCGATCTGGTGTTCGACGAAGCGGTCGTGCTGCTGGAAATGCTGTGGCTGGAGGAACAGGCCCTCCGACCACACCACGCGCTGGTGCCAGCTCATGGGCTGGCGACCGTCACGCTGCGTGCGCCGATGCTGACCGTCACCTGCGTCGTCTGGGCGGCGGGAACCGGGACACTGGCGCGCCAGCTTGCGCGCTCGATGTCGCGGAATGCGGCGATTACGCCGATGTAGCGCACGTCGTCGCCCAGGGTCTTTTCCAGCGGCGAACTCTGGCCCGGGGAGAGGATGAATTCCTCCTTGCCGGCCAGATCCATGCCGAGCGTCGCGGTGTCCTGCTCGAACAGGCTGTAGAAATCCGCGGATTCGAACGCCGCCAGCGAGCGCAGCGAATAGATGCGCACCGCCACCGGCGAGGCGCGGTCGTTGCCGTCCGGATTGGTGTCCACCGAGGCGATGGCGGTGAGCTTGACGATGGTCGGCGGCGGCGACTTGGGCTTGCCGCAGGCGGAAAGCAGCAGCAGCGCGGAGAGGGCGGAAAGCAACAGGGCGAAGCGGAGGGGGCGGAATCGGATCATGGCGCTGGGAATCCCCGAGGACGATGTGATGGCCCGCGCCGGTGGCGCGCGCTCGCACTTTAACAAAGAGCGGATCGCTCTTATGACGATGCGCCGGCGTTCATTTTGAAACGAGCGCAAGCTCGTTCGTCGTGTGGCTACGGGCGCTATGCTTGGTTCCCGCACCTCCAAAGTCAGGATTCCCGATGAGCGATCCTTCAGCGCTGCTGGCCCCGGTGTCGGACGATGCCCCGTGCGGCCCCGACCTTGAATACGATCCAGCCTTCCTGGAGCTTGAAACCCTCTCGCGCGGCAAGCCTGAACAACAGTTCGGGGATACGCTGATTTCCGCCGAGCCGCCGGATTGGCCCAAGGTGCGCGAACGCGCGGGCGAACTGCTGGGCCGCTCCAAGGATCTGCGCGTGGCGTTGCTGTGGTTGCGTGCGGCGACCTGCACCGACGGCGTGGCCGGCTTCGAGGCCGGCTTGCGTCTCCTGCTTGGACTGGTCAACGAATTCTGGGACGGCCTGCACCCGGCGCTGGATGCGGACGACGACGACGATCCCACGTTCCGCCTGAACGCGTTGGCCCCGTTCGCCGACCCGGACATGGTGCCGCGCGATTTCCGCGCCGCCTGGGTCGGCCGCGCCCGTGCCGTGGGCCAGGCGACCGTGCGCGAAATCGAGATCGCCGCCGGCAGGCTGCAACCCCGCGAGGGCGAGAACGTCATTTCCGAAGTGCAACTGGACGCCATCCTCTCCGCCGCGGCGAAGGAAACGCCCGAAGCGCTCGCGGCCGCGCAGGTGCTGCCGGAACGGCTCAGGGAGTTTTCCCGCCTGCTGGCGGAAAAAGTCGGCGGCGAGCGCGCTCCGGCACTGGGGCCGCTGCTCCAGTCCGCGCAGGTCGTGCAGGCCGCGTGCCGCCGCGCCATCGGTGAACCGGAAGCAATGGGCGAGGATGGGGAGGCGGAGGCATCGGGCGAATCCGGTGGTGCGCCGGTGCGTGTGGCCGCAGGGCAGATCGGCTCGCGCGAGGACGCGATGCGGATGCTGGACAAGGTCTGCGATTACCTGGCCCGCACCGAGCCCACCAATCCCGCGCCCTTGTTGATCCGTCGCGCCAAGGTGCTGATGGGCAAGAACTTCCTCGACATCATCCGCGACCTTGCGCCCGATGGCCTGGCGCAGATACATACCATCGCCGGCACGCCGCCGGACGAACGCGATTGACATGCCGCCGTTGAAATCGTCGTGGTCGTTTTCGTTCTGTTAGGTTAGCGCTTACCCGCCGCCCGAAATCCGACGCCTCGTCGGCACCCAGGTTCCGGCACACCGTTCCACCGTTTTCCGACCATCCAGACCCTTGCGAAGGAGCAACCCGTGGCCAGCAGCAGCCAGAAGTTCATCGCCCGCAACCGCGCCCCGCGCGTGCAGATCGAATACGACGTGGAGCTTTACGGCGCCGAGAAGAAAGTGCAGTTGCCCTTCGTGATGGGCGTGCTGTCCGATCTCTCCGGCAAGCCGGTCGATCCGCTGCCGCCGGTGGCCGAGCGCAAGTTCCAGGAAATCGACGTGGACAACTTCGACAGCCGGATGAAGGCGATGCGCCCGCGCGCCGCGTTCCGCGTGGACAACACCCTCACCGGCGAAGGCCAGCTCAACGTGGACATCACCTTCGAGAGCCTGGACGATTTTTCGCCCGCGGCCGTGGCGCGCAAGGTCGATTCGCTCAACAAGCTGCTCGAAGCCCGCAGCCAGCTTGCCAACCTCGTCACCTACATGGACGGCAAGACCAGCGCCGAGGAACTGCTCGCCAAGGTGCTGCAGGATCCGGCCCTGCTCGCCTCGCTGGCCAGCAAGGCCAAGCAGGCCGACGAAAACGATTCCGGGCAATCCGCCTGACGCTTGCGATAGGGAACCTAAGTCATGGCCGAAACAGAAAAGACCAGTGCGCTTGCCGGTGTCACCTACGGCGGCAGCGAGTTTTCCGCACTCCTGGGCAAGGAATTCAAGCCCAAGACCGAGGAAGCCAAGAGCGCCGTGGAAGTGGCGGTGCGAACCCTGGCGCAGCAGGCGCTGGCGAATACCGCGCTCATTTCAGACGACGTGGTGAAGACCATCCAGGGCATGATCGCCGAGCTGGACAAGAAGCTCTCCGAGCAGATCAACCTCGTCATGCACCACCCGGATTTCCAGAAGCTGGAAGCCGCGTGGCGCGGCCTGCACTACCTCGTCAACAACACCGAAACCGACGAGCACCTCAAGATTCGCGTGATGAACATCACCAAGGCGGATCTGGGCAAGACGCTCAAGCGCTACAAGGGCGCGGCCTGGGATCAGAGCCCGCTGTTCAAGAAGGTGTACGAGGAGGAATACGGCCAGTTCGGCGGCGAACCCTTCGGCTGCCTGGTCGAAGTAGTAGTCGCCGACCAGGCAG
>CAZHXV010000019.1:0-24033 GCA_964536455.1 uncultured Aquimonas sp.
GGCGATGATGCGAAAGTTCAGCCCTCGCCCATGCGTTCGCGCAGCCGCAAATCCTCGTAACAGACCAGCCAGCCGGCGAAACACAGCGGCGTGAACAGCGCCAGGAGCGGCGTGGAAAGCAGCTGCCCCCACACCAGCCAACCTGGCCTCAGCAGCGCGATCCAGCCATCCGCCGCCACCGCCACGGCGGCCGTCAGCGCCAACGGAACCGTACCCACGACACCGATCAACCCCAGCCAGGCCAGCATCGTCGCCGTGATCACGCTGGCGCTGCGCACCCAGTGCCCGCGCACCAGCCGGAAACTGCGCACCTGCGCAGCGATGACGCCATCGCCATCGAGCCAGAACGCGGGCAGAGCGAAGACCGCCGCGATCGACACCCACGCCAGGGGCGCGGACGCTAGCAGCAAGGCGAACAACACCGCCAGAAGGCGCGGCACCAGCGTATCGATCGATTCGCCGCCCGGCACCAGCCACAGCGCCGCCGCCACCGGCAGCAGGCACAGCAGCATCAGGCCGGAATAGATCGCCGTCAGCGCCAACGACCCTGGAAACATTCGCACGGCCCGGGAAAGGCTGGCGGAAAACCCCGCATCTTCGCCGCGCGCGATCCATGCCATGCGGTACGCCGCCGCGAACGAAAACAGCAGCGACACCAGCAATGCCACGGCCGTCGCCCAGGTATCCGACGCATCCCACATCAGCGCCTGCGAATCCAGCCAGGTGCGCCAATCGTTCCCGCCGAATACCGCGCGGGTGCGCCACCACCACCAGAGCATCGGAAGCTGCACCACCAGATTGAACCAGAAGCACAGCCAGAACAGCGGCCTGTACGAAGCCAAAGCGAGCTTGAAGGAGGCCTCCAGCAAATCCCCGAAGGGGCGCGGCTGGCGGGCGGGAGGATCAAAGGAGGAAGGCTTGGCTACCATGCGCGAATGATGCCTGATGCCCCGCCCGATCCGACACCGCGCACCCTGGCCCAATGGCAACGCTGGGGCGCGATGCAGCTTTCCGGCACCGATGCGCGCCGCGAAGCGGAAATCCTGCTCTGCCACGCCATGCAACGCGACCGCGCCTTCCTGTTCGCGCATGCGGACGATGCGCTCGACCCCGCCGCCGCGCACGCCTTCGCCGAACGGATCCAACGCCGCCGTCATGGCGAACCCATCGCCTACCTCACCGGCGCGCGCGGCTTCTGGACGCTGGATGTGCAGGTCACCCCCGCCACGCTGATTCCGCGCCCGGAAACCGAGCTGCTGGTGGAAGCCGCGCTGGCGCGCCTGCCTTCGAATACGCCGCTGCGCATCGCCGACCTGGGCACCGGCAGCGGCGCCATCGCGCTGGCTATCGCTTCCGAACGCCCGCAGGCACAGGTCAGCGCCACCGACCAAAGCGCCGAAGCCCTCGCCGTGGCGCGCGAAAACGCGCAACACCTGGAACTTCCCAACCTGCGCTTCCTGCAAGGCGACTGGTTCGCGCCAATCGCAGGCGAACGCTTCCACCTCATCGCCAGCAACCCACCCTACATCGCCGAAGGCGATCCGCATCTGATGCAAGGCGACCTGCGCTTCGAGCCGCCTGCCGCGCTTGCCAGCGGTGCGGATGGGCTGAATGCGATCCGCACCATCGCCGCCGATGCGCCCGCGCATCTGGAACCGGGCGGCTGGCTGCTGCTCGAACATGGCTTCGACCAAGGCGACGCCGTCCGCCAGTTGCTGCACGCCGCCGGATTCATCGACGTGCAAACCCTCCCCGACCTCGAAGCGCGCGATCGCCTCACCCTTGGCAGGATTGCCCCGCAGGCAGTCTGATTTTCGTAGGTCAGCTCAAGGCGCGAGGCGCTGGAGCCGACATTGACACTTTGGACAACTCGAGGGGCGGATCAATCGCGTCCCTACCTCGCCCATGGTGAGCCACGCACCGCGTTACACTGCCCGCGACAATCCAGACAGACCGGATATCACCATGTCCGCCGTTCCCAAAACCACGCACATGCGCCGCAGCGACTTCCTCGCCTGGGAAGCCGCGCAACCGGGAAAACACGAGTTCTGGCGCGGCGAAGTCTTCGCGATGACCGGCGCGTGGCAGGCGCATGTCATCGTCGCGGGCAACGTCTTCTCGCTGCTGAAAAACCACCTGCGCGGCAAACCCTGCCGCGCCTACATTTCCGACATGCAGCTCGAAGTGGAGGCCGCCGACGCCGTGTTCTACCCGGACGTATTCGTCAGCTGCCACCCGGACGATCTCGCCGCCAATCGCGTGCTGCGCCATCCCACTGCCGTCATCGAAGTGCTCTCCGAAAGCACCGCCGCCTATGATCGCGGCGCCAAGTTCGCCGCCTACCGCAAGGCCCCGAGCCTGCGCGAATACGTGCTGATCGACCCGGACGCGCGCAGCATCGATATCTTCCGCCGCACCGAAAGCGACGACTGGCTGCTTGCCGCCCACGACGGCGAACGCGGTCTGGTGCTGGCTTCGCTGGATTTTTCCGCAACGCTGGAAGACGTGTTCGAGGATGTGCCCGCGCCAGACAGGGAAGAATCCCACCGCGATTGAGCCGTCCGGCAGCACTTGCGTAGGTCGGCTCAAAGCACAAAGCGCTGGAGCCGACATCCCGCAAACACCCGTCAACTCCACGTCCCAACCTCAAACCTCATCACCGCGACAAGGATCGCTTCCCGCCTCCACCGCCTTGCGCCACAATCGGCCATCCATCCGCTGACCTGACGAGGGAAAAGGTGCAGATCAGCATCGTCCTGCCGGCCAAGAACGAATCCACCGGGCTCGCCAAGACCTTGCCCGCCATTGCCCGGCATCATCCCGACGCCGAACTCATCGTCGTGGACGATGGCTCCACCGACGACACCGCCGAAATCGCCCGCCAGCACGGTGCGTGCGTGCTTTCCGCGCCGTATTCGATGGGCAACGGCGCCGCCATCAAGCGCGGCGCACGCGCCGCCACGGGCGAGATCATCGTGTTCATGGATGCCGATGGCCAGCACGACCCAGCGGACATTTCCAAGCTGCTGGAAAAACTCGAACAAGGCTACGACATGGCCGTCGGCGCACGCGACGGCAGCGGCCAGGCCAACTTCCCTCGCGGCCTCGCCAACCGCCTCTACAACCGCCTCGCCACCTGGATGACCGGCCACCAGATACTCGACCTCACCTCCGGCTTCCGCGCCGTCCGCGCCGACAAATTCCGCGAGTTCCTGCATCTGTTGCCGAACGGGTTTTCCTACCCCACCACCTGCACCATGGCGTTCTTTCGCAGCGCCTATCCGGTGGCCTATGTGCCCATCGACGTAGCGAAACGGGTGGGAACGGCAAGCCATATCCGGCCATTGAAGGATGGCGTGCGGTTTCTGCTCATCATCTTCAAGATCGCGACGCTCTACGCCCCGCTCAAGCTGTTTGCGCCTACGGCGATAGTTTTTTTTCTCGCCGGTCTGGGCTGGTATGGCTATACCTTTGCTGCCCGGCATCAGTTCACGAACATGAGCCTACTGCTTTTTTCCGCGGCGGTGATTGTGTTTTTGATTGGGCTTGTGTCCGAGCAAATCACGAACCTGACATACCGCCGTGATGGCTAATCTAGTTTTCAGAAAAATATTGACATAGATATGTGGTTAACGATATGGGCGCGACTGAATAAAAGGAGGCTACGTCTTTGCGCGCAGTCTCCGGAACACACGCGCGCAAGCTGCGTGATCGTCTGGGTCTGCGCCTTGCTGGCATTGGTGCTGAGAGTGTTTTACGTGTCAACGGTGTCTGTCGACTCGCCAACAAGTGGCGATGCTGGCGAATATTTCATTTATGCACGGAACATTGCTGAGCACGGCATTTTTTCCAGCTCCTTGCCGGGGGGGCAAGCTGTCACTCCGGATAATTATCGTGATCCGGGCTATCCTTTTTTAGTGTCCATCTTGATGCGGGTTTCCGATGGGCAAGGCTGGTATCCCTTGCTGCTGTTTGTGCAAGCCGTACTTGGCGCAGCAACGGTTGCCTTGGCAATGTTGCTGGGCAGGCGCTGGATGCCTGCGCCATGGCTTGGGGTGGCGGGTATCCTCATGGCCATTTGGCCTCACAGCGTCTCCATGACAAGCTACATTCTGACCGAAACGCTGGCGGGCTTCCTTGTTGTGGCTTGGTTGTTCTTGCTATCCACGGCCGTGCGAATGCAGGCTTTTTTCTTTGCCGGACTGATTGCAGGCACTTCGGGTCTGGTCAATGCTGTGCTGTTGCCTGCCGCCCCACTGGTGGCAGTGGTTCTCTGGGCGAGCAGGAAACTGGGACATGTGGCTGCGGCGGCGATACTAGCAGGGGCATTGTTGTTTCCGGCGTTGTGGGGCGCTCGCGGGCTTGGTCAGGATCACGGCGGCACTGTTCATACGACATCATTGGGTCGTGCAACTCAGAACCTGGTACAGGGATCGTGGCCGGAGTATCACGAAACCTGGCGAGCCAGCAAGCTGGGAGATTCGCAAGCGCAGGCAATCCAGACGCGCATCAACGATGAGATATCGCTGCTTCATGCCACGCCGCGCGCAGGATTCGATGAACTTTGGGGGCGCTTGATGCTTGACCCATGGAAATACATCGGATGGTATGCGAGCAAGCCGGCGCTGCTATGGGGGTGGGATATCCGAATAGGGCAAGGCGACGTATTCGTCTATCCCGTCCGCGTGTCGGCTTATTATTTCAGCGCAATATATCAAGCAACGGCCGCGATAGCTCGCGGATTGAATCCTGCGATCTTCATCATGGCTGCGATTTTTTGCGTGGCGACTGTCTTACGCTGGAGAATAACGAGGCCTGCGGCGCTGGCGATTGCCACTGTTCTTCTGTATGTGACTGCCGTTTATTCGGTATTCCAGTCGGAGCCACGGTATTCGATTGCGTTCCGCTCGCTCGAAATCCTGGCCGCCACGGCGGCAGTGGCCGTGCTTTATGCAAGGGCAAGGCAATGGCTTGTCGTTTCCAGGTCAGATGCGAAAAATGAATGAGCTGGCCGTCGAGCGCGTGCTGCTAGTCACACGCAACCTCCCGCCGCTGCTAGGCGGAATGGAACGATTGAACTGGCACATGGCGGCGGAATTGGCGAAAACGCACGAAGTGAGGATAATCGGGCCGCAGGGGTGCGCTGCAGTGGCTCCGCCGGGCATCGAAGTACACGAAATTCCCTTGCGTCCGCTATGGAAATTTCTGCTGGCTGCCTTTTCCCGAGCACGCAAGCTGGCGACGCAATGGCAGCCCGATATCATTCTGGCCGGTAGCGGACTCACGGCACCTATTGCGTATCACGCAGCACGCGCATGCGGCGCAAAGACCGCCGTTTACGTACACGGCCTGGATATCGTCGCAACACATCCAGTGTATCGCTGGCTGTGGCTGCCTTTCATGCGCCTGTTCGACCAGGCTTTCGCCAACAGCACCAATACCGCCGACCTGGCACGACGCGCCGGAGTGGCATGCGGACGCATCACCACGATTCATCCAGGCACGGTTATCCCGCAAACGCAGGATGCACTGGATATGGCGTTCCGCATGCGGCTCGATCCAGATGCCGGTCCGATCCTGTTGAGCGTTGGCCGCCTCACCGAAAGAAAAGGTTTGGCCGAATTCGTTCTCCACGCCCTGCCTGCCATCATTGAAGCATACCCGGGCGCTCGTCTGGTGATTATCGGGGACGACGCACCCAACGCCTTGCGCAAAGGCGCTGGCGATCTCGTCGAAAACCTGCGCGCGGCGGTTGCATCCTCCGGCATGCAGAACCACATACTTCGTATTGGCGCCTGCAACGACACCGAGCTTGCGCAAGCCTATGCCTGCGCCGCTGTGCATGTTTTTCCGGTGCGACAAGTGCCGGGCGACATCGAGGGCTTCGGCATGGTCGCCATCGAAGCCGCCGCTCACGGATTGCCGACCGTGGCCTTTGCCGTAGGAGGCATCCCGGATGCGATAGCGGACGGTGTGTCCGGATATCTGGTGCAGCCGGGCGACTACGCCACATTCGCGGCTGCCGTCAACCGCGTGCTGGCCGATGGAGGGCAGTCGCTGAAAACCAGCAGCCGCAAGTTTGCGGCAGGATTCGCCTGGAAGCGGTTCGGCGAACGCCTGCGCGCTGCTCTTTCGACGATTGGCGAACAACGGGATGATCCGAGACAGAAAGGACACGCCGTACTCGATCTGGAAAGCCGTGCCGCCAAAGCGCGCAAAATCGAAATCCTGCTCGATCTTGCGCCAGCAGGCCGCTTGCGCTTGCTTGAAGTAGGTACGGGGTCGGGAGGCATTGCGCACTACTTCGGTACACATCCGAAGCTCGACTGCGACGTGGATGCAGTGGATGTCCAAGATACCCGCCAGATTTTCGATGGCTACCGATTTACACGTGTGGACGGAACCGATCTGCCCTTCCCGGACGCACACTTCGATGTCGTCATCAGCAATCATGTGATCGAACACGTCGGCGATGCCGCCTCCCAATTGAAACACCTGCGTGAAATCAATCGCGTACTCAAGCTCTCGGGCGTCGGCTACCTGGCGGTGCCAAACCGCTGGATGCTGACCGAGCCGCATTACCGGCTGAAATTCCTGAGCTGGTGGCCGCACCGTTGGCGCACGCCTTATTTGCGACTGTGGCGCAAAGGCGAGTTCTACGATTGCGAACCGCTGGAAATGCGTCAGATGGAGCGCATGTTGGCAACCTCGGGCTTGACTGGTTGCAATCTGTGCGTCGAAGGCTGGCGCGCCACGTTCGACATCGAGCGCCCTGGCTGGTGGGGTACCCGGCTTCTGGCCCGCGTGCCGGATGCATTGCTGCGGGTACTCAATCCGGTCAATCCGACGCTGATTTACCGGGTTGGGCGCAGGGAATGACCGTGAAGCGGAATCCCGACAGCGCACGCGGTTGGCTCCGGTGGAGCTATCGTCCCGGCCAGCTTGGTCGGAACACCGTCTACGGAACCGTCGGGTTGGGCGTGCGTACGGTAGTGCAGGCGCTTTATTTGGTATGCATCTCGCGCTGGCTTGGCGCGGAGGGCTATGGATTGTTTGCAGGATCGGTCGCACTGCTGACGTTGTGTGCCCCGATTGCAAGCTGGGGCAGCCTTTTCCTGCTGCCGCGATACATCTCGCAGGATCGCGGGAAGGGGCGAACCATGTGGGCGACCGCATTGGTGCAGACGGGTGCGGTTGGCGGACTGCTTGTGCTTGTCCTGTTGGTCGTTTCCACGTTGCTTCCTCAGCAACTTCCGATGGCCCCCATGCTGATGTTGTCGATTTCGGAGTTGATTCTCCTGCCTGTCACCTGGGCGGCAGCCAGCCAGTGCTATGCATTGGAACAAGGCAAGGCGGCCGCGTTCGCGCTCTGTCTTGGCCCTGCTGGGCGGGTATTCCTGCTGATTGGTGCGATGGTGGCCGGCATCCCCACCACGCCCGGGAATGCGGCTGCTGCCCACTTCCTGGGAACGGTTGCCGCTGCGTGTGCGGCCTTGGTGCTGGTTGCGCGCGTGGATGGTTGGCCGGCTTGGCGCACGCGCATTCCGGTTCGCCAGGCCATGAAAGAAGGGACACCCTACGCTGCCAGTAGTGTTGCGGGCATCGGATATCAGGAGGCCGACAAGTTCCTGATGTTGCAGTGGCTGGGGCCAACTGCGGTTGGTCCGTATACGGTGGCATTCCGGGTTGCCAGCATCTTCCTGATGCCGGTGGCCGCCCTGATCAGTGCCAGCTTGCCGCGCCTGATGGCGCGGGAGGGCACAACGGATGGCACACGCACTTTTCGCACAGTCCTGCTGTCCGGCCTTGCGTACGGCGTCCTGATGGGCGCTGCCATGCTGGTGGTCGCTCCCTGGATGCCACGGGTTTTCGGCAGCGATTACACCTGGGCGGCACATTGCCTGGCTTTCTTCGCGCCATGGCCCGCACTGTACTCATTGCGCCAAAGCCTGGCGATGCGCCTCACCACGATGCACAGGCAGGCGTTGCGATCCACAATCGAGTTCGTTGCCCTGGCTGTCGTGGTCGTGCTGAATCTCTCACTGCTGTCGCGATTGGGGCCGGAGGGGGCCGTTGTCGCGTTGCTGACCGCCGAATTTCTCACGGTCGTGGTAATGGGATTGGTCGTAAGGCGGAGCTACCGCATTGGCAGGAACGAGGAGCAGACACCATGAACACGGATCCAGGCAGAGCCATGCAGCGTTGGCGGCAGGGCGTGCTTTCGCACATCGACTTCCTGCTACGCGGCGGTGATCGTGGCCGAAAGGACGAGAACTTTGACTGGATGTGGTTCAGAAAACGGCCCACCGCGCATTTCGTGGACGCGCGTCGGCGCGTACGCGGACTGGTTGGACGAATTGGCGGGACGCTGCCCAAGGGTTACAGCGTGCAGTGGCTGGAGCAAAACACGGAAAAGCTATGGAAAACGCGCGAAACCCTGGCGGACGATCTGAGCCGGCGTCAATTCGATGACGCGCTCGTACTCAAGGTCGTGGGGTATCGCCGGGCATTTTTCCCGGCCGAGGCTTTCGATAGCTACCTTGATGTGCACGGCTCCAGGCCGTTCGCGCACCCCGAATTGCCGGATACGTACATCGGCCTGCCGCTGCATGTGCTGGATGTGGAGAGGGGCGAGCGGGCGAGCCTGATTGCCGCCGATGGATTTGTCGAAGGTGTCGACAGGTACCGCCAGTACTTCGTGGAGCGCGGTGGGGTTTCGCTTGCGCCGCGCGAAGGGGAAACGGTGCTTGATTGCGGTGCCTGCATTGGTGACGTGGCAACCGTGTTCGCGATGCATGTGGGCGCAGCCGGGCAGGTCCACATGTTCGACCCGATGCCGGCCCATGCCGCGTTCTGCCGACTGCAGATGGAACTGAATCCACACATGGCTGGAAGAATGCATGTGGTGCCGATGGCCGTGGGCGCGGCTTCCAATGGCCTGCCGCCGATTGCAGAGACTTCGGCGAACATCAGGCCGGACGCCATCCCGGACAGCTCCTTCCCGTTTGTATCCATCGATGACTACGTGAAGAACACCGGCATCCGCGTGGATGTGATCAAGATGGACATAGAAGGCGGCGAAGGTGGCGCGATCCAAGGCGCCGCCGAGACGATCGCCAGGTTCCGGCCGCGCCTCATGGTTTCCACCTACCACCGCACCGACGACATCTGGATGCTGCGGGAGCAGATCCAGAAACTGTACCCGGGATACCGCTTCCACTTTGGACACCACACACCCGTGCAATGGGAGTCCGTGCTGTATGCCGTTTAACAGCGCATCCTGCGCCATGCCCAAGCCTACTGGCCGTTCCTGGCGGGAACCCCGTGATCGAGCGACTACTAGGTGATCGATGCAAACCGATGTTCATGAAACAAGCGATCCCTCGCGACTGGTGCAGAACCCGCAGGTGAGCGTGCTGATGATCGCTTACAACCAGGAGGCCTATCTCGCCGAGGCGATCGAAGGCATCGTCATGCAGCAATGCAGCTTCCCCTTCGAATTGATCATTGGCGAGGACGGCTCGACGGACGGTTCGCTGCGGATCGCACTCGAGTACCAACACCGTTATCCAGGAATCATCCGCGTCCTGCATGGTGGCCCGAACTTGGGAATGAATGGCAACTCCAGGCGCGTGCGTGCGGCGGCTCGTGGCCGGTTCCTGGCTTGGTGCGAGGGGGACGATTATTGGTGCGACCCCAACAAGCTTGCGATGCAGGCGTCGATCCTGCTTGAGCGCGCGGACGTGGGGGCCGTCCATACCGACTGGGTGAGGAGCAGCCAACGCGACGGGCATTGGAAGGTCGATTGGATGCATGCGGTTCACCGCCGGGTTCCGCTCTCCTTGCTCGAAGGCGATCTGCTGGAGAACTTCCACAATCCCCTGATCCTGAGAACCTGCACGCTGATGTTCCGCAAGACGATTGCCGATCAGGTGGACGCCTCCAGCTTCGGGAAACGGGACTACGATTTCGGAGATGCGGTGACGGCGTTGTTCATCACTTCTGCCTGGAAAGTGGCCTATCTGCCGGTGGTGTCCGCCGTGTATCGCGTGTCCCCGGGATCGGCTTTGCGCTCGGGCGTTGACGCAAGGATTCGCTTTCTGAAAAGTTCGCTCGAGTTCGATGCCGATGCGCGCGCCTACATGCAGGGCGATTCGCGTTATCCCGAAGCGTACCGCTGGGAGCTTCTGGTCGGTCTTGCCTTGTGGTCGCTGCGGGCGCGCGACTGGTCTTCATTCGCATTCGCCGCGCGGGCGCTTGCATCCGATTTCACCATTGCGGGCTTCGCCAAAGCCGCAATCCACACGATCTGGATGCGCCGAAGGCAATTCTTGGTGCGGCGCTCCACGAACGCGGCTGCCGCTTCCCGAACATGATCGCTCAGATGCCATCCATAGGGCGCGAAGGCTGCCGCCTCGCCATCATGCAGCCCTACCTGTTCCCCTACATCGGTTATTTCCAGTTGGTCGCCGCAGTGGATCGCTTCGTCTTCTTCGACGACGTGAACTTCATCAATCGCGGCTGGATCAACCGCAACCGTTTGTTCCTCTCGGGGAGCGTCAGTTGGTTCACGCTTCCGGTGTCGGGAGCCAGCCAGAATCGGAAGATCAACGAACTCCACGTCCAACCCGACGGGGCATGGCGGCGCAAGCTGCTGGCGTCGGTCCGGCAGTCCTACGGCAAGGCTCCCTGTTTCGAGCCGGCCTATGCGCTGTTGGAGGACATCGTGCTGTCTGGAGAAACCTCCTTGTCCGTGCTTGCGCAGGAAAGCGTGATGGCAGTAGCCCATTACCTCGGGCTTGGAACGGAGTTCGTCATCTCGACGGGGCGATACGGCAACGAGGACTTGCGGGGTTCGGATCGGATCCTCGACATCTGCCGGCAGGAACAGGCGGCCGAATACCACAACCTGCCCGGCGGCATGGCGTTGTATTCGGCCGAGGACTTTTCCGTTGCCGGAGTCGAACTACATTTCGTGCAGCCCGAGTTGCTCGAATACGGCCAGCTTGAGGCGCCGTTCAAGCCCGGACTTTCCATGTTGGATGTCCTGATGTTCAATGACCGCATGTCCACGCTTCGGCTCCTCGGGAGTGCCGATTCTCCATGAGCAAGCATTGGCAATCGTTTTGGGGCAACTACCGGAACGCGGATGCGCGGACGGAGGACGATTTGTTCGTCCAGGTCGGGAAAACGATCGCGCGGCAGCCGATTCCCCGCGACATGTTCGCCAGCATGGTGGAAAGAATCGTCGATCGCCTCGAACTCGGAAGCGACGATCGCCTGCTCGACATGTGCTGCGGCAATGGCTTGATCAGCTTCGAGCTGGCGCAGATCGTCGGGCGCGTCACCGGGGTCGATTTCGCCGAACACATGATCCGGGCCGCCAAAGAGTTCAAGGCGCTTCCGAACATCGACTATCGCGTTGGCGATGTCGCCGCGCCCATTGCCGAGATGATCGGTGGGACATCGGGGACTGCGGGCGATATGCCGGACAAGTACCTGATGAACGATGCGTTGGCGTATTTCGATCCGCAGACGCTGGGAACGATCGTGGACAACGTTTGCGCCGCGCGCGTCGGGCAGCCGTTCCGTTTCCTGTTGACCGGTATTCCGAACGGCGCGCTCAAATGGAACTTCTACGACACGCCGGAGCGCAAGCACCGTCATTCGGAGAACCTGCGCACGGGAGACGACACCAACGATGGGCTTGGCCGATGGTGGGAGCCCGCCGAGATCGAGGCGGTATGCGCACAGCGGGGGCTGCAAGTCCGCATCGAGAACCAGCCGGATGCCATCTCCAATTACCGGATGGACGCATTGATCTGGCGAGTCTGACCGGATGGTGATCTTTTCGACCATCGGAGGTACCACGCGCAAGGTCGCGCAGCGAGTGGCCGAACGGATCGGCGACGGCATGATCGTCAATGCGCGTGCTGCGATGACGCTGCCGGCTAGCGGTGATGTGCGGCACGTTCTCCTGTTCTGCCCGACGTATGGCGACGAAGAAGCCGAAGACGAGTTCGAGAGCCTGCTGCTCGATTACGACTGGGCGGCTCTCGGAGGGGGGGCAGGCTTCGCGTTCTGCGAGCTGGGTATCTATACGGGATACGAGGATTTCGGACACGGGCTGGCGGAGCTGGTTCGGCAGATTCTCGTGCGGCATGGGCTGCATGAACTGGTGCCGCCGCTTTCCGTCGATGCGGTTCCGGTCGCGGACTGGGAGTTGGTGGATGCATGGGCCGATCTGATTGGTTCGCGGCTGATCGCATCGGCATGAACGATCGCGACGTCATACGCGCGCTGCGCGGGAACGTAGGGGCCGATTTCGATGCGCAGTTCCGCGACGACGATTGCATTGCGCTGAGCCTGCACGATGACAGGCATCCATTTCGCGGACTGATCCGGCATCACTCGCATGCCGAAAAGCAGGCCATCCTTGCGCTGATCGCGCAGCTGGAAAACCTCGAGCATCTGAACCTGCGCAAGAACAAGCTGGGCGAGTTGCCCGATGGCTTGCGAAGGCTGCAACGCCTGCGCAGCCTCAATCTGGGCAGTTGCCTGTTGCGCGAGGTGCCGGCGTTCGTGTTCGGCAACGCCGCGATGGAAACCCTGTTCCTGGGCAGCAATCCGATCGAAACGCTCGACGCGCGCCTGTTCTCGCTGGAGAGCCTCAAGAGCCTGCATCTCCACAAGCTGCTGCTGCGCGGGTTCCCGGATGGCCTGAGCCGGTTGCGCTCGCTTGAAACGATGCATCTGTATCTGTCCGGGCTGAAGGCGTTTCCACCGGAATTGTTCGAGTGCAGCCAGCTGTCCACAGTGAGCTTCGGCTTCAGTCCGCTGCGGACGCTGCCGGATGCGATCGGGAATCTGCGCCGGATGAAATACTTCACCTTGATCGTCACCAAAGTGGCGTCGTTGCCGGACAGTTTCTGTGGGTTGAGCGAACTGGTGGCGACCCGGCTCTACAAGAACAGGATCGAGCATCTGCCGGACGGCATTGGCGACTTGCGCAATCTCGAACAGATCGCTCTTTACCAGAACCGTCTGTGGTCGCTGCCGGCGTCGTTCGCGCGGCTTGCGAAATTGCGCAAGCTCAATCTGGCCAAGAATGCGTTCCAGGCGCTGCCCGACGCCGTGCATGCGCTGCCGGCATTGGAGTGGTTGGCGTTCTTCGACAATCCCGGATCGTCTGGCGCACAGCGACCGCTACGTGCACATGCCGTATTCAAGCGCCCTTATGGTGGTGTGGCGTCTGCGATGGATGCACCGCCCGATCTGTAAGTCGCGTCCGTCAGGCGCGTGGTTCCATCAGTACGCGCAGTATTTGCCCGACAGTCGGAATCGCATCGGAATTGTTCGGCAGGACGACAACCCGTTCCGCCACGGCGCGCGTATGGGCGAGCATCAGTCCCGCATGCGGGAACAGGTCGCGGTAAGGCTGCATGCCATGGCAGCCGGGCCAGAAATATTTGCGGGCGAGGATGTTCTCCGCTTGCAGCGCGACGATGATCTCGTCGCGGCTTGCACGGCATTCGTCGCCGATTTCCAGCACGATGTAGTGGTGGCTGTTGCGCTCCGTCGCGTCGTAATCGAGCACGCCGACGCCGGGAATGCCGGCCAGTGCCTGCCTGTATGCGGCGTGGTTGCGGCGGTTTGCTTCGATGGTGCCTTCGAAGCCGCCCAGATTTGCCAACCCCATCGCTGCGCACATTTCGATCATCTTGCCGTTGGTGCCGGGGTGGATGACGTTGTCGTAACCCTTGAATCCGAAGTTGCGCATCAGCCGCATGGCCTCGGCCAACGCGTCGTCATCGGTGATGATGGCACCACCTTCCATGGTGTTGAAGGCCTTGGTGGCGTGGAAGCTGAAGACTTCGCATGCGCCGAAGCGCCCGATGCTTTGTCCCTTGTAACTGCTGCCGAAGGCATGGGCGGCATCGAACATCAGCTTCAGGCCATGCTCGTCCGCGATCGCCTGCAACTCGTCAATGGGAGCGGCTCGCCCCCACAGATGCACGCCGATGATGCCGCTGGTGCGCGGAGTGATCATCCGGCAGACGGCATCGGGGTCGAGGTTGTGCGTGGCGGGGTCGATGTCGGCGAATACCGGCGTGATGCCTTGCCAGTACAGCGCATGGGCCGTGGCCACGAACGTCCATGACGGCACGATGACCTCGCCGGTGAGGCCCAGCGCGCGAATCGCGATTTCCAGCGCGATGGTGGCGTTGCACATCGCCACGCAATGCTTCACGCCCACACGCTCGGCGATACGCCGCTCGAACTCCTGCACCATCGGGCCGTTGTTGGTCAGCCATTGGCTGTCGAGAATACGGTTGACGTTGGCGAGGAAAGCCTCGCGGTTGCCGATGTTGGGGCGGCCAACATGCAAGGGTGCGGCGAATGCAGGCGGCGCGCCGTTGATGGCCAGATCGTCAGGGGAGCGAATCTCTTTCATGTTGCTCGCATTATGCGCTGCCGCGCGCCAAGACTGTCGAACACCCTGACGAGTAGCCTGCATGAGACGAGTGTCTGGCCGATACCACAGACTGCACGCACCAGTGGGCTACCCACAAGCTATTCTTGCAGACTGGAGATTCTTGAGGGGTCGTCATGCGCGTTGCACTGCAAGGCCGGGTTCTGCTCTGGCTGTTCGTCCTGTCCGGGTTTTCCGGCCTGATCTACCAATCCATCTGGTCCCATTACCTTGGCCTGGTGCTGGGGCATGCCGCCTACGCTCAAGCCCTCGTGCTGGCGATCTTCATGGGCGGCATGGCGCTGGGCGCGTGGCTGGCAAGCCGGGCCAGTGTGGGCTGGGGACAGTTGCTGCTGCGCTACGCCGTGCTGGAACTGGTGGTAGGGCTGTGCGGGCTGGCGTTCCATCCGTTCTTCGAAGGGTATATCGGCCTTTCCCAGCGAAGCGTGTTGCCAGCGCTGGCATCGCCGCTGGCGGCCCATGCCTATCAGTGGGGTACGGCGGCGATCCTGATCCTGCCGCAGTGCGTGATGCTGGGGATGACCTTCCCGCTGATGAGCGCGGCCTTCCTGCGTCTGACGCCAGCAGACGACGGCCAAGTGTTGGGCGGCCTGTATTTCAGCAACAGCCTGGGGGCTGCGCTGGGTGCGCTGGCGGCAGTGTTCATGCTGCTGCCGGCCGTGGGCATGCCGGGCGCGATGTTCACCGCAGGCCTGATCAACGTGGTGGTGGCGCTGGGCGCCTGGGCGGTATGGAAGACGGTGGCAGAGCCGGGTACGCAGCCGGCGTCCGCCGATACTGGCGCGGCAGCCGCGAAGGAGGATCGCGACCCCCCCGCGCTGACGCGCTTCCTGCTGGTCTGCGCCTTCGCAACGGGCGCCACCTCCTTCGTGTACGAAATCGGCTGGGTGCGGATGCTCAACACCGCGCTGGGCACCACCCTGCATTCGTTCGAGCTGATGCTGGCCGCCTTTATCCTGGGGCTTGCGTTCGGCGGCAGGCGGGTACGCCAGCGTTCTGCGCAGATCGTGGATGCCGTGGGCAGTACCGCCTGGGCGCAGGTGATGAAGGGCGTTTGCGCGCTGCTCTCGGTGGTGGTGTTCGCACATTCTTTCCAGGGCATCGCGTGGTTGATGCAGGCACTGAACCGGAGCGATTCGGGCTACGACCTGTTCATGGCGGGAAGCGCGCTGGTGTCGCTGCTGGTGATGTTCCCGGCAGCATACTTCGCTGGCATGACGCTGCCACTGCTCACCGTCGCGCTGCTGCGTGCGGGCGGCAGCGAACGCAGGATCGGGCAGGTGTACGCCAGCAATACGCTGGGCGCGATCGTCGGCGTGTTGCTGGCGATGTACCTGCTGATCCCGCTACTGGGCGTGCATGGAGCGGTGGTCGTCGCAGCCTTGGCGGATTGCGCGCTCGGCCTCGCGCTGCTTGCCAGGAGGCAGGCACGCAGCGAGCAACGCATGGCCGTACCGCTGGCGATCGGTGTGATCCTTACCGCAGTCGTGGCATCGTTCGTATTCGGCCAAGTGGATCCGCGCACGCGCCTGTCCGGCGTATTCCGCTTTGGTCAGGCCGCACTCGGCGAGGAAGTGGAAATTCCGTACTTGCGGGATGGCAGGACAGCTACCGTCGGGTTTGTTACCGCACCGGATGGGACGGCGGCCATCAGCACCAACGGCAAGACCGATGCCGCCCTGGCGCTGGACATGGCGGTCGCCCCGACCGACGACGAAACCACCATGATCATGGCAGGCGTGCTGCCCACCCTGCTGCATCCGGCTCCTGCGGAAATCGCGGTGATCGGCTGGGGTTCGGGGCTGACCACGCATACCTTGCTGGGAAGCCCCAAACCGAAGCTGGTGGAAACCATCGAGATCGAGCCGGCGATGGTGGAGGCGGCGCGCCTGTTCGGCCCACGGGTGGCGCGCGCCTACGACGACCCGCGCTCGACGTTGCGCATCGACGATGCCCGTACCGTATTCGCGATGGGCAACCGCCAGTACGACGTGATTGTGTCGGAGCCATCGAACCCCTGGGTAAGTGGCGTTGCCAGCCTGTTCACCCGCGAGTTCTATGGCTTTCTGCGCGCTCACCTGAAGCCGGACGGCATGCTGGTGCAATGGATCCAGGCCTATGAACTGGATGGCCCGTTGTTTGCCACCATGCTGGGTGCGCTGCTGGCGGAGTTCCCCGACAGCGAACTGTACGTGACGCAAAGCACGGATTTCATCGTCGTGGCGCACACCCACCCCGGCCCCGCCATCGACGCCTCGGTCTTCGCGCAGGAGCCTCTGAGTTCGGAGCTTGCGCGCGTCCATCTGCACTCCCCAGCACACATTGCCTTGCGTCGCGTCGGTGGCGGCGATGTGTTGCGGGCCTATGTGCGCTCGTACGGTGCGCAACCTCACTCGGACTATTTCCCGGTAGTTGCGTTGAACGCCCCACGGAGCCGCTTCAAGGGGGCGGAAGCGATCGAATTGCTGGATATCGTGGATACCGGCATGCCGGTGGCGGAATTGCTGGATGGCTATGTACCGCAACCCTATGCGGCCATTGCAGGCGACCCGGTAGCCAGATTCGCCTTTCGCAAACGCATCGGCTACGCCCTTGCCGGGCGGCTGCGCGGCGAACCCGATGCTGTCGAATTCACTGGCGCCCGGGTCACGTTGAACGCCCTGTTCGCCTTGCGCGATCTATCCAGAACGCCGTTGGCCGATCGCGACCTGAAGATGTGGACGGATCACGTTGCCAGCATCGTCAATCAAACCCTTTCGTCATTGACCCCGCAGGAACTGGATGGCGTCTGGATCCGGCCTACCTGGATCGATGAACAAGCACAACCGCCATTGGTGAAGGACGTGCTGGCTGCGCTGGATGCGGCCGCCCGGCGCGATGCGACACGGATGCTGCCTACCGCCATCGCCGTGCTGGAACACCCGGCGGAGGCCATGGACGCCCCTCTGCGCAACCTGATGCTGGTGCAGGCGCAGTTGGCGGCGGCGGTGCAGGGCAGGTTCGGCGAAGTGCTTGCGCTGGAGAACCGCCACGGCGCGACCGCCGGGCAACGCTCGTATCAGCGAAGCTTCCTGCTGACCTGGGCGCAGATGCGGAGCACGTCATCGCCAACCTCCATGCCGAAACAGATCGACGCCCAAACCAGCCAATGAGGGTTCACTCGCCCGGCGCACTTCACGGCCTGACCATATTCGTCACAACATGACGCAGCCAGTCATGGGATCGGAATGTCGGGATGTCGCGTGCATCGCAGCTCCGACCATCGCTTCCGTTACCGCGATGTTCATCCGTCGATGCCGATGTGCGGGGCATCACAACTTCCCCCATGGCCCCGCCGTTTCCACCGATGTTGGCACGATTGCTGCCTTACACTTGCTCGCCGGTGCAACGCCTGGCCTCACGGCCAAGGACAAGGCGCAAGAGCCAGTCCGAGCATCGCGTACGTTAGCTAACCGTTCAAACCGCAATTTAGGAGAGTCTCCCATGAAGATGCAGAAGGGCTTCACCCTGATCGAATTGATGATCGTGGTCGCGATCATCGCCATCCTGGCCGCCATTGCACTGCCGGCCTACCGTGACTACCTGCAGCGCTCCGCCAATGGTGCCTGCATGGGCGAAGCCAAGGCCTGGATCAATACGGCCGTGGCCGATGCCGCCGACAACCGCACCTCCACTGTCTTTGCTCCGGCTGCCTGCCTCAGCGCCAGCCTTACCCGGGTCGATCCCGCTGCCTTCGCGGCCGGCACCGCGATCACCTTCCAGCCCCGGGAAAGGGGCACGGTTGCCCTGAAGAAGACCACTCAATGCAATGCCGGTAGCGGTTCCTGCTCGCTCCAGCAGTAAGTTGCAACGAACAGACATTTCGTCTGGTCTGCGAAAAGCGCCGCAAGGCGCTTTTCGTTTTTGTGGCCTGTGAACACAGCGCCACCCCCGCCCCGCTGCCCAGGATTGCGCATGCCCGTGGTCACCTTCCGCTTCCTGCTCGCCAGCCTGCTCGTCGCCCTGTTTGCGGGGCTGCTGTTCGCCCCCGGCCTGCCCGGCGAATTCCTGTTCGACGACATCCCGAACATCGTCAACAACCGCAGCATCCACCTTTCCCGGTTGAGCGCCGATGCGCTGGTGGAGGTGCTCGCCACCAAGCAGGTATCGGGCAGCATGCGCGGGCTGCCCACGCTCAGCTTCGCGCTGGATTTCTGGCGCGCGGGCGGCATGGCCGATCCGGCCACGTTCAAGACCACCAATATCCTCATCCATGCCCTCACCGCCTGCGCGCTGGCCTGGTTTTTCCGCAACCTGTTGCTGGTGTCGGGCATGCCCGAAAGGCGGGCTGCCTGGATCGCGCCCGTTCTGACGCTGGCCTGGGCGGCGCATCCGCTGCACGTTTCCGCCGTGCTGTACGCGGTGCAGCGCCTGCAGACCATGGGCACGCTGTTTCTGGTGCTCGCCCTGCTGGCCTACCTGCAGGCGCGCCGCGCGCAGATGCAGGGAAACTCCGGCCGCACTGGCCTGATGGGCTGCCTGCTGCTGTGGGCATTGGCGATGGGCTGCAAGGAGGATTCCGCCCTGCTGCCCGCCTACACGCTGGCGCTGGAACTCACCGTGCTGCGCTTTGCCGCCGCCGATGCGCGCGTGGCGGGAAACCTGCGGCGCGGGTATCTGATGGCGGTGCTGGCGGGCGCGGCGGCGTATGCGTTCTGGGCACTCCCCCACTACTGGCAGTGGGAAGCGCACGCGGGGCGCGATTTTTCCACGTGGGAACGCCTGCTGACGCAACCCAGGGTGCTGTGCATGTACCTGTGGCAGATCGTGTTGCCGCTACCGCAGCACATGCCGTTCTTCTACGACTGGATACAGCCTTCGCGTGGCTTGCTGGAACCGTGGACAACCCTGCCCGCCATCGCGTTGATCGTGGCCTTGCTGGCCCTGGCGTGGCGGCTGCGCCGCGCCCAGCCCTTGTTCGCCCTCGGCGTGTTCCTCTTTTTCGCCGCGCACTTCATCACCAGCAACGTGGTGGCGCTGGAACTGGCCTACGAGCATCGCAACCACTTCGCGCTGATCGGCGCGGTGCTGGCCGTGGGCAGCGTATTGCTGCGCCTTGGCGAACGCCTGCATCTGCGCCCTGCGGCATGGGCGGGGCTGTGCGGGGCGCTGCTGCTGGCGCTGGGCGGCGCCACGGTGCTGCGCGCACACAGCTGGAGCAGCAACGTCTTGCTGGCGGAGGCCAGCACGAAGGCGGCCCCCGGCTCGCCGCGCGCGTGGATCGAGTTGTGCGATTCGTATTTCAATGCCGGCGGTGGCGTGGCGGCGCAACCCAACCCGTATCTGGACGATGCCATCCGCGCCTGCGCCGCGGGGGCCGAATCCACGCCGGATACGCTCAACAGCCTTGCCCTGCTCACCGTGCTGAAAACCATCCGCGGCGACGTGGCGCCGCAGGATTGGGAACGCTTCCAGCAGCGGCTGCGCACCGCCCGCATGAGTTGGGACAACATCCGCGCGCCCATGATCTTCACCTACTACGCCGGCCTCGGCGTGACGCTGGACAAGCCGCAGGTGCTGGCGGCACTGGCCACGCTGGATGCGCGGGCCAGCCTCAAGCCGCTGACACTGGCGCAGATCGGCTACGCCGTCATGACCGATCTGGAGGAGCCGGAACCGGCGCTGCGGTATTTGCTCAAAGCCGTCAACACGTCGCCCCCGGGCGATCCGTTCGCCTGGCAACTGGCCGCCGAACTGCGTGCCGAAGGCATGGCGGATATGGCGCAAGCCGTCGAACAGGCCGGGCAGGACAGGCTCAACGCGGCAACTCCCCCGGGCGGTGTGCCTCAAGCGCCATGAGGCTTTCGCCTACACTCCCAATTTCCACTATTCCCCCGCGGTGCCCATGAACCTTGCGAACGGACGTTTCCTGTTGCTTGCCCTGCTGGCCGCCTTGCTCGCGGCCGGGCTGTTCAGCCTCGGCCTGAGCGGCAGCTTCGTGCTGGACGACGCGCACACCATCGTGGACAACCCGTTGATCAAGGTGGAAACGCTGGATCGCGATTCGCTGGTGTATGCCGCTTCCAGCTTCAATGGCTCGCGTCCCTTGGCGATGGTGAGCTTCGGCCTGGACTATTGGCGTCACGGCAGCCTCGATCCGGCCACCTTCAAGGCAACCAACCTGTTCATCCATGCGCTGACGACCTTCTTCCTCGCGCTGTTCTTCCGTCGCTTGCTGCTGCTTGCGCAATGGCCCCCGCAACGCGCCGCCATCGCGGCCTTGCTGCTGGCGCTGGCGTGGGCGATCCATCCCTTGCAGGTTTCCGCGGTGTTGTATGTGGTGCAGCGCATGCAGACCCTGTCCACCTTGTTCCTGGTGCTGGCGCTGTGGGCGTACCTGGGTTTGCGGCAGGCCCAGATGGCGGATCGCCGAGGCTGGCCGCATGGCGCGCTGGCCGCGCTGTTCTGGCTGCTGGCCCTTGCCAGCAAGGAAGATGCGGCGCTGTTGCCGGCGTACTGCCTGTTACTGGAGCTCACCGTGCTGCGGTTTGGCGCAGCACAACCCTGGCGCGCGCATTCCTTGCGCCGGCTCTATCTGGTGATGACGCTGGCGGGCACGGCCTTTTATTTTTTCTGGGCGCTGCCGCATTACTGGAGCGCGGAAGCCTACGGCGGCCGCGATTTCAACAGCGCCGAACGCCTGCTCACGCAGGCCCGCGTACTGGCGATGTACCTGGGCCAGATCGTGCTTCCGCTGCCCGGCCTGATGCCGTTCAACTACGACGCGATGCCGGTTTCGCGCGGCCTGCTGCAGCCGCTCGCCACGCTTCCTGCATTGCTGCTGGTGGCGGCACTGCTCGCCTGGGCCTGGGCCTGGCGCAAGCGCCGTCCGTTGTTTGCGCTGGGCGTGCTGCTGTTTTTTGCCGGCCATTTCATCTCCAGCAATGTGGTTGCATTGGAGCTGGCCTTCGAGCATCGCAACCACCTGCCCTTGATCGGCGCGGTTCTGGCTCTGGGAGACCTGCTCGCCGCCGCATGGCAACGCTGGAACCTGCGCCAGCCGTGGGCAGCGGTCTGTGTGGCTGCCCTGCTTGTGGCCGTGGGCGCGGCAGGAGCCGCACGCGCCTGGATCTGGGGCGACCCGGTTCGCTTTGCCGAATACAACGTGCGCGCCGCGCCGGATTCCTCCCGCGCCCGCCTCGCCTTGGGCGGAATCTATTTCGATCTGGCTGGCCGGAAGGCCGGCAAGGGCAGCCCCTGGCTGGCCAAGGCCATCGAAACGGTCGAGGAGGCGGCCGAAAGAACCGGCTCGCCTTCGGCCTGGTCCAATGTCGTGATCTACAAGACCATCCAGGGCTCGGTGACCCAGGCCGACTGGGATGGCCTGCTGCAACGGCTGGAAACCGCCGAGATGACGCTGGCCACCCGGAACATCCTGACGACCATGATGACCAATATCCGGGCCGGGATCGGGCTGGATGAAACCCAAACCATGCGAGTGGCCGAGGTCATCACTCGCCGCGCGAAGTTCACGGCGGCCGAATACCTTCACCTCGGCTCGATGATCTACACCAAGACGGCTCAACCGGAAGCCGCGCTGCCCTATTTCCTGCGGGCCGCCGAGCGCCTGCCGCTCCGGGATGCCGGCCTCCTGCGCCTGTGCAGCGACTTGAGGAACCTGGGTCGGGACGATTGGGCGCAGGCCATCGAGCAGGCCAACGCAGCCAGCCACGACGCGCCTTCGAACTGAATGACGACCGCAACAAGGGCAATGTTGTACTGAACGCGGCACCACGCATGGCTGGCTGAGCCACGGCAGAGCGTGAACTGGCCTCCAAATCCCGCACCGCCGCCCATCATCCTGCGAAATGCAGAATATGGCCCGCATCTTGCTTGAAATGCCTTCGGAGTCGTACGGGAGATCGACATGTACCGGCGCAATGCGGGTTTCACCCTGATCGAATTGATGATCGTGGTCGCGATCATCGCCATCCTCGCCGCCATCGCACTGCCGGCCTACCGCGACTACATGCAGCGATCAGCCAATGCCGCCTGCCTGGCGGAAGCCAGCGCCTTCATGCACACCGCGGCAGCGGACATCGCCGATGCGCGGGACAGTACGCTGTTTGTGGCGCGGGCCTGCGCCACCGGCCCAACGCGATTGACTCCGGCCGACTGGATCGCCAACTCCTCAATCCAGTTCGTGCCGGGTGCGCGCGGCAACGCCAGTTTGCTGAAGAACACCACCTGTTCGGCAGGCACCGCTTCCTGCTCGCTCGCCCTGTAGGAACACGGAAACCCGGCCTGTCCCAATCGAGCGTGCGGGAAGGTGTGCGGAAACGCGAGGGAGATCCTGTCCCCGTGGAGCGCGTCACGACTTGGCGGTAAAGTCTGACCATCGTCAGCTTCCCGGAACCGCGTCCATGAGCACCCCCGCCGCCAGCATGAACCTCGTCGGCATCACTGGCATCGTGCGCCGCCTCGCGATGGACGGTGCGCTGACCGAAGCCGATGCCCGCCGCGCCCAGGACGAGGCCGCCAAGGACAAGAAGCCGCTGCCGGTGTGGCTGATGGAAAAGCGCCTGGTCACCGCCGCCCAGATCGCTGCGGCGAACGCGATCGAATTCGGCATGCCGCTGATGGATATTTCCGCGCTCGACATGAAACAGGCGCCGGCCAAGCTCATCTCCGAACAGATCATGACCACGCACCAGGCGCTGCCGCTGTTCAAGCGCGGCAACCGGCTGTACGTGGGCATCGCCGACCCGACCAATTCGCGCGGGCTGGACGAGATCAAGTTCCAGACCAATCTTTCCACCGAGGCCATCCTGGTGGATGCCGATCAATTGCGCCGCGGCATCGAGCAGGCACTGCTGGCCGCGGAGGATTTCGCCGGCGGCGGCGAGGACGACGAGGGGCTGGAGGGGCTGGAATCCACCGCCGACGACGAGGATGGCGACAATGCCGGCGGTATCGACGCCAGGGGCGACGACACGCCGGTGGTGAAATTCGTCAACAAGATGCTGGTGGATGCGATCAAGCGCGGCGCCTCGGACATCCATTTCGAGCCTTACGAATCCGAATACCGGGTTCGGTTCCGCATGGACGGCATCCTGCGCACCGTGGCCAAGCCGCCGATCAAGCTCAACGCGCGCATCGCTTCGCGCGTGAAAGTGATGAGCGGCCTGGACATCGCCGAGCGCCGCGTGCCGCAGGACGGACGCATCAAGCTGAATCTTTCCAAATCCAAATCGATGGATTTCCGCGTTTCCACCTGCCCCACGCTGTTCGGCGAAAAGGCCGTGCTGCGCGTGCTCGACGGCAACGCCGCCAAGATGGGCATCGACAAGCTGGGCTACGAGGACGATCAGAAGAAACTGTTTCTGGACGCCATCGCCAAGCCTTACGGCATGGTGCTGGTGACCGGCCCGACCGGCTCGGGCAAGACGGTGTCGCTCTACACCGCGCTCAATATCCTCAACACGGACGAGCGCAACATTTCCACGGTGGAAGACCCCGTGGAAATCCGCGTGGCCGGCGTCAACCAGGTGCAGCAGAAC